>NZ_NCUI01000025.1:483088-790692 GCF_002096435.1 Streptococcus oralis subsp. oralis
ATCGAGACTAAGAAACTTCCAAACGGTGACACAGAACACGTTTATGAGAAGGTTAAGACCAGTCATAAGGATAAGGAAGGGAATGAAATTCCAGGCCACCCAACCGAAGACGGCCAACAACCTAAGAAGGATATTCCAGGCTACCGCTTCGTAGAGACTAAGAAACTTCCAAACGGTGACACAGAACACGTTTATGAGAAGGTTAAGACCAGCCACAAGGATAAGGAAGGAAATGAGATTCCAGGCCACCCAACCGAAGACGGTGAACAACCTAAGAAAGATATCCCAGGTTACCGCTTCGTAGAGACTAAGAAACTTCCAAACGGTGACACAGAACACGTTTATGAGAAGGTTAAGACTAGTCATAAGGATAAGGAAGGGAATGAAATTCCAGGTCATCCAACCGAAGACGGTGAACAACCTAAGAAGGATATTCTAGGCTACCGCTTCGTAGAGACTAAGAAACTGCCAAACGGTGACACAGAACACGTTTATGAGAAGGTTAAGACTAGTCATAAGGATAAGGAAGGCAATGAGATTCCAGGCCACCCAACCGAAGACGGCCAACAACCTAAGAAAGATATTCCAGGCTACCGCTTCGTAGAGACTAAGAAACTTCCAAACGGTGACACAGAACACGTTTATGAGAAGGTTAAGACCAGTCATAAGGATAAGGAAGGCAATGCCATTCCAGGTTATCCAACCGAAGACGGTGAACAACCTAAGAAAGATATTCCAGGTTACCGCTTCATCGAGACTAAGAAACTTCCAAACGGTGACACAGAACACGTTTATGAGAAGGTTAAGACTAGTCATAAGGATAAGGAAGGCAATGAAATTCCAGGTTATCCAACCGAAGACGGTGAACAACCTAAGAAAGATATTCCAGGCTACCGCTTCGTAGAGACTAAGAAACTTCCAAACGGAGATACGGAACATGTCTACGAAAAAGTTGTTACTGCTCCTCAACAAAAACCAACTGAGCAATCTCCAGCTACTAAAGCAACCAAAGAATTACCTAATACTGGTACGGAGGATCATGCAGCTTTGGCGGCTCTAGGAGTACTAGGTTTGATGAGCGGATTTGGATTTGTGTCTCGCAAGAAAAAAGAAGACTAATTCTATACTCGAGATTCTAAGTAGTATCCATTAGTTTCTTAAACAAAAAACCAGCTAATCATTGGATTAGTTGGTTTTTGTCTATTCTCGATTTTTCCAAGCTTGGTAACGGGTGTCAATCAAGAGTTGGGTTAAGCGCCCCATGATTTCTTTATCATCAGGAGTGAGGGACTGGGCTTGGACAAAGAGATGGTGAACGTGTTCAATAACCTTGAAGGAAGAGAGGTCGTTGATAGAAGAGATGCCTGCATCGAGAATGATTCCAAAAAAGAGGTCAAAGTAGAGCTGCAGTTCAGTATCAGGGACCGTCTCAACCCATTCCTTGAAGGTTGTATCGACTTGCTGGCTGTCACTATTGGTCTCGTCCAGTTGGACAAAGTGTTTGTCTTCAACCTGCCAACTAAAGGTGTCGTGCTGGGCAAGGCCACCTAAGGCGGTGCTTCGAACGACGATTTTTCTATCCGGAATTTCCAGCATCATCCCGATGATAGACCCTTGTGGGATAAATACTTTCGTTCTTTCCATCATGTTTTGATAGCCAGGTGTTTCGGTTAGTTCCTTGTGAAGCCCAGGGGCATCAAAAGTATAGACAGCGACAATGTTTTTCTGTAAGTTTGGATCAAGTTGACTGGCAGCATAGACAGCTAGATTGCCCCCTTTTGAGTGTCCTGCTAGAATAACCTTTTGATTAGGATGTTGAGCAAAAAAGTCCTCTAAATACTCGAGGGCATGTTTTTGAGCTGGGATTTCCTTCATATAGGTCATATGGAAATCTTCTTTCCAACCAATGATACTGTCATCCGTTCCACGAAAAACAAGCAAATAGGTATCGAGACTGATACGATAAGCCATAGCTGCGAACTGTTTTTGCAATTCAGGATCGATGTCGTTGATAAAGTCTGAGAGCTTGCAATTTTTAAAGCGTTTGTGTTGAGCGAGCTGATCCAACAACTGGAGACGGTTTTTATTGGTCAACATCGTCGTTTCTCTAGGGATTTGAGATGCAAGATCTATGAGGCGCTGGGGTTCTTGGGTAACTATATCATCAAAAGCAAGATAGGTCAACTCAGTCAAGGCAAGAACATCTAACTCGTTCACGGGGAAGTCATAAAAGGAATCGTATGCTACATCATTGAGGTAGTCAAAAATATTGGCCATAAAAGCTCCTTTCTCTATGTTTATCCTATCACATTTACCTAGAATTAGCTAGTAGGCTTGTTCGAATGACCTAGTAGGGTTGGATTGAAATACATAGAAGATAGATTGCTCCTATTTCAAACCTCTAAACGAGCTTACTTGTATGTTTTTGCTATCAATCCCATTTTCCTTTAAAAAATTCTTCATCTCATTTACATCATCAGGCTGACCTGTGATGAGATAGCTGGCTTGATTGCCGTATTCATCAATAGCACGTTTTAAAAATTCTTGACTTTGAGAAAGTTCATCGCTCGTTTTATAAGTAAAATTCGGTGTTTTTTGAGCAAGTTCCTTTATCTCATTATCGAAAATAGTAACTCCTTTGTCAAAATGGTTGAGAATAATCGGACATTTACCAGCCCATTCTTTGATAAGGGGGCGTAGAGCAGAAATGCCGACATCAGATGCAAAGCAAACTAGTGGCTTATTCGTATCTTTAACAGTCAAAGAGGAATCCAGCCAACTCATCTCAATCTCACTGCCAGCCGGTAAATGTGTCAAGGTGTTCTTAAAGTTGCTACCACTATTATGAGTCAAAATGAGAATTTCATCTTCATCAGGTGTGGAGGCAATGGTTAGCCATCGACTGGTTTGCTCTCCCTGAGCTTCATATTTGCCAGCAGTAGACGAGGTATCAGGGAGTGTAAACTTAGCATAAGCCCCAGCTTTCCAGATTTGATGACTCGGTTTTGTGATATGAATTAAATATAGATCTCTGCTGGGGTTTTCGATGGATTTTATCGATAATGTCTGACTTCGTCCAAGATAGGCGATGGCACCCCAAGTTATAAGGGCTAGCAATCCAAGTGTTGATAGAATGATAATAAACATTTTTTTACCTCTTTTCATTTTTTATGACTCCTGTTCTTAATTTTATGAATGAACTAAAAAATGATTCATTCATATCTTTTCAAAAAATAAAGAAATCCATTCTTTATTTTAGAACTCCTTTAATGAAGTTGGTTGCAAGTATTTCAACAGTTTTGCCAATATTTGGAAAATCTTTTTCCGTGATATGCATATCCATGTAGTAAAATAGGTTGTAAACTTGTAAAATCTCTTGAATCTTTTCTGGAGAATAGCCTTCAACCTGCATACGATTTGTAAAAGTTTTAACTAGAAACTGATGAAAAGGATTTGCGACTTTGCCTTCTTCTGAGGAATAGTAGCTGTGCAACTCATCTGCGATGGCAGGATTGTACCATTCTGCAAGGATTTTATTGGAAGAAACGAGAGTTCTAGACTGAGCAAATAGTTGACCAATGAGGTCGATCATGTCAATTTCCCAATCCAGTTCTTCGATCATAGCTTGGCGAACACGGTTGTTTTCATCTATATAGATGTCTAGAAAAATAGCTTCTTTACTCTCGTAATAGTTATAAAAAGAGCCTACTGCCATACCAGCTTGTCTAGCAATTTCTGAAATTCCTGTTGCCTTGTAACCTTTTTTTGAAAAAACGTCATAAGCTGCTGTTTTTAGAGCTTGTTTTTTGTCCAATATGATTTAACCTCCTTCGCTGTATGAATGAATAAATTTATTTGTTCATTCATTCATTCATATTCTAACAAATCATGGCTAGCTTGTCAATAAGAAGGCTAGATCTATTAAATAAGTTAAAGAAACGCTAACTAAATGAGCACAGAAAGGAAAATATAGGATAAGGCTGGAACTATAGTTAAAAATAAGGTATGATATCAATGGGATTATTCTCTATTTAGCTTTCGTTTCCGAATCTGGATTTTAAAAATAGGTTGATAAACAGTAGAGATACCAATCCATTGATTTTTTATTAAGGTTTTTTATAGTTTGAACAAGAGTAAAGGAGGAGCGCATGCACAAAATTTTACTAGTAGAAGATGACCAAGTCATTCGGCAACAAGTTGGGAAATTGCTCTCAGAGTGGGGCTTTGAGGTCGTTTTGGTAGAAGACTTTATGGAAGTATTGAGCCTTTTTGTTCAGTCGGAGCCTCATTTGGTCCTCATGGATATTGGTCTACCTCTTTTTAATGGTTATCACTGGTGCCAGGAGATTCGTAAAATTTCCAAGGTGCCTATCATGTTTCTGTCATCGAGAGACCAGGCTATGGATATTGTCATGGCGATCAATATGGGAGCGGACGACTTTGTGACCAAGCCTTTTGACCAGCAGGTGCTCCTTGCCAAGGTTCAGGGCTTGTTGCGCCGTTCCTATGAGTTTGGGCGAGATGAAAGTCTGCTGGAGTATGCGGGTGTGATCCTCAATACCAAGTCTATGGACCTGCACTATCAGGGTGAAGTCCTGAGCTTAACCAAGAATGAATTTCAAATTTTGCGGGTTTTGTTTGAACATGCGGGTAATATCGTGGCGCGTGATGACCTGATGCGGGAACTTTGGAATAGCGACTTTTTCATCGATGACAATACCTTGTCTGTCAACGTTGCTCGTTTGCGCAAAAAGTTGGAGGAGCAAGGCTTAGTAGGCTTTATTGAAACCAAGAAAGGGATAGGATACGGACTGAAACATGCTTGATTGGAAATCATTTTTTCTAGCCTATCTGCGTTCTCGCAGTCGCGTTTTTGCCTATATTTTTTCATTAGGCTTTCTCGTCCTTCTCTTTCAGTTTTTATTTGCTAGTCTAGGAACTTATTTTCTTTATTTCTTTCTACTCAGTAGTTTTTTGACCTTCCTATTTTTGGCTTGGGATATATTTGCAGAAGCTCAGGTTTACCGGCAGGAAGTACTCTATGCTGAGAGAGACCCCAAGTCTCCTCTGGAATGTGCGCTAGCAGAAAAACTCGAAGAGCGTGAGTCTGAATTGTATCAAAAGAAGTCGGAAGCGCAGAGCAAGCTGACGGATTTGCTTGATTACTACACCTTATGGGTTCACCAGATCAAGACGCCCATTGCGGCTAGTCGCCTTTTAGTAGCAGAAGTCTCTGATCGTGAGGCCAAGCAGCAACTGGAACAGGAAATCTTCAAGATTGACTCCTATACCAATCTGGTGTTGCAGTATCTTCGTTTGGAAAGCTTTCATGATGACTTGGTATTTGAAAAGGTTCAAGTGGAGGATTTGGTGAAGGAAGTGGTTCGCAAGTATGCCCTTTTCTTTATCCAAAAAGGACTGACGCTCAATCTCCATGACCTTGACAAAATCATCGTGACCGATAAGAAGTGGCTGTTGGTCGTCATTGAACAAATCCTCTCAAACAGTCTCAAGTACACCAAGGAAGGTGGGCTAGAGATTTATATGGAAGGCCAGGAGCTCTGTATCAAGGATACGGGGATTGGGATAAAAAACAGTGATGTCCTCCGAGTCTTTGAACGTGGTTTTTCAGGCTACAATGGCCGTTTGACCCAGCAATCATCTGGACTTGGCCTCTACCTATCCAAGAAAATTTCTGAAGAGCTCGGCCACCAGATTCGTATCGAGTCTGAGGTTGGGATAGGAACAACCGTTCGCATCAAGTTTTCCAATAGGAATCTGATGATTGAGTAAGCATAGTTGATGATAATCTTATCCATCTGTGGAACTTTTGTTCTAGTCGATATCTCTATTTTCATGATAACGTCTAGAAGTTACCGTAAGATTGTCCAGATGTAAAAAATGTTACACTAGGAAACAACTAGAATATAGTCAAACAATAAAAGAGGCAAAAATGAAAGAAAGTTATTTTGATGGAGGAATCATAGATTATATTGGATACTCTATCTTAGTAGCCATAATTTTCGGGCTTATCTTGGAGAACGCAACACCTTGGGCGATTTGCATGATGCAAAATTGAAAACCAAACACACGGTAGTGGATGGGCAACGTCTATACTTTGACAGGACTGGAGCACAACTATTCGGCAACTGGATCAAGTGGTTTCTTCTAACCATCATCACGTTTGTAATCTATGGCTTCTGGTTGCAAATCAAAATGGAGCAATGGATTGTCAAACACACTCATCACGCTTAATCATTAAACGGCATCTTCTTTCAGAGGAGATACCGTTTTTTTCTTTTTCGTATAAGGAAACAAAAATTTCTTCCTTTCTCTATCTGTTAAATTGATAGATTTCTTCAGAGAAAGACTGTAAAATTTTTGATATAATGTTAAGGATAGACTGACGGATGCTTAAAGGATAATTTTCAAAAAAATAACAGGTGAGAAGAAAAATATGTAAGATTGAAAAGAAGTTTCTCTACCATCATCCAAGCAGAAACAAGAGTATATGAAATAAAAGGAGTAACCAATGACCAGAAATTATTCAACACGTGAATACCGTGAGAAATTATATGATGACCTTCATGTTCGATTAAGAGATACAGTGATTTTGATGTGTGCGATTTTTATTGCCTCTATCGGTCTAAATATGAATTCAACAGCTGTCATTATTGGAGCCATGCTGATTTCCCCTCTTATGACACCGATTGTTGGACTGGGTTTTGGTTTAGCTATTTTTGATACGCGTTTAATCAAGCAATCTCTAGAGGTTTTATTTACTCAAGTATTGGTCAGTTTACTTGTCTCGACTCTATATTTCTGGATTTCTCCCTTATCTTATGCAAGTAGCGAGTTGATTGCACGAACCACTCCAACCATTTGGGATGTTCTCATTGCTATTGCTGGTGGGATAGCAGGTGTAATTGGGTCAAGGAAAAAAGAAGCAAACAATATCGTGCCAGGAGTAGCCATTGCAACAGCTCTGATGCCACCTATCTGTACTGCGGGCTATGGTTTAGCTAATGGAAATGTACGATTTTTGTTTGGGGCTCTCTATCTTTTCTTGATCAACTGTGCCTTTATCATGCTAGCCAACATTGTTGGAACAAGAATTTTGATGAGAAAATCTCCCTTAAGTTCATTTAAAGAGCTAAACATTAAAATGAAAATTGGCTTGACATCTTTGATTGTATTATTGATTCTTCCAGCCAGCTATTCAGCAGTCACTCTGTCGATAGATCAAGCGCGAAAAGAAGGAATCAAACAGTTTATAGCAAAAGAGTTCGCCAATCACACGGTCATTAATCAAGTCTACAAGTCAAGGAACAATGAATTGGTCTTGACGGTTGTTGGAGATCCGATTTCAGACGAAGAATTAGAAACGCTCCATCAAAAACAAGCCTCTTACGGTATTCAATCTGTTGAATTGAAAGTTAATCAAGTCCATAATTCGACAAAATTAGATAGTGAGATGACCAAGGAATTTTATGAAACTATTAACAAGTATATCGATCAAAAACTCTCTGAAAAAGATTCACAAAAAGATCTCGTAAAAGAAAAAGAAGCAGACAAGGATTGAGGATATTGACCTTATCCAACTCATGAAAGCAAATCTTGTGTGGTGGTTTGACCAATCACTACTAGCTCAGGTTAAATAAAATATAAAAAGCAACAGCTGAAATAGTTGTTGCTTTTTCTTACTGAAAAATGTTTCTCAGACGGTGATCGTTTTATTTCTCAACACGAGATTTGTTGGCGATATCAGCAAGGATTGCTGATACAAACTCATCTACTGGGACAGTTTGTGTTTCTTTTTGACCATAGCGACGAACGTTGACTGTTCCGTCTTCCATTTCCTTATCCCCAACAATCAATTGGTAAGGAATTTTGCTTGTTTGTGAAGCACGAATCTTGAACTGCATTTTTTCATTGCGCTCATCCACATCAGCACGGACACCGCGGTCACGGAGTTTCTTGGCTACTTCCCATGCGTAGTCTACGTGTTTTTCGTTGGATACTGGGATGAGAGTTACTTGGTGTGGGGCAAGCCATGTTGGGAAGGCACCCTTGTAGTTCTCAATCAAGATAGCTGTAAAGCGTTCCATAGTTGAGATAACCCCACGGTGGATCATAACTGGACGGTGTTCTTCACCATCAGCTCCGATGTATTTGAGGTCGAAGCGTTCTGGAAGCAAGAAGTCAAGCTGGATAGTCGAAAGGGTTTCTTCTTTACCGAGAGCAGTCTTAACTTGGATATCCAATTTTGGTCCGTAGAAGGCTGCCTCACCTTCAGCTTCAAAGTAGTCCACACCCATTTCATCAAGGGCTGCGCGAAGCATGGTTTGGGCATTTTCCCACATTTCATCGTTATCAAAGTACTTGTGAGTATCTTGAGGGTCACGAAGAGAGAGGCGGAAACGGTACTCGTTTAGGTTGAAGTCTTCATAAACATCGATAATCAACTGAAGGGCACGTTGGAATTCTTCTTGGATTTGTTCAGGAGTGACAAAGAGGTGACCGTCGTTGAGTGACATTTCACGCACACGTTGAAGACCAGTGAGGGCACCAGATTTTTCGTAACGGTGCATCATACCGATTTCGGCGATACGGATTGGCAATTCACGGTAGGAGTGAACATGGTGTTTAAAGACTTGGATGTGGTGTGGACAGTTCATTGGACGAAGGACAAACTCTTCCCCATCACCCATATCCATAGTTGGGAACATGTCCTCTTGGTAGTGATCCCAGTGACCAGAAGTCTTGTATAGCTCTACAGAAGCAAGTGGTGGAGTGTAAACGTGTTGATAGCCAGAAGCTAACTCTTTGTCGACAATGTAGCGTTCCAATTCACGACGAATAGTGGCACCATTTGGCAACCAGAAAGGAAGTCCTTGTCCGACTTCTTGTGAAATCATGAAGAGGTCAAGCTCTTTGCCAAGTTTACGGTGGTCACGTTCTTTGGCTTCTTCACGCATTTGAAGGTAGTTCTTCAAGTCTTTCTTGTCAAACCAAGCTGTACCGTAGATCCGTTGCATCATCGCGTTGTCGCTATTTCCACGCCAGTAAGCACCTGCTACATGAAGAAGGTGGAAGATTTGGATACGGCCTGTTGATGGAACGTGAGGTCCACGGCAGAGGTCTACATATTCACCCTGACGGTAGATAGTCAACCCACCTTCGTCTTCTGAGTGTTCTTCGATCAATTCCAACTTGTAAGGGTCGTTCTTGAAGATTTCACGTGCCTCGTCTTTCGTCACTTCTTCACGGATTGATGGGAAGTTTTCTTTAACGATTTTTTTCATTTCTTCTTCGATACGAGGAAGGTCTTCGTTGGAGATTTGACCAGCTGTGTTATCAGTATCGTAGTAGAAGCCATCTTCAATAGCTGGACCAACACCCAAGTGAATATCTGGGAAAAGGCGACGAGCTGCTTGGGCAAACAAGTGAGCAGCTGAGTGACGCAAGATTGGAAGGGCATCTTCGTGATCAGGTGTCACGATTTCGATGCTTCCATCTTCAGTGATAGCACGAGTCGTATCGATGAGTTTGCCGTTGAATTTACCAGCCAAGGCTTTTTTAGCTAGGGAATTGCTGATAGATTGGGCAATTTCAAAAGTAGTCACGCCAGATTCGAATTCACGAACAGCGCCATCTGGGAAAGTAATCTTAATCATGGTTTTCTCCTTAAAAATTTATCATATTTAAAAATTGAGGTTGAAGAAGTAGAGAATTCGATATCTACAAAGAATCATAACAATTAATTATCTAAACAAATGATAGTTTAACTTTCTCATTTTAAAGATAAAGAAAGCTGTAGAAATGAATAGATAGCATACTAAGGAAAGGATTAGAGACAGATATTGTTCATCAGTCATCTCACCTTCCATGTATATCCTTAGCGGATAGTTTCTTATAGCATTAACCAAATAAATACCAGCAGTTAGGCTTAGAAAATATCCTGACAGGATGAGTTTCTTTTTCTTAAAAAACATTAAGATACCAAGAAAAGGAGCAAGAAATGGCAAAAGAGGAACAAATGCAAAAAATGAAAAAACAACAATGTACTCTAACCCCCATAGACTGAGAGTTTTCATTAGCCATACATAGACGATAAGGAAGGCACAGGGAATCACCCAAGACAATGATTTATTCACATTAACCTCCAGCTTCTTTTCTTAGCTATGTTTCATTTAATCTGGTAATATCTCTATTCTCCAAACAAAAAACGACATCCTAAAAGGACGTCGCAACGTGGTTCCACCTTCATTCATGTTCCTCAAAAAAGAGGGACACCTCTGATTGGCTTTAACGTAGCCACCGTTTTATGTTTGCATAAAAGTCAGTAGAGTAGTATCAGTTTAGGCTTTCTATGCGTTTCCAGCAACCACGCACTCTCTAGTAGAAAGGGACTAAGTGACTTGTCTCTATGCATTATTATAGCATGATTGCGAGAATTTTCAAGGTTTTTGTATAATTTTTTTATTTTTCTCTCGCTGGAAGACATGCTTGATCCCCACACCAGCAGCCAACCCAAGTAGGGCAAAGAGTTCATAGGCTAAGAAGTAAAGCAGGATGAATTCGCCAAAGGTGATGATGGTAAAGCAAAAGAGCAGACCAATACCGAGTAGCCACCAAAGTGAGAAATGAAATCGATAGCTATAAAGTAGCGATACGATAAAGGTTACCAGAGGTGAAAAGAGGATGATGTTGTAAATGTACAGTCCCTTCAGTGTATATGGGTCAGAGATGAGTAGTGAGAATAGCTCATAGAGTGGCCAGTAAAAAAAGAAAGTAATAAGGTAGTATGGGATATACTTAAGATAATTCCGCATGGCAATAGTCCTCCAATCTGGAAAAAAATGAGAGATATTGTAGACCACATAATCCTAAATGAAGGGGAAATCTCTACTTATATTATAGCACGATTTAAAAGCTCTTACAATTTAATCCAGTGATCGGTGATAGTAATCTTTTCGAGTGTTTTCTGTTATAATACTAACAAAAGAAGGAAAATAAGGAGAAAGAATGACCAAAATAGCAGTTCTTTCAGACATACATGGAAATACGACAGCTTTGGAAGCTGTTCTGGCTGATGCAAGGGCGGCAGAGGTAGATGAGTACTGGCTTTTGGGAGATATTCTGATGCCAGGAACAGGGCGTAGAAGGATATTGGACCTCTTAGCTAGCTTGCCTATTACAGTAAGAGTTCTGGGAAATTGGGAGAATAGTCTCTGGCGAGGCCTGCATCGCAAGTTAGATCCTACAAAAGCGAGCCATCGTTATCTCCTGCGTCAAAGTCAATACATCTTAGAGGAGGTCAGCCCTGAAGAAATCGAAAATCTCAATAATCAACCCATGCAAGTTCATCGTCAGTTTGGTGATTTGATGGTGGGAATCACTCACCATGTCCCTGATAAAAACTGGGGAAGAGAATTGATTCATACGGGAAAACAAGAAGATTTTGATAGATTGGTCACGAATCCACATGCCTCCATCGCAGTATATGGTCATATTCACCAACAGTTGCTTCGTTATGGAAGTGATGGACAGATGATTCTTAATCCAGGATCCATCGGACAACCTTTCTTTCTAGATGCGAAGTTGCGTAAGGACCTGCGGGCCCAGTATATGATCTTAGAGTTTGATGAGGCAGGTTTGTCTGATGTTGATTTTCGTCGTGTGGATTATGATGTAGAAGCTGAATTGCAGTTGGCTAAGGATTTGAAGCTCCCCTATTTTCAGGTCTACTATGAAAGTTTGGTAAATGGAATTCACCATACTCATAACCACGAATTGTTAGGTCAAATCAGTGAACAAGAAGGTTATGACCAGGATGTTGAACTCTGGATGGAAAGAGACAAGAAAGATTGGTTTTAAGAGGACTTCTAGCTAGAAATCAGATAGTCTAGTGACTGTTGTTTTCCGATAAGTCGAACTGGATACGAATTGACGGCTTCTCAAATTTATGTTAGAATAACGGAATATAACTAATTTGAATCTCATACTAATTGATATTCAAAATAAGAGGAGACAGATAATGAAACCAGAAGAGTTACACGCTATTGCCTCGGAGTTGGGCTTGCAATTTGACGAAGATTCGCGTAGTATTTATGGCACGCAGTCAGGTTATTTACTTTTCCTGCAAGAAACTGATGTGAAAAATCAGTTTCGACTTTGTGTCAGTGTGAGTTTAAATGGCAATCCTGCGGATTCAGAAGAAAACGAATTGGTTTGGGATGAGTTTAAGAGTGAATCTCTTCCAAACTTGTCGACCTTGTCCATCAACCAGTACCTTGTTTCTTTTGTCGTAAAAGGTGCCATGCGCAAATCAAAAACAATCGAAAAGTTACAGACGCTCATAACAGACCTCGTAGCATTCCTTGAAACCCATCATTTCGTCCAAGTCTGTGCCTATAGCGGTCAGGAGGGC
This sequence comes from Streptococcus oralis subsp. oralis, assembly GCF_002096435.1. Classification (GTDB taxonomy): domain Bacteria; phylum Bacillota; class Bacilli; order Lactobacillales; family Streptococcaceae; genus Streptococcus; species Streptococcus oralis_AA. The sequence continues at coordinate 495,522 of NZ_NCUI01000025.1, forward strand.
CCCGTTGGTCTCTATCAATTAGGTGATTCAATTTTCCTTATCAACGAGGAAAGCTATCAATTGCTGAAGAGCAATCTTCAGATTGAGGTAGATTCTTATCAAAATCAAAAGGAAAATGTTCTTCTTGGAGCAGTTGGTGCCTTGCTGGGAGCCTTGATTGGTGGAGCAGTTGCTCTATTTATCGCACGTCTAGGTTATGTGGCTATGGTAGCGGGCATTGTTCTGGGGATTTGTACCATTAAAGGATATGAAATCCTTGGAAGAAAGGTATCTCGAAAGGGGATTGTGATTTCCTCTATTTGGATGGTAATCACTGTCTTTCTAGTGAATCAAATTGATTTGGCGATGGAAGTCGTTTCCAAACTAGGGGTTGAGTTTGCCTTTGCTTTCCGAGTGGTGAATGAATTAATCTTTAGTGGTGATTTCCCAGATAACTATTTTTATAATCTAGCTATGTTAGCTGTGTTTACTTTAGTTGGTGCTGGGGTTTCTGTCAGCTCAGTTTGGTCAAGTCATAAAACAAAAGGGATTGTCCGTAAAATTGCATAAAAAAATAAGTCTTTGTATTTCCTCCGCCGTTCCGGTTACCAAGAGGGATACAGGACTTTTTGCATGGAGAAGATAATCAGTCTATAATATTTGACAGGAAAACCAAAAACGGTATAATGTTTATACGGGAAAAGATGAATAAAATATCAGTGAAAGGAGAAGAAGATGCAAATTTCAAGCCGATTTACCATTGCGACTCATATGATGATTATTATTGCAATGCAGGATACAGATAGTAAAGTAACCAGCGATTTTCTTGCGGCTAGTGTCGGAGTCAATCCAGTCATTATCCGTAAGACTTTATCGCAACTCAAAAAAGCTGGATTGATTTCAGTTGCTCGTGGTACGGGAGGAACTGAGATAATAAAAGACCTTCAAGAGATTAGTTTGTTGGATGTCTACCAAGCTGTAGAGTGTTTAGGAAAATCTGGTAAGCTCTTTAGTTTTCATGATAATCCAAATCCTAATTGTCCAATTGGTGCGAATATCCATGCAGTCTTGGACCAAAAGCTGTTCGATGTTCAAGCAGCTATGGAGAACCAACTGCGCCAGACAAGTCTGGCTCAGGTTGTAGCTGATGCTCAGAATAAACTGTCTAAGTAAGAGGACTAAGGTTCTCTTTTTCTATTGCCGCTCTTTTTATGAGTTGGGCAAGAAGAATTGTGGTAAAGTGTACTAGATTCTTTACGGTAAACTATAAAGAAAAATGTGAGCCTCAGTTTCAGGTTCACATTTTCTTTTTGGTCTATGGCAAAATGGCTTTTAGTTCCTTCAGGATAGTTTGCAAGGTTACGACCGCTTGTTCTCCTTGTTGCGGTTGGTAGAGTAGTTGGAAATACTTGCGAATAGTTTCTTCAAATTGCTTAGGGAGGAGTGTACAATGGGTCTTTGCGTACTCCAACATTCGTTTTTCACCAGGATGGGTTTGCTCATTGAGCGCAAATAACAAGTCAAAGTAGGAAGCAAAAAATTCACTCGTACGATGATTCATGCTGAGAAGATCTTGACGCTTGATAGCTTTTTCTATTTGATGAGAGAAGGCAGGCATGGCTTGGTCTAGCAAAAGGAACTGCCTTTCGATGATATGTTTTTTGAGTTCCTGTGGATAGGGAATCTGGTAAGTCTTTTGGAGAGAAGCATAGTGTCCATTCGGGTCGTATAGAATCTTGCTGTGGAGTAGATTATGCCACATGCAAGTTGTATAGGCATTTTGGGCTTGATGCTGAAAAACGGTTGAGTTCAATTCTTGTTCAAACGACTCCAGCGAACGATAAATCAACTCGATTTCAATACCGTTGTTTAGTACACAGTCGTCCTCTAACTCCCAAAACTGGTTTCCAATTTCCATATAGGAGCAGTATTTACTCAAAATTTTTAGGCGAGTCGCCTCATCAATAGAAGCGTTGAGATAGACATAAACATCATAGTCAGAATTTTGATCGTAGGCTTGTCCTGCACGAGAACCACCAAGAGCTATAGCTTCTACTTGTTCCAGTTGAGAGAATTCTTTGCAAAGTTCGTGGATCATGATTTTTCTCCTTACTTTATGGTTTTAAAGTCATTTTACCAAAAAGTAAAACGTTTGCATAGCATTGAGTTGCTCTTTTTCATTTATAGCAAAAAATGTGAACCCTTGTTTCGAGTTCACATTTCGTTTTTATTCTGCAGCTTGTTGCCAACGTTTTGCTAGCTTATGAGACAGGCTAGAAATGGCAAAGTTAAAGATAAAGTATATCAAGGCAATCAGGATATAAAGACTGAAGACCTGCTCTGGTTCGAAATAACGGCCCATGAGAATTTGGCTAGCGCCAAAGAGTTCTTGTAGAGCGATAACAGAGTAGAGAAGGCTGGTATCCTTAATCACGGTTACAAACTGAGAAATGATGGCTGGCAGCATTTTACGGATCGCTTGTGGGAGAATGATGTAGTAGAGGATTTGCGTAGAGGTGAATCCTTGTGACATTCCTGCTTCGTACTGGCCCTTGTCCACGGCATTGAGACCGCCTCGGATAATCTCAGCTAGGGCTGCTGAGGTAAAAAGAGTAAAGGCAGTAATACCTGCTGGTGTGGACTTCATCTTGAACACCAAAAAGATAGTGAAAATCCAGAGAAGGTTGGGAACGTTACGTACAAACTCGATATAAATGCTGGAGATGATCCGTAAGACAGGATTTTTCCCATTTCTCATGACGGCTAGTACTGTTCCGATAAGGGTCGAGAGGACGATAGCAATCAGAGAAATGTAGAGGGTCAAGCCAAATCCTTTAAAGATAAAGACTAGGTTATCTGGGGTCAAAACTTCTAAAATAGATTCCATAGTAACCTCCTAAAGTGAATAGGCTTTTTTGTTGGCTTGCTCCATCTTGCGACCAAACTGGGCAACAGGGAAGCATAGGGCAAAGTAGAGAAGAGCAGCGCCTAAAAAGGCTGGGATATAGTTTCCGTTGAGGGCCGACCAAGACTTGGTCACAAACATCAAGTCTACTCCAGAGATGATGGCAACTGTAGAGGTGTTCTTGATGAGGTTGACGATTTGGTTGGTCAAAGGTGGGAGAATGATACGGAAGGCCTGAGGCAAGATAATCAAGCGCATGGCACTGATATAGGTAAAACCTTGGGACAGGGCGGCTTCCATCTGACCACTAGGAATAGACTGAATCCCTGAACGAATAACCTCAGCGATATAGGCGCCGTGATAGAGTCCCACGCAGAGTACAGCTGTCCAATAAATCGGAATCATGATGGTGTGTTCACTGATAAGAGGCAAACCATAAAAGACAATGACAAACTGCACCAAGAGGGGAGTATTTTGGTAAAATTCGACAAAAATACGAGCCAAAACGCGCAAGACTGGGCGTTTGCTGGTTGACATGGCTCCAAAGAAGATGCCCAAAACCATGGCGAGGATAAAGGAACCAATCGCTAGGGCAAGAGTGAAGAGGAAACCATTGAAAAATTGTCCAAAATCCTGAAAATAGGCTGTCCAAGATGATAAATCTGTCATGGGTTTCCTCCTTAATCTGCAGTATGGCTAGATGGTTTGAGCTTGTAACGGTCATAAAGTTTCTGCAAACTACCGTCCTTGGTCCATTTAGTGACCAAGCTATCAAGATAATCGTTGAGCTCGGTGTTTGATTTCTTGGTAACAATACCGTAGTCAGATGGCTTGAAACTATCATCTAGTAGTTCTGTCCGTTTACTAATGTAGCCAGAGAGGATAGAGCGGTCCACGGAAAAGGCATCAATACGGTGAGCGTGAAGGGAAGTAATCAATTCTGGATAGGAACCAAGTTCGACGAATTTAAACTTCAGACCTTTCTTTTTACCCAGTTCAGTAATCAGGCGTTGGGTGATGGAACCTTGGGCAACCCCAATGGTTTTGCCGTTTAGGTCCTCAATGCTTTTGATGTTGGCGGATTTATTGACCAAAAAACCAGAAGCATCCGTGTAGTAGGGACTGGTGAAATTGTATAATTTTTTACGTTCATCTGTGATGGTGAAGGTTGCGATATCCATGTCTACCTGTTCATTGTCTAGGAGTGGTCCACGTGTTTGAGCGGTAACAGGAACGTAGCGAATCTTGACCTTGAGTTCGTCTGCAATCATCTTGGCAAGGTCCGTTTCGATACCAGAATAAGTCCCTGTCTTGGGATCCTTGTAGCCAAAATTAGGAACGTCTTGTTTGACACCGACAACTAGTTCGCCTCTTTTTTGAATGTCTGCGACGCTAGTATCAGCTTGGACTGGTTTGGCAGCAGCAAGGCCGAAAAGGCTAATCAATAATGCTGATAAAAAGAATTTCTTTTTCATAGGCGCCTCCTTATTTGACTTTGTCACTTTCGTGGTTGATAATTTTGCTGAGGAATTGTTGGGCACGAGGTTCGCTTGGATTGTCAAAAAAGTCATCAACATCTGTCGTATCCACCAAAACTTCTCCGTCGGCCATAAAGATAATGCGGTCCGCAACTTCACGGGCAAAGCCCATTTCGTGGGTAACGATGATCATATTCATCCCATCATGTGCCAGTTTTTGCATAACTGCTAGAACATCTCCGATGGTTTCAGGGTCAAGGGCAGATGTTGGTTCATCAAAGAGGAGGAGTTCCGGATGCATGGCGAGGCCACGTGCGATGGCGATCCGCTGTTTTTGTCCACCAGATAGCATAGCTGGATAGGAATCTTTCTTGTCCCACATATTTACAAATTCCAGATATTTTTGGGCTGTTTTTTCAGCTTCTTTTTTATCAATTCCTAGAACTTTAATGGGTGCAAGTGTCACGTTTTCTAACACTGTTTTGTGTGGATAAAGGTTAAAATGTTGAAAAACCATGCCGACTTCCTTACGAAGAGGAACTAAATCTTTCTGACTAGCACCTGCTACTTGGTGTCCATTGACCAGGAGACTTCCTTTGTCAACAGCCTCTAAACCATTAATCGTACGGATAAGAGTGGACTTCCCAGAACCAGAAGGTCCAAGCAGGACAACAACTTGTCCTTTTTCAAAACGGAGATTGATGTCGCGGAGTGCGTGGTAGTCTCCGTAATATTTTTCGACGTTTTTAAATTCTACTAAAGCCATGAGAGATCTCCTTTGTGTTAGATTTTATAACATGATTCTACAACAAAAGAGTGTTCTTGTCAAATCATATCTGAAAAAAATTCACTAAAATGTTATAAAAAAGCAATCTGAATAGAGAAAATGTCTAAATCATGTTATAATGAAACGATAGAATTCTTAGAAAGAGTGGATGTTTTTTTGATAACTCCTACTTATGAATGGCAGTTTGCCCCGCAGGTTGAAGATGCAGATTTTACAAAGATAGCCAAGAAGGCTGGACTGGGTCCTGAGGTGGCTCGGTTATTATTTGAAAGAGGGATTCAGGATGAAGAAAGTCTAAAGAAGTTTTTAGAACCTTCTTTAGAGGACTTGCATGACCCCTATCTGCTCCATGATATGGACAAGGCAGTGGAACGGATTCGTCAGGCCATTGAAGAAGGGGAAAACATTCTCATCTATGGAGACTACGATGCGGATGGAATGACTTCAGCTTCGATTGTGAAGGAAAGTTTGGAACAGCTTGGTGCTGAGTGCCGTGTTTACCTACCCAATCGTTTTACCGATGGCTATGGTCCCAATGCCAGTGTCTATAAATACTTTATCGAGCAAGAGGGAATTTCCTTGATTGTGACGGTGGACAATGGGGTTGCTGGCCATGAAGCCATTGAACTAGCTCAGGCTATGGGTGTGGATGTCATTGTGACCGACCACCATTCCATGCCGGAAACCCTTCCTGATGCCTATGCGATTGTTCACCCTGAGCATCCAGATGCGGACTATCCCTTCAAACAGTTAGCTGGTTGTGGAGTGGCTTTCAAGCTAGCTTGCGCCCTTTTGGAAGAAGTGCAAGTAGAATTGCTTGATTTGGTAGCTATCGGAACCATTGCAGATATGGTGAGCTTGACAGATGAAAACCGTATTTTGGTTCAATATGGTCTGGAAATGCTGGGGCATACTCAGCGTATTGGTCTACAAGAAATGCTGGACATGGCCGGGATTGCTGCGAATGAAGTGACAGAAGAAACGGTTGGATTTCAGATTGCCCCTCGTTTAAATGCCTTGGGGCGTTTGGACGATCCCAATCCTGCCATTGATTTGCTGACTGGGTTTGACGACGAGGAAGCTCATGAGATTGCCCTCATGATTCACCAGAAAAATGAAGAGCGCAAGGAAATCGTTCAGTCAATTTATGAAGAAGCTAAGACCATGGTGGATCCTGAGAAGAAGGTCCAGGTTTTGGCCAAGGAAGGCTGGAATCCTGGCGTTCTGGGTATCGTTGCTGGTCGTTTGTTGGAAGAACTAGGGCAGACAGTCATCGTTCTTAATATAGAAGAAGGTCGTGCCAAGGGCAGTGCTCGTAGTGTGGAAGCGGTCGATATTTTTGAAGCTCTGGATCCCCATCGAGAGCTCTTCATCGCCTTTGGAGGTCATGCTGGTGCTGCAGGGATGACGCTGGAAGTTGAGAAACTCTCAGATTTATCTCAGGTCTTGGAAAACTATATCCGTGAAAAAGGCGCAGATGTTAATGGTAAGAACAAGTTAAATTTAGATGAAGAGCTAGACTTGGAGACGCTTAGCTTGGAAACGGTCAAAAGTTTTGAACGCTTGGCACCCTTTGGAATGGACAATCAGAAACCTGTTTTTTATATCAAGGATTTTCATATCGAAAGTGCTCGTACCATGGGAGCAGGCAGTGCCCACCTCAAACTAAAAATTTCCAAGGGTGAGGCAAGTTTTGAAGTGGTGGCCTTCGGACAAGGTAGATGGGCGACAGAATTTTCTCAAACCAAGAATCTAGAGTTGGCAGTCACCTTGTCTGTCAATCAATGGAATGGCCAAACTGCTCTCCAGTTAATGATGGTGGATGCGCGTGTGGAGGGTGTTCAACTCTTTAACATTCGTGGGAAGAATGCAGTCTTGCCAGAAGGGGTTCCAGTCTTGGATTTCTCTGGAGAGGTGCCAGATTTAGCGAATAGTGAAGCGGTTGTTGTGAAAAATATTCCGGAAGATATTACCTTGCTGAAGACAATTTTTCAGGAACAAGATTTCTCTGCTGTCTATTTCAAAAATGACATCGATAAGGCCTACTATCTGACAGGTTACGGGACTAGAGAACAGTTTGCAAAATTGTACAAGACCATTTACCAGTTCCCAGAGTTTGATATTCGCTACAAGCTGAAAGATTTGGCAACTTATCTCAATATCCAACAAATCTTGCTGGTCAAGATGATCCAAGTCTTTGAAGAACTGGGCTTTGTGACAATCAAAGATGGTGTGATGACAGTCAATAAGGAAGCGCCGAAAAGGGAAATTGGTGAAAGTCAGATTTACCAAAATCTCAAACAGACCGTTAAAGACCAAGAAATGATGGCGCTGGGTACAGTGCAAGAAATTTATAACTTTTTAATGGAGAAATAGATGGAAAGGGACTGAGATGACCTATCTCAGTCTCTTTTTGTCGGATAAATGCTTGCTGTGGGAGTGGTTGATTAGATAGTCTTTTGGATGGTTTGCTGATGTAAAGATTGGGGAAATGATTCATTTTTTATTCTCTTCTATCACTTTATACGATGTCTGCTTTTAAACCTTATGTAGTAAAAGTATAAATTTTTGTAACAGGACTAAAATATAACTCTAAACTAACTGACATGTAAATCAAGTATGATTTTCTTATCAAGAAAATATAAGGGGACTCTAGTTATGAAAAAAACAGTTACGAAACTGACTCTTGGTTTGACTTCTACCGCTATTTTGGCTACGGTTGGGGCTCAAACTGTTCATGCGAATTCTTACGTTGTTCAAGATGGTGATTCATTTTATGCCATTGCAACTGCAAACGGCATGGATCCGCATGAGTTGGCAGCTTTGAATGGAAAAACTATCTTTGACACTATCCACCCAGGCGATGTATTGGAAGTGAGTGGTTCCGCTCAGGCTAGCTCTACCTACAGTGCTCCAGCTAGCACTACGAACGTGGTATCAGATACAGAGGATGTTGTCGAAAAGACTCCAACAAACTATGGAAACTCTTATCCTGTTGGTCAGTGTACATGGGGCGTGAAAGAATTGGCGCCTTGGGCCAGCAACTGGTGGGGAAATGCCAACACGTGGGCAATCTACGCGAGCGCTCAAGGCTATAAGACAGGAAGTGTTCCAGTAGTAGGAGCAATCGCCGTTTGGGATGGTGGTGAATATGGACACGTTGCTTATGTAACAGATGTTCAAAGTGAAAACTCTATCCAGGTATTGGAAGCAAACTACAGACGTCAAAAGCAGATTGCGAATTATCGTGGCTTCTTTAATCCACATGAATTTTTAGGTAACGTCACTTATATCTATCCAAACTAAAGATGATAAAAAGATTTAGAATTTCTAAGTCTTTTTTCTTTTTGAAAAAATTTCCTAACGTTATCCTCTATATTAATAGCTAATTTCTGAAATTTTTAGATTCTGTAGCGAACAGGAAATTCTCGCTTTTAGATGCAGATAAACCATGTCTTTGTAGAAAATAGTTCTCAAGTCGAGAGGTAAAAGCAAGTTTTTTTGAACTAAAAGAGAAATTTAGGGTTCGAGAAAGGTATCTGAAATTAAATTGATTCAAAAAGCCCATATTTTTGATGGTGCAATCCTTCCATTATCTTAGATGAAGCCTCCAAAAGAGAAGTCAAAGTAAAAGAATTCGATTCACAGTAGTGACTAATCTCTAGTTAAAAACCGATCTTCGTTTTGAAAATAATCAAAAAAATGGTATAATGGTAGGAAAAGATTCGGCTGGAAGTTTTAGAACTTTTAGAATAAGAGGGTAAATTAACCCTATAATCAAGATAAATGAAGTTTCGGAGGAAAAATGAGTAATATCAGTTTAACAACACTAGGTGGTGTACGAGAAAATGGGAAAAATATGTACATCGCTGAAATCGATGGTTCTATTTTTGTTTTGGATGCGGGGCTTAAATACCCTGAAAATGAACAACTAGGTGTTGATGTCGTCATTCCAAATATGGACTACCTTTTTGAAAATAGAGATCGTATTGCAGGGGTCTTTTTGACCCACGGACATGCGGATGCTATTGGTGCCCTGCCTTATCTTTTGGCAGAGGCTAAGGTGCCTGTGTTTGGTTCTGAGTTGACCATTGAGTTGGCCAAACTCTTTGTCAAAGGAAATGATACGGTTAAGAAATTCAATGACTTCCATGTGATTGATGAAGATACAGAGATAGACTTTGGAGGAACTGTGGTTTCCTTCTTCCGTACAACTCACTCTATCCCAGAAAGTTTGGGAATAGTACTGAAAACAGCTGAAGGTAGCATAGTTTACACAGGCGACTTCAAGTTTGACCAGACAGCTAGCGAATCCTATGCGACGGATTTTGCTCGTTTGGCAGAGATTGGTCGTGATGGTGTCTTGGCGCTCCTCAGTGATTCAGCCAATGCAGACAGCAATATCCAGGTAGCTAGCGAGAGTGAAGTTGGAGACGAAATTACCCAGACCATTGCAGACTGGGAAGGTCGTATCATCGTTGCCGCAGTTGCCAGCAACCTTTCTCGTATTCAGCAGGTTTTTGATGCTGCAGCAGATACAGGTCGCCGAGTTGTTCTGACTGGATTTGATATTGAAAATATCGTCCGCACTGCGATTCGACTCAAAAAATTATCTCTAGCTAATGAAAGTCTCTTGATTAAACCCAAAGAAATGTCTCGTTTTGAAGACCATGAGTTGATTATCCTTGAGACTGGCCGTATGGGTGAGCCTATTAATGGACTTCGTAAGATGTCCATTGGACGCCACCGTTATGTGGAAATCAAAGATGGGGACTTGGTTTATATCGTAACGACTCCATCTATCGCCAAAGAAGCCGTCATGGCGCGTGTTGAAAACATGATCTACCAAGCTGGTGGTGTGGTGAAACTCATTACCCAAAGCTTGCGAGTATCCGGACATGGGAATGCGCGTGATTTGCAGTTGATGATCAATCTTTTGCAACCAAATTACCTCTTCCCTATCCAAGGGGAGTATCGTGAGTTGGATGCGCATGCCAAGGCTGCCATGGCAGTTGGAATGTTGCCAGAGCGTATCTTCATCCCTAAAAAGGGAACGACCATGTCTTATGAACATGGGGACTTTGTCCCAGCTGGAGCTGTTTCTGCGGGTGATGTCTTGATTGATGGAAATGCCATCGGGGATGTTGGAAATGTGGTCCTTCGTGACCGTAAGGTCTTGTCAGAGGATGGAATCTTTATCGTGGCGATCACTGTCAACCGTCGTGAGAAGAAAATTGTGGCTAAGGCCCGTGTTCATACGCGTGGATTTGTTTATCTCAAGAAGAGCCGCGACATTCTCCGTGAAAGCTCAGAATTGATTAACCAAACGGTAGAAGAGTATCTTCAAGGTGATGACTTTGACTGGGCAGATCTCAAAGGCAAGGTTCGCGACAATCTGACCAAGTACCTCTTTGATCAAACCAAGCGTCGCCCGGCAATCTTGCCAGTCGTGATGGAAGCAAAGTAATAAGCAGAATACCTACAGAAAAAGTCGAAATTCGGCTTTTTCTTATAGAATAGTAAAAGGAGACAACCATGGCAGTTATGAATATTGAGTATTACTCAGAAGTTTTGGATATGGAGTGGGGCGTTACGGTACTCTATCCAGATGCTAGTCGGGTGATTGAACCAGATTGCACAGATATTCCTGTTCTTTATCTTTTACATGGAATGTCAGGAAATCAAAATAGCTGGCTCAAACGTACCAATGTCGAACGCTTGTTGCGTGGAACCAATCTCATTGTTATCATGCCCAATACTAGCAATGGCTGGTACACAGATACCCAGTATGGCTATAACTACTATACTGCTCTAGCAGAAGAACTCCCCCAAGTCATGAAACGTTTCTTCCCCAATATGACCAACAAACGAGAAAAAACTTTCATAGCAGGCCTCTCCATGGGTGGATATGGTTCCTTCAAACTAGCTCTCGCAACCAATCGTTTTTCTCATGCGGCTAGTTTTTCTGGTGCGCTTAGTTTTCAGGAATTTTCTCCTGAAAGTCAGGATCTGGGGTCACTTGCCTACTGGAGAGGAGTTTTTGGAGAGATTAAAGACTGGACATCTAGTCCTCATTCGCTTGAAAGCATGGCTGCAAAATCCGATAAAAAGAGCAAACTATGGGCTTGGTGTGGGGAGCAAGACTATCTCTACTCTGCCAATGATCTCGCAGTGAAAAACCTCAAAAAGCTTGGTTTTGAGGTGAACTATAGTCATAGTCCAGGTAAGCACGAGTGGTACTACTGGGAAAAACAATTGGAGCGTTTTTTGGCTACCTTACCAATTGACTTTGTCTTGGAAGAACGTTTATCTTAGTTTTAGGTTTCTTTCAGTTTTATTCAGTAAAATAGAGAATCTATCTTGGTCAAGGAGAATGTGATTTCAAGATAGGTTCTTATTTTTATGAAAGGTGGGACGTCATGTTCTGGATTATTCGATTATTGTTCCGATTTCTGTTGGGAATTTGGCGTTTCTTCTGGCGTCTGGTTTGGACTGTGGTCATTCTACTGCTCATTGTCTTTGGAGTGGTTTGGTATCTGACAGGTGATTTTCATTCTGCGGTCAATCAGGTTGAAAAAATGAGCAAGATTGGTCAAGGTGGCTGGAATCAATGGAAGGAGACGGGAACGCTGGAAGTCTTGTCTCAGACAGACAGTCACCAACATGCAGAAGGCAAGTGGGCTCAGGCCTCAGCTCGCATCTATATTGAACCTCAAATGGATGAGACCTTCCAAGGTGCCTATGCAGAAGCTATAAAAAACTGGAATCAAACGGGAGCCTTTACCTTTGAGGTGGTTGCGGATCCTAGCCAGGCAGATATTGTGGCAAGTGAGATGAATGATGGATCGACCGCTGTAGCTGGTCAAGCCGAGAGTCAAACCAATTTGTTAACCAAACAATTTATATCTGTAACGGTTCGCCTGAATCACTATTATCTATCCAATCCAAACTATGGTTATTCTTATGAACGGATCGTGCACACAGCGGAGCACGAGCTGGGGCATGCCATCGGTTTGGATCATACCAACGAAACTTCTGTCATGCAGCCAGCAGGTTCTTACTATGGAATTCAGCCTCAGGATGTGAAGGCTGTTCAAGAACTCTATACCAGAAGCGACTAGATGAAGTCGGTGCAATCTGAAAAGAAATCAAAGCTCCTCCAACAAGTGATTGATGGGGCTTTTTGTTCGTCCTGTCACGGCCTTTTTGCTATAATGGAACTATGAATAACTTGATCAAATCAAAACTGGAGCTCTTGCCAACTAGTCCTGGATGCTACATTCACAAGGATAAAAATGGCACCATTATCTATGTAGGAAAGGCTAAAAATCTGCGCAACCGTGTGCGCTCCTATTTCCGTGGAAGTCACGATACCAAGACTGAGGCTCTGGTATCTGAAATTGTGGATTTTGAATTTATCGTCACTGAGTCCAATATTGAGGCACTTCTCCTAGAAATCAACCTGATCAAGGAAAATCAGCCCAAGTACAATATCATGCTCAAGGATGATAAGTCCTATCCTTTCATCAAAATCACCAATGAGCGTTATCCTCGCTTGATTATCACCCGTCAGGTCAAAAAGGACGGTGGTCTCTACTTTGGTCCCTATCCAGATGTAGGGGCAGCAAATGAAATCAAGCGACTACTGGACCGAATTTTTCCTTTTCGCAAGTGTACTAATCCACCGTCTAAGGTCTGTTTTTACTACCATATCGGCCAGTGTATGGCCCATACTATCTGTAAAAAAGATGAGGCCTATTTCAAGTCCATGGCTCAGGAGGTTTCTGATTTCCTAAAAGGGCAGGATGATAAAATCATCGATGACCTCAAGGGCAAGATGGCAAAGGCAGCTCAAAGTATGGAGTTTGAACGTGCGGCGGAATACCGTGACCTGATTCAGGCCATTGGGACGCTTCGGACCAAGCAAAGGGTCATGGCAAAAGATTTGCAAAATCGGGACGTCTTTGGCTACTATGTGGATAAGGGCTGGATGTGTGTTCAGGTTTTCTTTGTCCGTCAAGGAAAACTCATCGAGCGGGATGTCAATCTCTTCCCCTACTACAATGATCCGGACGAGGACTTTTTGACCTATGTGGGACAATTTTATCAAGAAAAATCTCACCTGGTTCCCAATGAAGTATTGATTCCGCAGGATATCGATGAAGAAGCCGTTAAGGCCTTGGTGGATACCAAGATTCTCAAACCCCAGCGTGGAGAGAAAAAACAACTGGTCAATCTAGCCATAAAAAATGCCCGTGTTAGTCTGGAGCAGAAGTTCAATCTGCTAGAAAAATCTGTTGAAAAGACCCAAGGAGCTATTGAAAATCTGGGACGCTTGCTTCAAATTCCGACCCCAGTCCGTATCGAATCCTTCGATAACTCTAATATCATGGGGACAAGTCCTGTTTCAGCCATGGTGGTCTTTGTCAACGGCAAACCAAGTAAAAAAGATTACCGTAAGTACAAAATCAAGACAGTCGTTGGGCCAGACGATTATGCTAGTATGCGAGAGGTTATTCGCAGACGCTATGGACGGGTTCAGCGTGATGGTTTAACCCCGCCAGATTTGATTGTCATCGATGGGGGACAAGGTCAGGTCAATATCGCTAAGCAGGTTATTCAAGAAGAGCTAGGTTTGGACATTCCCATTGCTGGTCTGCAAAAGAATGACAAGCACCAAACCCACGAGCTGCTCTTTGGAGAACCGCTGGAAGTGGTAGAGCTGTCTCGCAATTCTCAGGAATTTTTCCTCCTCCAACGCATCCAAGATGAGGTGCACCGCTTTGCGATCACCTTCCACCGGCAACTGCGCTCCAAAAATTCCTTTTCTTCACAGCTGGATGGAATTGAAGGGCTAGGACCTAAACGCAAGCAAAATCTTATGAAGCATTTCAAGTCTCTCACTAAAATCAAGGAAGCCAGTGTGGATGAAATTGTCGAAGTTGGTGTGCCAAGAGCAGTCGCAGAAGATGTGAAAAGAAAGTTGAACCCTCAGGAAGAAGTGGAATTGGCTCAAGTAGCGGAAGAGAGAGTAGATTACCAAACGGAAGGAAATTATCATGAACCATAAAATCGCAATTTTATCAGATATTCATGGAAATGTGACTGCCTTAGAAGCAGTGATTGCAGATGCTAAAGCACAAGGAGTCAGTGAATACTGGCTCATGGGAGACATTTTCCTCCCTGGTCCAGGTGCAAATGACTTGGTCGCTCTGTTAAAGGAACTTCCTATCACTGCAAGTGTTCGAGGCAATTGGGATGATTGTGTCTTAGAGGCTTTAGATGGGCAATATAGCTTAGAAGACCCACAGGAAGTCCAGCTCTTGCGTATGACGCAGTATTTGATGGAGCGAATGGATCCTGCAACGATTGACTGGCTACGAAGCTTACCTATGCTAGAAAAGAGAGAAGTTGACGGTCTGCGTTTTTCTCTTTCTCATAATTTGCCAAATAAGAACTATGGTGGTGACTTGCTAGTTGAGAATGATACAGAGAAATTTGACCAACTCCTAGATGATGAAGTTGATGTGGCAGTCTATGGTCATGTTCACAAGCAGTTGCTTCGTTATGGCAGTCAAGGGCAACAAATCATCAATCCAGGGTCGATTGGCATGCCCTATTTTAATTGGGAGGCGTTAAAAAATCACCGTGCCCAGTATGCTGTGATAGAAGTGGAAGATGGAGAATTGGTAAACATTCTATTCCGAAAAGTTACTTATGACTATGAAGCAGAGTTAGAATTGGCCAAGTCTAAGGACCTTCCCTTTATCGAAATGTATGAAGAACTACGCCGAGATGACAACTATCGGGGGCACAATCTGGAACTCTTAGCTAGTTTAATTGAAAAGCATGGGTATGTAGAGGATGTGAAGGATTATTTTGATTTTTTGTAAAAGTTGCTTTAACTAACAAATACTAAATAAAACGATTGGCTAAGCCAATCGTTTTATTTACTTGAGGCTGATAACCTTATCCAAGTTTTGATTTTTTAATCCCTTGTGTGAATGAAATGGCTAACTTCTATATATTTATATTTATTCGAAATAAATGAATAATAATTAGACGGATAGAATTTACGTTATAGTTCGAAATAGAGATACGCTATTGATATATGAAGAAAAGAAACGAATCTAAGTTTTTATAATTTTACAGAAAATATTTGACAATAAAATTATTTTATTTTAAAATGTAATTAATTATAAAATATTAAGGAGAAAGTCATGAAAAAAATTCTTACTTCTAGCTTATTACTTTTATCAGTTGTAACTTTAGCAGCCTGTTCTGGAAATAATTCTAGTAACTCAGCTACCAAAGAATCAACTGCTAAAGAAACGTCCTCTTCAAAAAATGAAACTTCGAAATCTGAGACTTCAAAATCTGAAACTTCAAATAACGAAGCTTCAAAGAAAGATTCTTCAAAAACATCTGATTTTACTCTTTTGACTGATGAAGAAATTGATAAAGCTAAAACAATTGGAGATATGAAGACTCTCTATGGTAAGTTGATTGATAGTTATAAGAAATATGTAAAAGAAGTTGAAGATAAAATCCCAGCAGATCAAAAAGAAAGCTATAAGGATCAAGTTGAACCAGCTCTTGAAGCGATGGAATCTTCAAGAACTGCTTTTAACGAAGGACTTTCAAGTGCTGGTTCTGATGACACGGCTATGCCAGAAGAAGCGCGCACTCCATTTCTTCAACAGTTGAAAACTGCACGTGATTCGTTAAAACAAGCTCTCAAAGGAGCTAGCAGTTTTGTTACTGAATAATGAAATAGGCAGACGAAGATTCGTCTGCTTTTTTGAAAGCCTTTATCTCCTTGTAGAAGATAGATAAGAAAAATAAAGTGGTAATACCGCATTGTGGCTTCTCCATTTTAATAATCTCCGTGAGGAGAAACCAACAAATACTAAATAAAGCGATTGGCTGATTCAATCGCTTTTAATAACTCTTATTGTAACTGAGATTGATCTGGAAGATAAGAACCACCTAGATAGGTGTTGCTGAGTTTTTCGAGAGTTCCATCTTGATAGAGTTCTTTGAGAACTTTATCGAACTGTTCTTTGACCCCTTTTTGGTCGCTCGAGATAATAATATAGTTGTTAGGATTGTCAGCAGAAGGTAGAACGACAACAGATAAATCTAAGCTACGATCTTTGATAATCTTTTAAACAGAAACTTTGTCAAAAACAAGGTAATTAAATTCACAATTAGCAAGGTCAAGGATTCGTTTGCCAACATCCTTGCCAGAAAATTGGATAGTTGCAGGGTTATCTGAGTGTTTCTGATTCCAGTTAGTAATAAATTGGGCATTGGAAGTTCCTGTATCCTCTTGGGTTGTTTTGCCAGCAATTTGGTCAAGGGAAGTCAAAGGATTTTTCTTGTTGCTGACGAGGACGAGGGGGTTGTTTGAAAGAGGAAGTGAGTAGAGGTGTTTCTCTTCTCTTTCTTTTGTGTAACTCAAGTTATTGGCTGCTGCCTGATAGTGACCAGAATCAAGTCCTGGAAAGATGCTTTCCCAGGCGGTTCTTTGGAATTGAATCTCATAATCACTCAGTTTTTTATCAACTGCTTTTAAAACTTCGATATCGAAGCCTGTCAGATTGCCATTTTCTTCGTGGTCAAAGGGAGATACATCCCCAGCTGTAGCAACTACTATTGTCTTTGGAGTTGCTGTTTCTTTTGTTGTTGCTTGGTTCCTGCAGGAAACCCAAAATGGGAGTATGAGTAGTAAAAAGACCAATTTTTTTCATAATGTCTCCATTCAAATGTAAATTACTTATTAGTCTGTCAAAAACTGTTTTATTGAACCAATGTATATTTTTTATGTCTATAATAAAAAATCTTAATCATGAAAAATCTCTGCAAGCTCTTTCAAAATATGGTAGAATGGATGCAGTAGAATTAGAAAAGGAAATCGATTATGAAATTTCTTGAATTAAATAAAAAACGTCATGCGACTAAGCATTTTACTGATAAACCGGTAGATCCCAAAGATGTGCGTACGGCTATCGAAATCGCAACCTTGGCCCCAAGTGCCCACAACAGCCAGCCATGGAAGTTTGTGGTTATTCGTGAAAAAAATGCTGAACTGGCAAAATTGGCATATGGTTCGAACTTTGAGCAGGTATCATCAGCGCCTGTAACCATTGCCTTGTTTACAGACACAGATTTGGCAAAACGTGCTCGTAAGATTGCCCGTGTTGGTGGTGCTAATAACTTTTCTGAAGAACAACTTCAATATTTTATGAAGAATCTGCCAGCTGAATTTGCGCGTTATAGTGAACAGCAAGTTAGTGACTACTTGGCCCTTAACGCGGGTTTGGTTGCCATGAATTTGGTTTTGGCTCTTACAGACCAAGGAATTGGTTCTAATATTATTCTTGGATTTGATAAGTCAAAAGCCAACGAAGTTTTGGACATTGAAGACCGTTTCCGCCCAGAACTTTTGATCACAGTGGGTTACACAGATGAGAAGTTAGAACCAAGCTACCGCTTGCCAGTAGATGAAATTATCGAGAAGAGATAGGAAGAAAAAATGACAGCAATTGATTTTACAGCAGAAGTAGAAAAACGCAAAGAAGACCTCTTGGCTGACTTGTTTAGCCTTTTGGAAATCAACTCAGAACGTGATGACAGCAAGGCGAATGCTGATCATCCATTTGGACCTGGTCCAGTAAAAGCCTTGGAAAAATTCCTTGAAATCGCAGACCGTGATGGCTACTCAACTAAGAATGTTGACAACTACGCAGGACATTTCGAATTTGGTGATGGAGAAGAAGTTCTTGGAATCTTTGCCCACATGGACGTGGTGCCAGCTGGTAGTGGTTGGGACACAGATCCTTACACACCAACTATCAAAGACGGTCGTCTTTATGCGCGTGGTGCTTCAGATGATAAGGGACCTACAACAGCTTGTTACTATGGCTTGAAAATCATCAAAGAATTAGGTCTTCCAACTTCTAAGAAAGTTCGTTTCATCGTCGGAACAGACGAAGAATCAGGCTGGGCGGACATGGACTACTACTTTGAGCACGTAGGACTTGCGAAACCAGACTTTGGTTTCTCTCCAGACGCTGAATTCCCTATCATCAATGGTGAAAAAGGAAATATCACGGAATACCTCCATTTTGCAGGTGAAAATACAGGTGTAGCTCGCCTTCACAGCTTCACAGGTGGTTTGCGTGAAAACATGGTACCTGAATCAGCAACAGCAGTCGTTTCAGGTGACTTGGCTGACTTGCAAGCTAAACTAGATGCCTTTGTTGCAGAACACAAACTCAGAGGAGAAAATCAAGAAGATGCTGGCAAATACAAGGTGACCATCATTGGTAAATCAGCTCATGGTGCTATGCCTGCTTCAGGTGTCAATGGTGCGACCTATCTGGCCCTCTTCCTCAGTCAGTTTGACTTTGCAGGACCTGCAAAAGACTACCTCGACATCGCTGGTAAGATTCTCTTGAACGACCATGAGGGTACAAATCTCAAGGTTGCTCATGTAGATGAAAAGATGGGTGCCCTTTCTATGAATGCCGGTGTCTTCCGCTTTGATGAAACAAGTGCTGACAATACCATTGCCCTTAACTTCCGTTATCCAAAAGGAACAAGCCCAGAGCAAATCAAGTCAATCCTTGAAAACTTGCCAGTGGCTTCAGTTAGTCTTTCTGAACACGGCCATACCCCTCACTATGTGCCAATGGAAGATCCGCTTGTGCAAACCTTGTTGAATGTCTATGAAAAACAAACTGGTCTTAAAGGCCACGAACAAGTCATTGGTGGTGGAACCTTTGGTCGCTTGCTGGAACGTGGGGTTGCCTACGGTGCTATGTTCCCGGACTCAATCGATACCATGCACCAAGCCAATGAATTTATCGCCTTGGACGATCTCTTCCGAGCAGCAGCAATTTATGCAGAAGCTATTTATGAATTGATCAAATAAAACGATAGAAGTCTGAGATTGTATGCTTGGACTTCTTTTTGGAGGGAAAACAGATGTCTCAAATTGAAAGAATCAAGCAAGCCATTATGGCGGATCCGCAAAATACCAGCTATACAGAACGCGGAATCGAACCTCTCTTTGCTGCGCCAAAAACTGCCCGCATCAATATTGTCGGTCAGGCTCCTGGACTTAAAACACAAGAAGCTGGGATTTATTGGAAGGATAAGAGCGGCGATCGCTTGCGGGACTGGTTAGGTGTGGACGAAGACACCTTTTACAATTCAGGTTATTTTGCAGTTCTGCCCATGGATTTTTACTTTCCAGGACATGGCAAGTCAGGCGACCTTCCACCCCGTAAAGGCTTTGCCGAAAAATGGCATCCGCAACTTCTCAAGGAATGTCCAAATATTGAATTGACCCTTTTGATTGGACAATATGCCCAGGCCTATTATTTACATGAGAAAATTAGTGGCAAGGTAACAGAAAGGGTAAAACATTACCAGAACTACTTACCAACCTATTTTCCTCTAGTTCACCCTTCTCCTCGTAATCAAATTTGGATGGCTAAAAATCCTTGGTTTGAGTCAGAAGTGGTGCCAGAGTTGAAAAAAAGAATTAAAACCATTTTAGGAGAAAAAGAATGAAAGAAATTACTTTTAACGATTTTTACCAGCTTTATCAAAATGAGCAACTTTCTCTAGTGGACGTGAGAGAAGTAGAAGAGTTCCAGACGCTTCATTTAGAAGGTGCTCAGAACCTACCACTTAGTCAATTGACTGATACTTATGATCAGTTGGATAAGGACCTCTTGCATTATGTCATTTGCAAATCTGGAATGCGTTCAGCGCGTGCTTGTCAATTTCTAGCTGAACAGGGTTATGATGTTATCAATGTCCAAGGTGGAATGACGGCCTTTGAAAATCTTTAAAGCTATATAGCGATAGAACCTAATCTTCCCTTGTTCGGTTCCAACTGAGTGAGGGATTTTGTTTTTAGATAATTCTTATTTTTAAAAATATTGAAAACATTCAATGATTAATTTTGGATACTTTTTTCAGAGTCTTAATCATGGTATACTAGGTCAGTATTTTAGAAATATGAAGGAGATTATTATGGCTAAAAAAGGTGCCCTAACAGGCTTGCTCCTGTTTGGAATATTTTTTGGTGCGGGAAACTTGATTTTTCCACCTTCTCTAGGTGCTTTATCTGGAGAACAATTTCTTCCTGCCATCGCAGGTTTTGTCTTTTCAGGTGTCGGTATTGCCGTCTTGACACTTATTATTGGAACGCTAAACCCGAAAGGATACATTCACGAGATTTCTAAGAAAATCTCACCTTGGTTTGCGACGCTTTATCTTGCAGTCCTCTATCTATCAATTGGTCCCTTCTTTGCCATTCCACGTACAGCCACAACAGCTTACGAAGTTGGGATTAGTCCTCTCTTATCCGAAGCAAACAAAGGTCTAGGATTGATTGTCTTTACTGTGTTGTATTTTGCAGCGGCTTATTTAATCTCGCTCAATCCATCAAAAATCTTGGATCGAATCGGACGCATCTTAACGCCAGTCTTTGCTTTGTTGATCGTTATCTTGGTTGTACTAGGTGCCTTCAAATACGGTGGAACAAGTCCTCAAACTGCGTCAGCTGCTTATCAAGCTTCTGCCTTTGGTACAGGATTCCTAGAAGGTTATAATACCTTGGATGCCCTTGCCTCAGTCGCTTTTAGTGTGATCGCTGTTCAAACCTTGAAACAACTTGGATTCTCCAGTAAGAAAGAATACATTTCAACTATTTGGGTGGTTGGTATCGTTGTAGCTCTTGCCTTTAGCGCTCTTTACATTGGTTTAGGATTCCTTGGAAATCACTTCCCAGTACCAGCAGAAGTGATGAAGGGTGGAACACCAGGTGTTTACATCTTGTCGCAAGCAACTCAGGAAATCTTTGGTTCAACAGCTCAACTCTTCCTTGCTGTTATGGTAACTGTAACCTGCTTCACAACGACAGTTGGATTGATTGTGTCGACAGCAGAGTTCTTTAACGGACGTTTCCCACAAATCAGCTACAAGGTCTATGCAACAGCCTTTACCTTGATTGGATTTGCCATTGCAAATCTTGGTCTTGATGCAATCATTAAGTACTCAGTGCCAGTACTGGTAATCTTGTACCCAATCACCATCGCCATTGTGATGATTGTGATTGTTAATAAGTTTGTCGCCCTATCAAAACCGGGCATGCAGTTAACTATTGGGCTTGTTACAGCGATTGCTCTTGCAAGCGTCCTTGGAAGTTCTTTTAAGATTGAGTTTCTAGAAAATCTGATTAATGCCTTTCCGTTTGCGTCAGCCTCTCTTCCATGGCTAGTGCCAGCTATTATCGGAATCTTGCTTTCATTGGTCCTACCAAACAAACAAGAGAGTGATGTTTTTGAGATGGAATAAAAAAATTCTTGGTCATCGACCAAGAATTTTTTGTATGAGCACGACTCATTAGTTGGTTTGTTCGGTATAACCAGCTTCTTTAAGCATTTTTTTCGAAGCAGCAAAGCTTACACGGTTTCCAATACCAGAGTATTCGTTCGGCATTGCTTTTTTCAATTCGTCGAGACTTGCGACAGTCATGTCAACTTCGATGTTTTGGATAACTTTTTCGTCTTGAATTTCAACTTTTTGTGTAACCCCTTTGACCCCTTCATAACCTTTATAAGTATCGTTAACAATTTCCTTAATACCTTCCGCGGTATTATTAAGTTTTTCAGGATCGAATACATTATGAACAGTTTGTTTTACAACGTCATCTCCCTTCACAGTATAAGTCAAGGTAGAATGAATTCCAGGTTTGCTATTATGGACAAATGTATGAGTTTCTGTCTCATCTTTCTTTTCAGATGATTGTTGGCTGCTTTGTTTGGTCTCGCTTGACTGAGTTGTTTTGTCTTCTTTGCTACTGCTGCTAGCAGGTGTAGATGCTTGTTTGGAACATCCGAGTAGAAGGACAAGTGAAGCCACTAGGGCTAGTGAAGTTTTAAAAAGAGTTTTCATAGAATTTCCTTTCATAATCAAAGTATTTTGTATTATAACATGATTCTACTACAAAATCAACTAGACCTACCCTTTTATCTGAACTGACATTCCAATGAACAGAAACTAGTCAGACGATTAAAGTTTTGTCTCTATCTATTTCAAATAACTTTTATCCTATGGCTTTATAAGGCTGTGAAGTTTTAAATGCACTTTTTATGGGATTGGGAGGACTCTATTGAACTCATCGGTTAGGGATGTAATAAAATACCCCAAGAGTTAGAGTTGTGTCTAACTTTTGGGGTGGACCTAAACTAGTCTATATGAAATTTTAGGAGATTAGTTCGTCTTTTCTGTGAACCCCATTTTTTCCAGTGCTTTTTTAGAGTTTGAGAAACTGACACGATTGCCGATACCAGAATATTCTTCAGGAAGTGCTTTTCTAAGTTCGCTAATGCTTGCAACTGAGAAATCAACTTCTAAATCTTGAACAACTTTTCCATCTTTGATTTCAATCGTTTGTTTAACACCTTTGAGTCCATTATAACCTTTGTACTTTTCTTCGATAAAACTCTTGACATCTTCTGGAGTTGCGTTAAGAATCTCAGGATCTGCAATGTTATGAGCTGATTGCTTGATAACATTGTCGCCTTCTACAGTATAAACCAAGGTAGAAGTGATTCCAGAATTGCTTTTGTTTACAAAGGTATGTGTTTTAGTTGTTTCTTTCTTTTCAGATGATTGCTCAGTGCTTTGTTTGCTCTCACTTGACTGAGTTGTTGTGTCTTCTTTAGAACTGCTGTTTGCAGGTGTTGATGCTTGTTTGGAACATCCGAGCAGGAGAACAAGTGAAGCCACAAGGGCTAGTGATACTTTAAAGTATGATTTCATATTTGTTACTTTCCTTTCATAATCAAAGTATTTGTATTATAACATGGATCTATAGTGAAAGCAACTAAACACAGTTTTTCTCCTTTTGGGAAGGAGTCTGACTAGAAAAATGTTATAATGGTAGGAAAGAGGTGAAGAAATGAATCAGACTATAAACTATATCAAAGAACTAACCGCTATTGCATCTCCAACAGGCTTTACTCGTGAGATTTCAGACTACCTAGTCCATACTTTAGAAGAGCTTGGTTACCAGCCTGTTCGTACAGCTAAGGGTGGTGTCAATGTGACCATTAAAGGTCAAAATGATGACCAACACCGCTATGTGACTGCCCATGTGGATACGCTGGGTGCTATTGTCCGTGCAGTCAAACCAGATGGCCGTCTCAAATTAGATCGTATCGGTGGTTTCCCTTGGAACATGATTGAGGGAGAAAACTGTACCGTTCATCTGGCTAGCACAGGTCAAAAGGTATCTGGAACCATCCTCATTCACCAGACTTCTTGTCATGTCTACAAGGATGCAGGAACTGCAGAACGCACACAGGACAATATGGAAGTGCGTTTGGACGAAAAAGTAACCAATGAAAAGGAGACGCGCGCCTTGGGCATCGAGGTTGGCGACTTTATCAGTTTTGACCCGCGAACTGTCGTGACAGAGACTGGTTTTATCAAGTCTCGCCACTTGGATGACAAGGTCAGCGCAGCAATTTTGCTCAATCTTCTTCGTGTTTATAAGGAAGAGGGGATTGAGTTGCCAGTAACAACTCATTTTGCTTTTTCAGTCTTTGAAGAGGTGGGCCATGGTGCCAACTCCAATATTCCAGCTCAGGTAGTGGAATATCTAGCTGTGGATATGGGAGCTATGGGCGATGACCAGCAGACGGATGAGTATACAGTGTCTATCTGTGTCAAGGACGCTTCAGGTCCCTATCACTATGACTTCCGTCAACACTTGGTAGCTTTGGCGAAGGAGCAAGATATTCCATTTAAGCTCGACATTTATCCATTTTACGGATCGGATGCTTCGGCAGCTATGTCAGCAGGAGCAGAGGTTAAGCATGCCCTCCTTGGAGCTGGTATTGAATCCAGTCACTCTTACGAACGAACACACATTGATTCGGTCATGGCGACTGAGCGTATGGTTGATGCCTATCTCAAAAGCACCTTGGTAGACTAATATGTGCTTGATTTGTCAAAGAATTGAATGGATCAAGGCAGGGGAAAATCCCTACTTTGTAAAAGAACTAGAGACAGGTTATGTTGTTATTGGAGACCACCAATACTTTAAGGGCTATACCTTGTTTTTAGCAAAAGAGCATGTCACAGAACTCCACCATATGGAGACTTCTGTAAAACTTCGTTTTCTAGAGGAAATGAGTTTGGTCCAAGAAGCTGTTGCCAAAACGTTTAAAGCTGAAAAGATGAACATCGAACTTCTAGGAAATGGAGATGCCCACGCTCACTGGCACCTCTTTCCAAGACGATCAGGTGATATGAGGGGGCATGGATTGAATGGCCGTGGTCCAGTCTGGTGGGTGCCCTGGGAAGAAATGGCGGCAGAAGATTGCCAAGTGAAATCCCATGAGTTGGAACAAATGATTAAAGCATTATCCGATGAATTAGAGAAGCACTTGGTATAAGAGAGGAAGAAAAAATGAAAAAAAGATACATCGTTTTATCTGGTTTGCTGGCAGTAACACTAGTAGCATGTTCGCAAGAAAAACCTAAAAATGAAGAAAACACTCAAAAAACGGAACAAACTAGTCAACCTGAAGGAACTGTGGGGAGCAAATCTCAAGCCTCTAGTCAGAAGAAGGCAGAAGTTGTCAATAAGGGAGACTACTATAGTATTCAAGGGAAGTACGATGAAATCGTCATAGCTAATAAGCACTATCCTTTGTCAAAAGACTATAATCCAGGAGAAAATCCAACAGCTAAAGCAGAATTGCTGAAGCTCATTGCAGCAATGCAAGCAGCTGGCTACCCAATCAGCGATCACTACAGTGGTTTTAGAAGTTATGAAACCCAAACCAAACTTTATCAAGACTATGTGAATCAAGACGGTAAGGAAGCAGCAGATCGCTACTCAGCTCGACCAGGTTATAGTGAACACCAAACAGGTCTTGCTTTTGATTTGATTGGGACTAACGGAGAGTTAGTAACAGAGGAGAAGGCGGCACAGTGGCTCTTAGATCATGCAGCTGACTATGGCTTTGTTGTTCGCTATCTCAAAGGCAAGGAAAAAGAGACTGGCTACATGGCGGAAGAATGGCATCTTCGCTACGTTGGAAAAGAAGCCAAAGAAATTGCTGCAAGTGGTCTCAGTTTGGAAGAGTACTATGGCTTTGAAGGTGGCGATTACGTCGATTAAAAAAGTAATTTTTCTCTTGCATTTTTAGATAAATAGTGTATAATAGAAAGGTATGTGTAAAGCATACTTGTGGGAGGTAAAAATCTTTAATTACCGCCAAAACCACAAAGGAGGATTTAAAAATGGCTAAAAAAGTCGAAAAACTTGTAAAATTGCAAATCCCTGCTGGTAAAGCTACACCAGCTCCACCAGTTGGACCTGCTCTTGGTCAAGCTGGTATCAACATCATGGGATTCACAAAAGAGTTCAACGCTCGTACAGCTGACCAAGCTGGCATGATCATTCCAGTTGTTATCTCAGTATACGAAGACAAATCATTTACTTTCGTTACAAAAACACCACCAGCTGCTGTTCTTTTGAAAAAAGCTGCAGGTGTTGAAAAAGGATCAGGTACACCTAACAAAACTAAAGTTGCTACAGTTACTCGTGCACAAGTACAAGAAATTGCAGAAACTAAGATGCCAGATTTGAACGCAGCAAACATTGAGTCTGCAATGCGTATGATCGAAGGTACTGCTCGTTCTATGGGATTCACTGTTGTTGACTAATCAATAACACCCCCAATATAACCCGCAAGACTTCATCATTTCGAGAAGTGACGTGGGAGATGAAAATCGATTGAACCACTTACAAGGAGAATAGAAAATGGCTAAAAAAAGCAAACAACTTCGTGCTGCTCTTGAGAAAATCGACAGCACAAAAGCATACAGTGTAGAAGAAGCTGTAGCACTTGCAAAAGAAACTAACTTTGCAAAATTTGACGCAACTGTAGAAGTTGCTTACAACTTGAACATCGACGTTAAAAAAGCTGACCAACAAATCCGTGGCGCAATGGTATTGCCAAACGGTACAGGTAAAACTTCACGCGTTCTTGTTTTCGCACGTGGTGCAAAAGCTGAAGAAGCAAAAGCTGCTGGTGCAGACTTTGTTGGTGAAGATGACCTTGTTGCAAAAATCAACGATGGTTGGTTGGACTTCGACGTAGTTATCGCTACACCTGACATGATGGCTCTTGTTGGACGTCTTGGGCGTGTCCTTGGACCACGTAACTTGATGCCAAACCCTAAAACTGGTACTGTAACAATGGATGTTGCTAAAGCAGTTGAAGAGTCTAAAGGTGGTAAAATCACTTACCGTGCTGACCGTGCAGGTAACGTTCAAGCAATCATCGGTAAAGTATCATTTGAAGCTGAAAAATTGGTTGAGAACTTCAAAGCTTTCAACGAAACAATCCAAAAAGCAAAACCAGCTACAGCTAAAGGAACTTACGTAACAAACTTGACAATCACAACTACTCAAGGTGTTGGTATCAAGGTTGACGTAAACTCACTTTAATCAGTAGTTTATATCAGAGAACGAGTGCGAAAGTGCTCGTTTTTTTGATGATAAGTTTACTCCAGGAAAAATAACTCCATTAATAACCTGACGGAGCAAGAGAATAGTGCTTTTCCTCTTCTTCTTTCACAGAAAATGTGGTATAATAGAGAGTAAAAAACTTTGAAAGAAAGAAAAAGATGAATTTAAAAGATTATATCGCAACGATTGAAAATTATCCTAAGGAAGGTATTACCTTCCGTGATATCAGCCCTTTGATGGCAGATGGAAATGCTTATAGCTACGCTGTTCGTGAAATTGTTCAGTATGCAACTGACAAGAAAATCGACATGATCGTGGGTCCAGAGGCTCGTGGATTTATTGTTGGCTGCCCAGTTGCTTTTGAGCTGGGAATTGGATTTGCTCCTGTTCGTAAACCAGGGAAATTGCCACGTGAAGTCATTTCTGCTGACTATGAGAAAGAGTACGGTATTGATACCTTAACTATGCATGCTGATGCGATCAAGCCAGGCCAACGTGTTCTCATCGTAGATGATCTTTTGGCAACAGGTGGAACTGTCAAGGCAACGATTGAGATGATTGAAAGACTTGGTGGTGTTGTAGCCGGTTGTGCTTTCTTGATTGAGTTGGATGAGCTTAAAGGCCGTGAAAAAATCGGAGATTACGATTACAAGGTACTTATGCATTATTAATGAAAAACAGTCCTTGGGGCTGTTTTCTCTTCATCTGCTATATAGATTAACTATAGCTAGTTAGAGAAAAACTATAATTGAAAACTATATCTTCATACAGTATAATAAAGGGAAGAAGTATTTGGAGGTTTTTACTTTCAAACAGACAAGATCATTCCCGAAATAGAGAACTGTTAGGAGGATATTATGCCGATTCGAATTGATAAAAAATTACCAGCTGTGGAGATTTTAAGGACAGAAAATATCTTTGTTATGGACGACCAACGGGCTGCTCATCAGGATATTCGCCCCTTGAAGATTTTGATTTTAAATCTCATGCCTCAAAAGATGGTAACAGAAACGCAACTCTTACGGCATTTGGCTAATACCCCTTTGCAATTAGATATTGATTTCTTATATATGGAAACACATCGTTCCAAGACAACTCGTGCCGAACATATGGAAACCTTCTATAAGACCTTTCCAGAGGTCAAGGATGACTTTTTTGATGGAATGATTATTACAGGAGCACCAGTGGAGCATTTGCCTTTTGAAGAGGTGGACTACTGGGAGGAATTCAAACAGGTCATCGAATGGTCCAAGACGCATGTTTTTTCAACCCTCCATATCTGTTGGGGAGCACAAGCAGGTCTTTATGTTCGCTATGGCGTTGAAAAGCACCAGATGGATCGGAAACTATCAGGCATTTATCCACAGGACACCTTGAAAGAAGGGCACCTTCTTTTTAGAGGTTTTGATGATCGCTATGTAGCTCCTCATTCTCGTCATACTGAGATTTTAAAAGAAGAAATCTTAAACAAGACCAATCTGGAGATTCTGTCAGAAGGTCCTGAGGTTGGGGTTTCTATCCTAGCTAGTCGAGATTTGCGTGAGATTTATAGTTTTGGTCATTTGGAGTACGATCGTGAAACTTTGGCAAGAGAGTATTTTCGTGATTATGAGGCGGGACTCGACCCTCATATCCCAGAGAACTACTTTAAAAATGATGATGTAAATGAGACGCCCTGTCTCTGTTGGTCTTCATCAGCTGCTCTCTTTTTCAGCAATTGGGTAAACTATGCAGTTTATCAAGAAACTCCTTTTGACTGGAAAAAGGTAGAGGACGATGCAGCTTCATTTGGATATTTATAAGAGGAATTATGACATATTTTGACGCTTTTAAATCAGGGAACTTGGTTTTGCCAAGTGCCCTGCTCTTGCATTTTAAGGAACTCTTTCCTTCCAGCGAAGATTTTCTCGTCTGGCAATTTTTCTATCTACAAAACACCACAGCCTTAGGAGATGTTTCGCCTAGCCAGATTGCTGAAATCATTGGGAAAGAAGTGGCAGATGTCAACCAATCCATTTCGAATTTGACTGAAAATGGTTTGCTACAATATCGGACCATTGAACTAAATGGGGAAATTGAGCTGATTTTTGATGCTAGTTTGGCTTTTGAACGCTTGGATAGCTTGCTAGACAACCAAACTCCAGATACAACTGCCCCCAACCCGCAGAATCAATTGAAGGATCTGGTTGAAACTTTTCAGCAAGAATTGGGACGCTTATTAACACCATTTGAAATCGAAGATCTTTCTAAGACTGTCAAAGAAGACGGAGTTAAGGCGGATTTGATCAAGGAAGCTCTCCGAGAGGCTGTTCTCAATGGCAAGCCAAACTGGAAATATATTCAGGCAATCCTACGAAACTGGCGCCATGAAGGTATTCTGTCTGTGGCTCAGGTAGAGGCCAAACGAGCAGAGCGAGAAGCGAACAATCCCAAACAAGTTCAGGCTTCGGCTGATTTCCTCGATGCCATGAATTTGTGGCAAGATTAGTCGCTTGAAAAATCTTGAAAATTAGAGTAAGGTTTGCAAGCTCCTTATAAATATGATAGAATAATAGTGAATAAAATGAAAAAAGAGGTATGTGAAATGTCACGTAAACCATTTATCGCTGGTAACTGGAAAATGAACAAAAATCCAGAAGAAGCAAAAGCATTCGTTGAAGCCGTTGCATCAAAACTTCCTTCATCAGACCTTGTTGAAGCAGGTATCGCAGCTCCTGCAGTTGATTTGACAGCTGTTCTTGCTGCGGCTAAAGGTTCAAACCTTAAAGTTGCTGCTCAAAACTGCTACTTTGAAAATGCAGGTGCATTTACTGGTGAAACTAGCCCACAAGTTTTGAAAGAAATCGGTACTGACTACGTTGTTATCGGTCACTCAGAACGACGTGACTACTTCCATGAAACTGACGAAGATATCAACAAAAAAGCAAAAGCAATCTTTGCGAACGGTATGCTTCCAATCATCTGTTGTGGTGAGTCACTTGAAACTTATGAAGCTGGTAAAGCTGCCGAATTCGTAGGTGCTCAAGTATCTGCTGCTCTTGCAGGATTGACTGCTGAACAAGTTGCTGCATCCGTTATCGCTTATGAGCCAATCTGGGCTATCGGTACTGGTAAATCAGCTTCACAAGACGATGCACAAAAAATGTGTAAAGTCGTTCGTGACGTTGTAGCTGCAGACTTTGGTCCAGAAGTTGCTGACAAAGTTCGTGTTCAATACGGTGGTTCTGTTAAACCTGAGAACGTTGCTTCATACATGGCTTGCCCAGACGTTGACGGTGCCCTTGTTGGTGGTGCGTCACTTGAAGCTGAAAGCTTTTTGGCATTGCTTGATTTTGTAAAATAATCTAGGTTATTCCAGACAGTCTTCTAAGACTGTCTTTTTTATAGATGCTGTAAATTTTTCTTAAATTATCAGTCTATTGCAACTTTTCTCAGATAGTACATTTTCCTTGCTATCGTTTTCTGGTAGTAGTATACTTATATTGTAACCACTAAGAAGATGGTTACAAAAAAATGAAAGAGGTAAGAAATATGGTTGAATTGAAAAAAGAAGCAGTAAAAGACGTTACAACATTATCTAAAACAGCGCCAGTAGCATTGGTAAAAACAAAGGAAGTATTGAACCAAGCAGTAGCGGACTTGTATGTGGCTCACATTGCCCTTCACCAAGTACACTGGTATATGCGTGGTCGTGGTTTCCTCGTATGGCATCCAAAAATGGATGAATACATGGACAGCCTTGATGGCTATCTTGACGAAATCAGCGAACGTTTGATCACCCTTGGTGGCAAACCTTACTCAACTTTGACAGAATTCCTTCAACACAGTGAAATCGAAGAAGAAGAAGAAGGGGAATTCCGTAACGTTGAAGAAAGTTTGGAACGTGTTCTAGCGATTTATCGCTACCTCATCACGCTTTTCCAAAAAGCTTTGGATGTGACTGATGAAGAAGGCGATGATGTTACAAACGATATCTTTGTTGGTGCTAAGGCTGAACTTGAGAAAACAGTTTGGATGCTTGCAGCAGAACTTGGACAAGCTCCTGGTTTGTAAAATATAGTTGCTACCCCTTTTATCATGAGGCGCTTGATAAGCGCCCATGAGCAATCATCTTTTAAAAGTCATGTAACTGTAAACAGTTGCATGATTTTTTGTCTGCTGGACTTAGGACACATTGTCAAAAGTAGGATTTTACGGTATAATAGTTGCTGTTCAATAACATATGAATTTTAAAGAATAATTGTTAGTTTAAGGAGGACTTATGAACAACTTACCAAATTGCCCGAAATGTAATTCAGAATATGTCTACGAAGACGGAAGTCTCTTGGTCTGCCCAGAGTGTGCCTATGAGTGGAATCCTGCAGAAGTTGCAGAAGTAGAAGAAGGTGTTGTTGCTATCGATGCCAATGGAAATAAATTGGCTGACGGCGATACTGTAACCTTAATCAAGGACTTGAAAGTAAAAGGTGCGCCAAAGGATTTGAAACAAGGAACTCGTGTTAAAAATATCCGTATCGTAGAAGGTGACCACAACATCGATTGTAAGATTGATGGTTTTGGAGCTATGAAACTCAAGTCAGAATTTGTTAAGAAAATCTAGCCATGAAACTGAATTATAAATTTATTTTTTATAGTCGTGTCCTCTTGTTCTTAGCGGCATTTACAGGAGTTTATTTAGAGATCACCAAGCATGGTGGTTTTGGTATGCTCCTTTACTACACAGTATTGTCCAATCTTTTGGTAACGATTTTCACGGGCTATCTGCTCCGTGTGATGAGCCGTTCAGGTGAAAATTGGCAAAGTCCGACCTTGCTTCGTCTCAAGGGTGGCGTTACCATGAGTATCATGATTACCTGTGTGATTTACCATTTTATGCTTGCTCCGATCGCGACAGACTTTTACCGTGTGGAAAATTTCCTTTGCCACTATATCGTTCCACTCTGGTTTTTAGCCGACACCCTCTTCTTTGATAAACGGGGTCAATACAAGATCTGGGATCCAGTCTTGTGGACCATCTTGCCCTTAGTTTATATGATTTTTGCCTTGTTTAACGGCCTGGTCTTAAAACTCAATATTCCGAATTCCAAGGACAATCCCTTCCCTTATTTCTTTTTAAATGTGAACAAGGGTTGGGACGTGGTCATCAAATGGTGTTTGATCATTTTTGCAGCGTATATGGTTGCAGGCTTCATCTTCTATCTGATCAAGCAAATCAAGCGAAAATAGTCTTCCTATTAGGAAAGTTAGGACGGAGTCTTTAGTTCAATCGGGCTCCTTCTTTTCTTGCCATCTTCCTTCTAAAAGGATCAACAGTGAGAAATATACAGAAAGAAAATTCATGAAACAATTTTTAGAACGGGCTAGTATTTTGGCCCTCTCCCTCGTTTTGATTACCTCCTTCTCCATCTCAAGTGCTCTGCCAGCCATGTTTGACTACTATCAAGGCTACCCTAAAGAACAAATCGAGCTCCTGGTCAGTCTCCCTTCTTTTGGAATCATGATTATGCTGGTTTTAAATGGTTTTTTGGAGCGTTTGTTTCCTGAGCGACTTCAGATTAGTCTGGGCCTTCTCATCCTCTCTATCGGTGGAACAGCTCCCTTCTGGTATCAGGAGTACAACTTTGTCTTTGCGATGCGGATTTTATTTGGCTTGGGTGTTGGGATGATCAATGCCAAGGCCATTTCCATCATTAGCGAACGCTATCATGGAAAGACACGGATCCAGATGTTGGGTCTTCGCGGATCAGCAGAAGTTGTCGGGGCATCGATTTTGACTCTAGTGGTCGGTCAACTCTTATCCTTGGGATGGACAGTGACCTTCTTGGCCTACAGTGCGGGATTTTTAGTATTGATCCTTTATCTGCTCTTTGTCCCTTATGGGAAAGAAAAGAAAGAAACAAAGAAAAAAGAGACTGAAACGACTCGTTTGACAGGACAGATGAAAGGCTTGATTTTTCTATTGGCTGTCGAAGCAGCAGTTGTTGTCTGCACCAACACAGCTATCACCATCCGTATTCCTAGTCTGATGGTGGAAAGAGGTCTAGGGGATGCCCAGTTATCGAGCTTGGTTTTAAGTATCATGCAGTTGATTGGTATCTTGGCTGGTGTGAGTTTTTCTTTCTTTATCTCTCTGTTTAAAGAAAGATTGCTCCTTTGGTCAGGTATCACCTTTGGATTGGGGCAGATTGTGATTGCCTTGTCTCCGTCATTGGGTGTGATGGTAGTTGGAAGTATTGTGGCAGGTTTTTCTTACAGTGTGGCCTTGACCACTGTCTTTCAGCTTCTTTCTGAAAGAATCCCAGCCAAGCTTCTTAATCAGGCAACATCTTTTGCAGTGCTAGGATGTAGCTTTGGAGCCTTTACGACACCGTTTATTCTTGGGGCGATTGGCTTGGTGACTCAAAACGGTATGTTGGTCTTCACCATTCTAGGATGCTGGTTGATTGTCACTTCTATCTTTGTTATGTACGCACTTCAAAAGAGAGCTTAGGATTGGTTTCCTAAGTTTTTCTTTTTTGGAATTTTGTACCCAGACAATTATTGGTTTTTAAACTTGTTTACACTTTTATTTCCTGATAAAATAGAAGTTATGACAAGATATAAAGCAATCATTTCCTATGATGGTTATGCCTTTGCTGGTTTTCAGCGCCAGCCTCATGCGCGGAGCGTTCAAGAGGAAATCGAAAAAACTTTAACGAGACTCAATAAGGGGCAAGCCATCACTGTACACGGTGCTGGTAGGACGGATAGTGGGGTTCATGCTCTTGGTCAGGTTATTCATTTTGATCTGCCCTATCAGATGGATGAGGAAAAACTCCGTTTTGCTCTGGATACCCAGTCACCAGAAGATATCGATGTGATTTCAATTGAGCTTGTGGTGGATGATTTTCATTGCCGTTATGCAAAACATAGCAAGACCTATGAGTTTATAGTAGATAGGGGGCGTCCTAAAAATCCGATGCGCCGTCACTATGCTACTCACTTTCCCTATCCCCTCGATGTAGAGCGGATGCAGGAGGCTGTCAAGAAATTAGAAGGAACCCATGATTTCACCGGTTTTACAGCATCTGGAACGAGTGTAGAGGACAAGGTTCGGACCATTACAGAAGCTAGTCTTAGTGTTGATGAGACAGGGCAGTTTTTAATCTTTACCTTCTCAGGAAATGGCTTCTTGTATAAGCAGATTCGTAATATGGTGGGGACTCTTCTCAAAATCGGCAATAACCGCATGCCAGTTGAGCAGATTGACTTGATTTTGGAGAAGAAAGATAGAAAACTTGCGGGTCCAACGGCGGCACCAAATGGCTTGTATTTAAAGGAGATTCGTTATGAAGAATAATCGTATTTTAGCCCTTTCTGGGAATGATATTTTTAGTGGTGGTGGTTTGTCAGCTGATTTGGCCACTTATACCTTGAACGGCTTGCATGGCTTTGTAGCTGTCACTTGTTTGACGGCCTTGACCGAAAAGGGCTTTGAAGTCTTCCCTACGGATGATACTATTTTCCAACATGAGTTGAATAGCTTGCGTGATGTCGAGTTTGCAGGGATTAAGATTGGCCTTCTTCCTACTGTCAGTGTGGCTGAGAAGGCACTGGACTTTATCAAGCAACGTCCGGGGGTGCCTGTGGTATTGGACCCCGTTTTGGTCTGCAAGGAAACGCATGATGTAGCTGTAAGTGAACTCTGTCAAGAGTTGATTCGCTTTTTCCCTTATGTGAGTGTGATTACTCCTAATCTCCCAGAAGCAGAATTGCTAGCAGATCAGGAGATCAAAACCTTGGAAGATATGAAAGCTGCAGCGCAGAAATTGCATGATTTAGGAGCGCCGGCAGTTATTATCAAGGGAGGCAATCGCCTTAGTCAGGACAAGGCTGTGGATGTCTTTTATGATGGACAAACTTTCACTGTCCTAGAAAATCCCGTTATCCAAGGGCAAAATGCTGGTGCAGGTTGTACCTTTGCCTCAAGCATCGCCAGTCACTTGGTTAAAGGGGATGAACTTTTACCAGCAGTAGAAAATTCTAAAGCTTTCGTTTATCGTGCTATTGCACAAGCAGATCAATATGGAGTAAGACAATATGAAGCAAACAAAAACAACTAAAATCGCCCTTGTATCCCTTCTAACCGCCCTTTCAGTAGTCCTAGGTTATTACTTGAAAATTGGAACGGCAACAGGAATATTGACTCTCTTGGATGCAGGTATTTTCTTTACTGCCTTTTACTTTGGCAGTAAAGAAGGGGCCGTCGTTGGAGGACTAGCAGCTTTTCTGCTTGACCTTTTATCAGGCTTTCCACAGTGGATGTTCTTTAGCTTGGTAAACCATGGCTTGCAAGGATTTTTTGCAGGTTTTAAAGGGAAATGGCAATGGTTGGGCTTAGTCTTAGCTACTATCGTCATGGTAAGTGGCTACGCTCTGGGCTCAACTCTAATGAATGGCTGGTCAGCAGCCTTACCAGAAATACTTCCAAACTTCCTACAAAACACCTTGGGAATGGTTGTGGGATTTGTAGTCTTTCAGAGCGTCAAGAAGATAAAATAAAAAAGTCAGCTTCAATAGCTGACTTTTTGCTTGTCTATATTTAATCAAAATAAAGCAAATCTTTGCTGGTGCTTGTAAAGAGGTCAAAGCCATCCTTGGTAACAACACCGCAGTCTTCGATACGAACACCGACTTTACCAGGGATATAGATACCAGGTTCAACAGAGAAACACATGCCTTCTTCAATGACCATGTCGTTTCCTTCCATGATAGAAGGGAATTCGTGGACATCCATACCGATACCGTGACCGAGACGGTGGTTGAAGTACTCACCATAACCAGCTTTTTCAATGACTTCACGGGCAGAGCGGTCAACTTCATGTGCAGTCACACCTGGCTTGATGAAGTCAAGGGCAGCTTGTTGGGCTTCAAGTGTCAAGTTGTAAATGTCTTTCTTGAATTGGTCTGGTTTACCGACAGCGACCGTACGAGTCATATCTGAGGCGTAGCCATTAACCATGACACCGAGGTCAAAGAGGAGAAGGGCGTCTTTTTCGACCTTGTTTGCACCAGGAATGCCGTGTGGATTTGCAGCGTTATCGCCAGTCAAGACCATGGTATCAAAGCTCATTTCATAGCCTTCACGTTTCATGGCAAAGTCGATTTGGGCAATGATGTCTGTCTCAGTCTTATCAAGAGAAATATTGTCAAAACCAACTTTTACAGCCTTATCAGCATAGATACCTGCAACCATCATTTTTTGCACTTCATCAGCTGATTTGATGAGGCGCATGCGTTGGATGCGAGGAGTGAGGTTTTCAAACTCAGCAGTCTCAAAGACTGTTTTCAAACCATGGTATTTGGTCAAGATGAGGTTGTCAAACTCAACAGCGACACGTTTGAAGTCGTGCTGAGGCAAAGCATTTTTGATTTTTTGCCATGGATTTTCAGAATCCACATAGCCTACAACTGGGAAAGAGACAGTGCTGCTTGCACGCTCAATCTCAAGGGCTGGGACAAAGAGGAGAGGTTCCTGATCTGCTAGAACAAAGAGGAACATTTGGCGTTCATGGGGATCACTGTAAAAGCCAGTGAGGTAATTAATAGTGACGGGGTCAGATACGACAGCGACGTCTAGTTTTTCTGATTCAAGATATGTTACGATTTGTTGTAATTTAGACATATGCTACCTTCTTTCTACCCCTCTATTTTGGCAAAAAAAGAGAGAAAATGCAAGAGAGAAGGGTAAAAGAACAGGCAAAAAGAACTCCGACAAGATAGGGGAGTTCTTTTATCTAATTTTCCTTAGTTTAAGAAAAGTCAGCCTTGCTTTTCACGTCGCTGTATTCTTCAGCGATTTCTTGACTGAGGATGTCCTCATAGGCAGGGAGTTGGATATCCTGACCGTATTTCTTCTTGAGGGCAGTAGTAACCAGGCGATAAGCTAGATTGGCATTGCGAGAGAGGATAGGTCCGTGGAAGTAGGAACCAAAGACATTCTTGTAATGAACCCCTTCGCCGATCTTTTCTTCGTTATTTCCATTTCCATAGACAACCTGACCCAGCGGTTTTTGGTCATCAGAAAGGAAGGTACGACCTTGGTGATTTTCAAAGCCGTAGTAGGTTTCATCGAATTCGTCATTATGAATCTTGATGTCACCGATAAAGCGGTTATTGGTCTGGTTGAGGGTATAGTGGCCCATGACACCGAGCCCTTCGATGCGTTTGCCTGAAGCTTCAACATAATATTGCCCCAATAGTTGGAAACCACCGCAGATGGCTAGAACTACTCCGTCGTTTTGGATGTAGTTGTCAATGCTCTCTTTCTTAGCAGGTAGATCGCCTGCGATGATGCTTTGTTCAAAGTCTTGACCACCGCCGAAAAAGGCAATATCATAGTAGTCTTCATTAAAATCATCATGAAGTGAAACGATGTCAACCGTCACATGGGCCCCTAGTTTTTCAGCCACATACTTGAGCATGAGGATGTTTCCATTATCCCCGTAGGTATTCATGAGGTTTCCGTAGAGGTGGGCAATGTTGAGCTGATAAGGGTAGTTGCCAGCTTTTGAGGAAAGTGAAGTATAAACCATTAGTTCATCTCCTTTCTAACAATCTGACGACTAGCCAGCAGTTCGCGGAATTCTAGCATAGCAGTATAGGTAGCCAGGATATAGGCATGCTTACAATCTTGGTTCTCAATGGTCTTGAGAACTTGTTCCAGATTGCTTGTTTCAGTGATTTTCTCAGCTGGATAGCCTGTCACTCGTAGACGACGCGCGATTTCAGAATGACGAACACCACCAGCGTTGATTTCAGGAATGTCCATGTCAGCAATTTGTTCAAAGTCAGCATCCCAGATCCAGCTAGTGTCAATCCCATCGGCATAGTTGGCGTTGAGAAGGACAGATAGGCTAAATGGATAAGGCGCTAGTTTGATCATCTCGATAGCCTGAGTTGCACCGACTGGATTTTTAATCAAGACGAGAGTACATTCCTTATCACCGATATGGAAGGTCTCCTGGCGCCCGAATACAGCGCGACTCTTGTCAAATCCTTGCTTGATCCGTTGCGAATCTGCACCGAGGAAACGGGCGATGGCAACTGCAGCTAGAGCATTGTAGATGTTGTAGAGTCCACCGATTTGGATGCCGTATTCCTGGCCGTCAATGACAAAGCGGGAGCGATTGTTGGTCAATTCAACCAAGTCTGTCAGACGGTAGTCCAAGTCAGGACGTTTGCAACCACAATTTTCACAGATATAGGCACCCAAGTTGGCATAGGTATTGTGCTCATATTTGAGGATGCCTTGACAGTCAGGGCAGAGAATACCTTCGGTATTGTAGTGAGCCAGTTGGGCTGGCCCTTTTTCCAAGTCAAAACCAAAATACTGAACAGGATTTGGAATAGCTGGCTTGTAGAAAAGTGGACTGTCACCGTTAAGGAGAACAGTAGCCGTAGGCACCTTACGAATGGCATCCAAAATCATGTTATAAGTCGTGTAAATCTCACCGTAGCGGTCCATCTGGTCACGGAAAATATTAGTGATGACAAAAAGGCTAGGATGGATGTAGTCACAGATACGAGATAGACTGGCCTCGTCGATTTCGAGGACAGCAATATTTTTTCCAGTTTTAGAGGATTTGGCAGTCAAGAAGGTTGTCGTAATCCCTGTGATCATATTGGCACCGCTTGGGTTGGTCAGAACTTGACCATAAACCTCTTTTAAAATGCCGACAGTGAGGGCAGTTGTCAGGGTTTTTCCATTGGTTCCAGTGACCACGACAATCTCGTAGTTCTTAGCAAGGTTTTGTAAAATATCTTTATCAAATTGAAGGGCAAGTTTTCCTGGGAGCGTACTTCCACGGCCAAGACGGCTTAAAATGAAGTGAGAAGAACGCCCAGCAAGAAGGCCCAAAGTAGTTTTTAATTTCATGTTTCTATTATATCATAAAAGAAAGAAAAGACAGATTTGAGATTTCGCAGAAGCAAAAACAGCCCCAATAGGGCTGTTAGCTCACAAATCAGTCTCAACTTAAATCGCAAACAAGTCATTCAAGTTCTCAGCCAAGGTTGGGTGAGTGAAGATTTGTTTTGTGAAGTAAGTGTAAGGAATCTTGTTGTCCATGGCAACAGTGATGATGTTGATGATTTCTTGAGAACCTTCTGAGAAGATGGTTGCTCCAAGAATTTCTTTTGTTTCAGTATTGACAACAGCTTTGAAGGCTCCGCGAAGGTCTCCGTTTACGTGACCACGAGGCATGGCAGCAACAGGGATTTCCTTCACTGCGTATGGAAGTTTCAAATCAGCTGCTTGGCTTTCCGTCAAACCAACTTGTGAAAGTGCAGGTGTGATGAACATGGTGTTTGGCACATTGAGACGGTCTTCAAGAGTGTAGCTACCATCTCCAGCAAGGTAACTATAGACAACACGGAAGTCATCAAGTGAGATGTAGGTAAATTGAGGTCCACCGTTGACGTCTCCAACTGCGAAAACACCAGGAACGTTTGTTTGACAGTGTTTGTCAACCTTGATAGCACCACGTTCCGTTAGTTCAATATCGGTATTCTCAAGTTGAAGTGGTTCGACGTTTGGTTTACGTCCAGTTGCATAGAGAAGGGCGTCGAAACGGTAAGTTTCGTTTTCAGTTACGACAAGGACTTGGTCACCGTCGTTTTTGATTTCAGTAGTACGGATGTTTTGAAGCAATTCAATACCGTCTTCTTCCATGTATTGTTTAGCAAGAGCTGCGATGGAAGGTTCTGCACGAGGTAGGAAAGTATCCAAGGCATCTAGGACTGTAACTTTGCTTCCAAGTTTGTTGTAAAGACCTGCAAATTCAAGACCGATATTTCCGCCACCAAGGACACCAAGTTTTTCTGGCAATTTGTCCAAGTTTTGGATACCTGTCGAGTCAAAGACATTCTTACTTGTAGCAAGTCCAGGGATTGGCAAGACGTTTGAAACAGCACCAGTGTTGATAACGATAGTTTCAGCAGTCAGTTCTTGTTTTTCATCACCAGCCTGGATTTCGATGACTTTATTTGAAAGGAAGTGAGCTTCCGCATCAAAGATGTCCACACCTGTACCCGCAACAGTAGCATAGTTTTTACCATTGAGGCGACTAGTGATAGTATTTTTGGTAGCAATGACTTCTTCAAAAGACAAGTCTTTCTCAGCAGCAACTAGCAAGGTTTTAGTTGGGATACATCCGATGTTGATACAAGTTCCACCGTACATAGCTTTGCTACGTTCAACGAGGGCAACTTTTTTGCCAGCTGAAGCCAATTTACCAGCTAGTGTTTTACCAGCTTTACCAAATCCGATAACGATTAAATCATATGTTAACATTTATAGTCCTCCTATTCGATTTTCATTCTAGCATAAGAAAACACTTTTTGCACAAATCTGCTACGGGAAATGAAGTGAGCTTGAAATGGTCCCTTCAAATCCTTTGAAAAAGAAGTTTCAGGCCACTTTACTGTTAAAAAATCGTTTACATGATTTTCCTAAAGGATTCTACTATCTTTTGCTTCTCTCTTGTGTTATACTAGATAGGTTGCAAAGAAACTCGTACTTTTCTTTCGTGGAAAAGAAGCAACACGGTATCTCTTTTTTGTAGAAGATACGTCATGAAAAGAAAAGTATAAACTAAAGCCCTATAGGGTGGCTTCGCACCACCTTTAGAAAGAAGAATAACGTGAAATTTAATGAATTTAACTTGTCTGCTGAATTGCTAGCAGAGATTGAAAAAGCTGGATTTGTAGAAGCCAGTCCCATCCAAGAACAGACCATTCCATTGGCTCTCGAAGGAAAAGACGTTATCGGTCAAGCTCAGACAGGTACAGGAAAAACTGCAGCCTTTGGCTTGCCAACTCTTGAAAAAATCCGTACAGAAGAAGCGACCATCCAAGCCTTGGTTATCGCTCCAACTCGTGAGCTCGCTGTTCAAAGTCAAGAGGAACTCTTTCGCTTTGGCCGTAGCAAAGGAGTGAAAGTTCGCTCAGTTTACGGTGGTTCCAGCATTGAAAAACAAATTAAGGCCCTTAAATCTGGTGCCCACATCGTGGTCGGAACACCAGGCCGTCTCTTGGACTTGATTAAACGCAAGGCCTTGAAATTACAAGATATTGAAACGCTTATCCTTGACGAAGCGGATGAAATGCTCAACATGGGCTTCCTTGAAGACATCGAAGCCATCATTTCCCGTGTCCCTGAAAATCGTCAAACTTTGCTCTTTTCAGCAACCATGCCAGATGCTATCAAACGTATCGGTGTTCAGTTTATGAAAGACCCTGAGCATGTCAAGATTGCTGCCAAGGAATTGACAACAGAGCTGGTTGATCAGTACTATATTCGTGTCAAGGAACAAGAAAAATTTGATACTATGACCCGTCTCATGGACGTGGAACAACCAGAACTCGCTATTGTATTTGGTCGCACCAAACGCCGTGTGGATGAATTGACTCGTGGTCTTAAAATCCGTGGCTTCCGTGCAGAAGGAATTCATGGTGACTTAGACCAAAACAAACGTCTTCGTGTCCTTCGTGATTTTAAAAATGGCAATCTTGATGTTCTAGTTGCGACAGACGTGGCAGCACGTGGTTTGGATATCTCAGGTGTGACCCATGTCTACAACTACGATATTCCACAAGATCCTGAAAGTTACGTTCACCGTATCGGTCGTACAGGTCGTGCTGGTAAGTCAGGTCAATCTATTACCTTTGTTTCTCCAAATGAAATGGGCTACCTTCAAATTATTGAAAACTTGACTAAGAAACGCATGAAAGGCTTGAAACCAGCGACAGCAGAAGAAGCCTTCCAAGCTAAGAAACAAGTAGCGCTCAAGAAAATCGAACGAGACTTCGCAGACGAAGCTATTCGTGGGAACTTTGAGAAATTTGCTAAAGATGCTCGTAAGTTAGCTGCAGAATTTAGTCCAGAAGAATTGGCTATGTATATCTTGAGTCTGACAGTCCAAGATCCAGACAGCCTTCCTGAAGTGGAGATTGCGCGTGAAAAACCACTGCCATTTAAACCATCAGGTAATGGCTTTGGTGGTAAAGGCAAGGGAGATCGAGGAGGCCGTCGTGGAGACGACCGTCGAGGTCGTGATCGCCGCGGCAATGGTCGCCGTGATGACTTCAAGAAAGGCAGTCGTGGAAGCGACCGTTTTGATAAAGATAGACGTTACCGTAATAAAGACAATAAAAAACCTCGCAACACTTCAAGCGAAAAGAAAACCGGTTTTGTTATTCGTAACAAAGGAGACAAATAGAAAAAAGCGATTCACAGTGTGAATCGCTTTTATATATAAGGAGACCGATAGTAAAAGAAGATGGCGATAGTAAAGGATAGGTGAAACGGAAAGGGATTTATCATGTCATCTTCTTATGATGTTATAATATCAAAAATAAAATAGGATGTCAATAAAAAAATCGCTTTTTTTCTAAAATATTTTTGCTGTTCAAAATTGCAATTAAATAAGCAATTTTCAGATAATTATTGAAATAAAGACTTTTCTATGTTATAATGGAAGCGATTATATGCGAGGTAAAAAATGGCACATTTATTAGAAAAAACAAGAAAAATCACGTCTATTCTAAAGCGCTCTGAGGAGCAACTCCAAGATGAACTTCCTTACAATGCGATTACACGCCAGTTAGCTGATATTATTGACTGTAACGCTTGTATTGTGAATAACAAGGGACGTCTCTTGGGCTACTTTATGCGTTATAAGACCAATAATGACCGTGTAGAACAGTTCTTCCAAACCAAAATCTTCCCTGACGTCTATGTACAAGGGGCAAACATGATCTATGATACAGAAGCCAATCTTCCTGTTGAACATGATTTGACCATTTTCCCTGTGGAGAGCCGTGCGGACTTTCCAGATGGTTTGACGACCATCGCTCCGATTCATGTATCAGGGATTCGTCTAGGTTCTTTAATCATTTGGCGCAATGACAAGAAATTTGAAGATGAAGATTTGATCCTTGTCGAGATTGCGAGCACGGTTGTGGGAATTCAACTCTTGAACTTCCAACGCGAAGAAGACGAGAAAAATATTCGCCGTCGTACGGCTGTTACTATGGCGGTCAACACCCTTTCCTATTCAGAACTTCGTGCCGTATCAGCTATTTTAGCTGAATTGGATGGAAATGAAGGGCAGCTGACGGCATCAGTTATTGCAGATCGTATTGGCATTACACGCTCAGTGATTGTCAATGCGCTTCGTAAATTGGAGTCTGCGGGAATTATTGAGAGTCGTTCATTAGGAATGAAGGGGACTTATCTCAAAGTTCTAATTGGTGATATTTTTGAGGAAGTGAAAAAGAGGGACTACTAATGGCAAAGGCTTTAATCTCAATTGACTATACAGAGGATTTCGTAGCAGACCATGGAAAGCTAACTGCTGGAGCGCCTGCTCAAGCCATATCAGAAGCAATCAATC
Organism: Streptococcus oralis subsp. oralis; assembly: GCF_002096435.1. Lineage (GTDB taxonomy): Bacteria > Bacillota > Bacilli > Lactobacillales > Streptococcaceae > Streptococcus > Streptococcus oralis_AA. The sequence continues at coordinate 538,681 of NZ_NCUI01000025.1, forward strand.
GCGTAACCAGACTGGCTTTTGAACGTGGGGATTATGTCTTTTTTACCATTGATGCTCATGAGGAGAAGGATACATTCCACCCAGAAAGTAAGCTTTTTCCACCACACAACATCATCGGAACTAGTGGGCGTAACCTTTATGGCTCCCTAGCTGATTTTTATGCTGAGCATGAGGCGGATAGTCGCGTCTTTTGGATGGACAAACGTCACTATTCAGCTTTTTCAGGAACGGACTTAGATATCCGTTTGCGGGAACGTCGGGTTGATACTGTTATCCTAACAGGTGTTTTGACGGACATTTGCGTCCTTCATACGGCTATTGATGCTTATAATTTAGGTTATCAAATCGAGATTGTCAAGCCTGCAGTTGCCTCTATTTGGCCAGAAAATCATCAGTTTGCTCTTGGGCATTTTAAGAATACATTGGGAGCAAAATTACTGGATGAAAACCTTGCTGAAATTGAACAATAAGCCTGTTGGAAAAATGAAAAAAATCTGAAAAAAGTGTTGACAAAGATTTTGAAAGTTGATATACTAGTAAAGTAATCGACGCGGGGATGGCGGAATTGGCAGACGCGCAGGACTAAGGATCCTGTGACCGCTTTAGGTCGTGAGGGTTCAAGTCCCTCTCTCCGCATAGGGTAAGAGTTAGCTTTTGCTAGCTCTTTTTTTGTTAGCACGCATAGTGATTATTCAACAAGAGAGGTCTACCTTTCTTGTTTTTTTCTTTTCTTTTAAATAGTGCTATAATACAGATAGAAAGTAACTGCAAAAAGTCTTATATGAAAGATCATCGAGTAATGGATACTAATAGGCTTGGTTAAAACGGATATATAAGGTAGGAAAGGAGGAGTAGATAGTCATTTGGTATTTGAAATGAGTATTTCAAAAGTGTAAAGGAGGATTACGATGGTTAATGAACTTCAACGAATAATGAGCGCCTTTATTCAAATTCTCTTTATTATTTTACTACCTTCTATCTGGTGGTTTATGACTATGAGGGGGAAAGTTCCATTTATGGAATGGATCGGACTAAAAGCTATCAAAAGAGTAAAAACTTTGCATCTGATTTTATGGATGGTGGGGGGATTTTCCTTATTTACTATTTTTTCTATCCTTATCTTTCCTCTTTCTCGTGGTCTAGAAACAGCTACTTCGGCTTTTTCTGCTATGGGTTCTAAGGCTTTACCAAGTATTCTAATTTACAGTATTTTGCAAACATCTTTACCAGAGGAATTATTATTTAGAGGTTTTCTACTGAAACGAATGGCAAATCACATGCCGTTTGTCTTTGCAAATACCATACAGGCCTTCGCTTTTGGATTGCTTCATGGAGTGTTGTTTGCTTCAGTAGTGAGTTTGGGAGTCACTTTTTTCATTGTATTTTTTACTGGAGCAATAGCAGCTTATCTTGGTTTTGTTAATGAAAAGATAGCAGGAGGATCAATTTTACCAAGTTGGCTAATGCATGCCACAGCCAACATCCTCTCTGGTTTAGTTTCTGCATTTTCTTTGCTTTGAGTGGATACAGTTATAAAAATGGAGCTGGTAGAAATACCAGCTTTTTTTCAAAAAATAAATCAAAAAGTTTTTTCGATTTCATAAACATTTCATATTTGGATTTTATAATAGTCTTACAAATATGGAGGTGACAAATGAATCCAATCCAAAGAGCTTGGGCTTATGTCAGCAGAAAACGACTGAGAAGTTTTATTTTATTTCTGATTTTATTTGTCCTTTTAGCAGGAATTTCAGCCTGTTTGACTCTGATGAAGTCCAACAAAACAGTAGAAAGCAATCTTTACAAATCACTCAATACATCTTTTTCTATCAAAAAGATAGAAAATGGTCAGACCTTCAAGTTGTCTGACCTAGCATCCGTGAGCAAGATTAAGGGACTGGAAAATGTCTCTCCTGAACTCGAAACGGTCACAAAACTGAAAGACAAGGAAGCGGTGAGTGGTGAGCAGAGCGTCGAACGTGATGATTTGTCAGCTGCAGACAAGAACTTGGTTAGCTTAACGGCTCTCGAGGATTCATCCAAGGATGTCACCTTTACCAGTTCGGCTTTCAATCTAAAAGAAGGGCGACACCTTCAAAAAGGGGACTCCAAGAAAATCCTGATCCACGAAGAGTTGGCTAAGAAGAACGGTCTTTCGCTTCATGACAAGATTCGCTTGGATGCTGGTCAGTCAGAAGCTGGAAAAGGGCAAACAGTAGATTTTGAAATTGTCGGCATCTTTTCTGGAAAAAAACAAGAGAAGTTCACAGGCTTGTCTTCTGACTTCAGTGAAAACCAGGTCTTTACAGACTATGAAAGCAGCCAAACCCTTCTGGGAAATAGTGAACCGCAGGTCAGTGAAGCGCGCTTCTATGTAGAAAATCCTAAGGAAATGGACGGACTAATGAAGCAGGTGGAAAACTTGGCTTTAGAAAGTCAAGGCTACCAAGTCGAGAAGGAAAACAAGGCCTTTGAACAAATCAAAGACTCAGTTGTGACCTTCCAAACCTTCCTGACCATCTTCCTTTATGGGATGTTGATAGCAGGAGCAGGAGCCCTAATTTTGGTCTTGTCCCTCTGGCTGAGAGAAAGGGTCTACGAAGTGGGAATTCTTCTGGCACTTGGAAAAGGTAAGAGTTCGATCTTCCTCCAATTCTGTTTAGAGGTAGTGTTGGTATCTCTTGGAGCTTTGCTTCCATCCTTTATCGCTGGAAATGCCATCACATCCTATCTGCTCCAAACTGTACTAGCCAGTGGAGACCAGGCAAGCTTACAGGACACGCTGGCCAAAGCAAGCAGTCTTTCAACTAGTTTCCTATCCTTTGCAGAATCCTATGTTTTTCTAGTCCTACTTAGTTGCTTATCAGTAGCCCTTTGTTTCGTATTTCTATTTAGAAAATCGCCGAAAGAAATTTTATCATCTATTAGTTAAGAAGGAGAAATCATGACTTTATTACAATTGCAAGATGTTACCTACCGTTATAAGAACACTGCTGAAGCAGTATTATATCAGATCAAGTATAATTTTGAACCCGGAAAGTTTTATAGTATCATTGGTGAGTCAGGAGCAGGAAAATCCACTCTCTTGTCCCTGCTTGCTGGTCTAGATAGTCCTGTCGAAGGTTCTATCCTTTTCCAAGGAGAGGACATTCGGAATAAGGGATATTCTTACCATCGCATGCACCATATTTCCCTGGTTTTTCAAAATTATAACTTGATAGATTATCTTTCTCCGCTGGAAAATATCCGCTTGGTCAACAAAAAAGCAAGCAAGGATACACTTCTTGAGCTTGGTTTGGATGAAAGTCAGATCAAGCGGAACGTTCTCCAGTTATCAGGTGGTCAACAGCAACGTGTAGCCATCGCTCGCAGTTTAGTATCAGAAGCTCCAGTTATTCTAGCTGATGAGCCAACAGGAAATCTGGACCCTAAAACTGCCGGAGATATTATCGAACTGCTCAAATCACTTGCTGAGAAAACAGGTAAATGTGTGATCGTCGTCACCCACAGTAAGGAAGTGGCACAAGCGTCAGATATTACACTTGAATTGAAGAATAAGAAACTGACTGAAACTCGCAACACTACAAAATAAGATGAGCTTGTTTTGATAGAATTATGAAATCAAATCTAGAAAGGGAACCTATGTTACACAACGCATTTGCCTATGTCACAAGGAAGTTTTTCAAATCGATTGTTATCTTCCTGATTATTCTCCTCATGGCGAGCTTGAGTTTGGTCGGTTTGTCGATCAAAGGAGCTACTGCCAAGGCTTCTCAGGAGACCTTTAAAAATATCACCAATAGTTTCTCCATGCAAATCAATCGTCGCGTCAATCAAGGAACGCCACGTGGTTCTGGGAATATTAAGGGTGAGGATATCAAAAAAATCACCGAAAATAAGGCCATCGAGTCTTATGTTAAACGCATCAACGCTATCGGAGATTTGACTGGATACGACCTCATTGAAACGCCAGAAACCAAGAAAAATCTCACTGCAGACCGTGCCAAACGGTTTGGAAGCAGTTTGATGATTACAGGTGTCAATGACTCCTCTAAAGAAGACAAGTTTGTCTCTGGCTCATATAAGCTAGTTGAAGGTGAGCACCTAACCAACGACGACAAGGACAAGATCCTCATGCACAAGGACTTGGCAACTAAACACGGTTGGAAGGTAGGGGATAAGGTTAAACTGGACTCTAATATCTACGATGCAGACAATGAAAAAGGGGCCAAGGAAACAGTTGAAGTGACAATCAAGGGACTCTTTGATGGTCACAATAAGTCAGCAGTAACCTACTCACAAGAACTCTATGAAAACACAGCTATCACAGACATTCACACTGCTGCAAAACTTTATGGATACACAGAAGACACAGCTATTTATGGGGACGCAACCTTCTTTGTAACAGCAGACAAGAACTTGGATGACGTCATGAAAGAGTTGAATGGTATCAGTGGTATCAACTGGAAGAGCTACACACTTGTGAAGAGCTCCTCTAACTACCCAGCTCTAGAGCAATCCATCTCTGGTATGTACAAGATGGCCAACCTCCTCTTCTGGGGTAGCTTGAGCTTCTCAGTTCTTCTCCTTGCACTTTTGCTCAGCCTTTGGATCAACGCCCGTCGCAAGGAAGTGGGAATTCTCCTCTCTATCGGTCTCAAGCAGGCAAGTATCTTGGGGCAATTCATCACTGAATCTATCCTGATTGTCATCCCTGCTCTTGTTTCGGCTTACTTCCTAGCCAACTATACAGCTCGTGCAATCGGAAACACCGTCCTTGCCAATGTTACTTCAGGTGTTGCCAAGCAAGCCAGTAAGGCTGCTCAAGCCTCTAATCTTGGTGGTGGTGCAGAAGTAGATGGCTTTAGCAAGACCTTGTCGAGCTTAGATATTTCCATTCAGACATCAGACTTTATCATCGTCTTTGTCCTTGCTTTGGTTCTAGTGATTCTCGTTATGGTGCTTGCTTCAAGCAATCTCCTTAGAAAACAACCAAAAGAGCTCTTGCTCGATAGCGAATAAAAAACTTGCTACCTATTCTCCCCTAAATGGGGTATAATATAGGTAGCATTTTTATCTATTTCATCTTGATAAGGACTCTTCCTATCAGGATGAAACAGAGAAGATTTACAAGAAATTTAAAGGAATGTGAAACGTTTTTTCTATGAAAATTTTAATTGTAGAAGATGAAGAGATGATCCGTGAGGGAATCAGTGACTATTTGACGGATTGTGGTTATGAAACCATTGAGGCAGCAGATGGACAAGAAGCTCTGGAAAAATTTTCCAGCTATGAAGTTGCTCTAGTACTACTGGATATCCAGATGCCCAAGCTTAATGGCCTAGAAGTCCTAGCGGAGATTCGTAAGACCAGTCAGGTACCTGTCTTGATGTTGACCGCCTTTCAGGATGAGGAATATAAGATGGGCGCCTTTGCATCTCTGGCAGACGGCTATCTGGAAAAACCCTTCTCCCTCTCCCTCTTAAAAGTGAGGGTAGACGCGATTTTCAAGCGCTACTACGATACAGGAAGAATCTTCTCTTATAAGGATACCAAGGTGGACTTTGAGAGTTACAGCGCAAGCCTCGCAGGAGAAGAAGTGGCCATTAATGCCAAAGAGTTGGAAATTCTGGACTATCTGGTGAAAAATGAGGGACGGGCCTTGACTCGTTCTCAGATTATCGATGCTGTCTGGAAGGCAACAGATGAGGTTCCCTTTGATCGTGTCATTGATGTTTATATCAAGGAACTGCGGAAAAAGCTAGACTTGGATTGCATCCTCACTGTGCGCAATGTTGGTTATAAATTGGAGCGAAAATGAAACGAACAGGTTTATTTACAAAGATATTTATCTATACCTTCTCGATTTTTAGTGTTCTGGTTATTTGTCTTCATTTAGCCATTTATTTTCTCTTTCCCTCGACTTATCTAAGCCATCGTCAAGAAACCATTGGTCAGAAAGCGACAGCCATTGCCCAGTCCCTGGATGGAAAAGATAGGCAGAATATTGAGCAAGTGTTGGACTTGTATTCCCAGAGCAGTGATATCAAAGGAGCTGTCAAGGGAGAAATGACCGAAGACAAGTTAGAAGTCAAGGACAACCTTCCTCTGGACACGGATCGCCAGACCACTTCTCTCTTTATCGAGGAGCGTGAGGTGAAAACGCAAGATGGTAGCACTATGACTCTCCAGTTTTTAGCTTCCATGGACTTGCAAAAGGAAGCAGAGCAGATCAGTCTCCAGTTTCTTCCCTATACTTTGTTGGCATCCTTTCTGATTTCTCTTTTGGTGGCCTACATCTACGCTCGGATCATTGTTGCACCGATTTTGGAAATCAAGCGGGTGACCCGTCGAATGATGGATTTGGATGCCCAAGTGCGATTGCGCGTGGATTCTAAGGATGAGATAGGTGATCTCAAGGAACAAATCAATAGCCTTTACCAGCATCTCTTGACTGTCATTGCGGACTTGCATGACAAGAATGAAGCTATTCTCCAGCTGGAGAAGATGAAGGTTGAGTTCCTACGAGGGGCTTCTCATGAACTGAAAACACCTCTGGCTAGTTTGAAAATCCTAATCGAAAATATGAAAGAAAATATCGGTCGTTATAAGGATAGAGACCACTATCTTGGAGTTGCCTTGGGGATTGTGGACGACCTCAGTCACCACGTTCTCCAGATATTGTCTCTTTCTTCTGTTCAGGAATTGCGAGACGAGAAAGAAGAGATTGACCTCCTTCAGATGACGCAAAGTCTGGTCAAAGATTATGCTTTACTCGCCAAGGAGAGAGAACTCCAGGTAGACATTAGCCTAACCCATCAACAGGCTTACATAAACCCATCTGTCATGAGACTAATCCTATCGAATCTCATCAGCAATGCTATCAAGCACTCCACTCCTGGTGGCTTAGTCCGCATCGGCGAGAGAGAAGGGGAACTCTTTATCGAGAATAGCTGTAGTCCTGAAGAACAAGAAAAACTGGCCCAGTCTTTTTCTGACAATGCTAGTCGCAAGGCTAAGGGTTCAGGGATGGGACTCTTTGTGGTCAAAAGTTTATTAGAACATGAGAAATTACCTTATCATTTTGAGATGCAAGATGATCGCTTGACTTTCTTCATACGTCATCCCAAAGTCACTTAGGACTAAGAAAAAGAAAGGGTTTACATTGATTGGATTGGAAGAAATTCAATCTAAAGTATGGGAAAAACTAGCTTTTTTTATCAAAAAGTGATAAAATGAACAATGTAAATGGGATGTCCCAAAAAATATATAGGAGGCCTGACAAATGGCAATCGTTTCAGCAGAAAAATTTGTCCAAGCAGCTCGTGACAACGGTTATGCAGTTGGTGGATTTAACACAAACAACCTTGAGTGGACTCAAGCTATCTTGCGTGCAGCAGAAGCTAAAAAAGCTCCAGTTTTGATCCAAACTTCAATGGGTGCTGCTAAATACATGGGTGGTTACAAAGTTGCTCGCAACTTGATCGCTAACCTTGTTGAGTCAATGGGTATCACTGTACCAGTAGCTATCCACCTTGACCACGGTCACTACGAAGATGCACTTGAGTGTATTCAAGTTGGTTATACTTCAGTTATGTTTGACGGTTCACACCTTCCAGTTGAAGAAAACCTTGAAAAAGCTCGTAAAGTTGTAGAATTTGCTCACGCAAATGGTGTATCAGTAGAAGCTGAAGTTGGAACTATCGGTGGTGAAGAAGACGGAATCATCGGTGATGGTGAATTGGCTCCAATCGAAGATGCTAAAGCAATGGTTGCAACTGGTATCGACTTCTTGGCAGCTGGTATCGGTAACATCCACGGTCCATACCCTGCAAACTGGAAAGGTCTTCACCTTGACCACTTGCAAAAATTGACTGAAGCTGTACCAGGCTTCCCAATCGTATTGCACGGTGGTTCAGGTATTCCTGATGACCAAATCCAAGCAGCTATCAAACTTGGTGTTGCGAAAGTTAACGTTAACACTGAATGCCAAATCGCATTCGCTAACGCAACTCGTAAATTTGCTCGTGACTACGAAGCAAACGAAGCAGAATACGACAAGAAGAAACTCTTCGACCCACGTAAATTCTTGGCTGACGGTGTAAAAGCTATCCAAGCATCAGTTGAAGAACGTATCGACGTATTCGGTTCAGAAGGTAAAGCGTAATCTAGCTGAACAATACAGAAAGAACCTGCCCATTGGGTGGGTTTTTGTGTTTTCTTTTATAGAGAATATACTTAAGACTACTATATCCAAAGTTGCTAAATTAATGTAATTATTCTAAGACTACCCTTGGCGAACGAATATAATAACTTTACGCCTGTTTTCAAAGGAAATCACTGTCTTTCCCAAAGTAAATTGGAACATCTAATTTTTTAGGAATGCTGAGTAGCTAAATGAATGATAGAACTTTCAAAAAAATTAATAGTTTAAAGCACTTAGCACCTGTTTATATTGATGAAACGGGATTCGATACTTATTTTTATCGAGAATACGATCGCTTATTAAAAGATCAGTTAATAGGAGGTGAAGTGTATGGAAGAAGGTATCAGAGGATTTCTTTGGTTGTAGGTCTAACAAATAGTGAGTTAATCGCTCCAATGACTTACGAAGAGACGATGACGAGCGACTTTTTTGAAGCTTGGTTTCAGAAGTTTCTCCTACCAATATTAAATACACCATTAGTTATTATTATGGACAATGCAAGATTCCATAGAATGGGTAAGCTAGAGCTCTTATGTGAAGAGTTTGGGCATAAAATTTTACCTCTTCCTCCCTACTCACCTGAGTACAATCCTATTGAGAAAACATGGGCTTATATCGCAAAGCACCTCAAAAAGGTATTACCAAGTTGTAATACCTTTTTTAGAGGCTCTTTTGTCTTGTTCTTGTTTCAATTGACTATAGTATTAACCATCTAAAGAATTACTTGATTGGTTAGAACAGGCAATTAATAAAATTGGAGATAGAGGCACTAAAAATAATGTGGCAAATTCTTACATTTGCTTACTTCATTTCTATTATATCAAAGCAATTTTACAAGTTTAAGACAGGTAATTCTGGCACTTATTTTATTTCTTTCTGAAACCTAAGTATAATAGTTACATTTTTATGAGTTTGTAGATCTAATGCAAAAAACATATGTTTGTTATGATATAATAAAGGTGCTTGTTTCTTAGATTTATAAATAGTAGTTTTCGTTTTTTATGAATGCTCATTTAATATTAGTAGCAAATATAATAGTTCTTTAGGGGGATAGTAAAGTATTATGGATATTTTATTTGATAAATTATTAGTTGTATCATCATTTTGTTTAAGAAAAATTGGCAATTTAGTTGGTTTTATTATTGGAGTTGTAATACATCCAATTAAAAATATTGCGATTTGGATAACATTGTTACTATCATCATTCTTGATAGTAGGAAACGTTTCTATTCAATTAGAAGGTAAAGATATGTTTTTGATGTCAGTTGGTCTAGTTTCAATAATGATATTTATATCAAGTTTTCTAGAGAGACAGACAGTTGATATTGATAATAAAGATAATTTCTATTTAGGGTACAATATAAAGAAAATAAAATTTCATGATAATTTCTGGTTAAGAAGATTTAATGAACTCCCGGTTACCCTTCTATTTTGGCTGATCGCTAGTTTCCCAATCATTGTTATCTGTTCACAGTTGAAATTCAATTTCGAAATATTAAATAATGTATTCAAGAGTGTAAATGAAATTATAGAATATATTAAAGTGATTTGGCTTTCTGCGTTTGTGGTCATTTCAACTTATTGTACGGCGCTTTTGATAGAGTCAGTAGCATTATCAAGTAAAACCTTTTCACAAAGTTATTTATATAAAACTACTAATTTATATGAAGAATTAAAAATAAGAGCAGAAATTGAACAGTCTTTTAAAAACCTATTCAATAACATTTTTAGTTTTAAAACTATAGTAAGACCAATGGTAGGATTAGAGGATGACTTACAATTTAAAATTGAAAGAGTAATTGATTACATTATAAATAGGGGTACAGATGTTAGTTCAAATGAAGAAGAATTACATAAATTCTATAATCTTGCATTTCATTGTGAATCAGAAAAAATAGACGCTTTAATAAAAAGAATAAAGAAGTATTATGAAACTGAAGAAAATAAAAAAATAAGGTATATAGTTCATGCTATTTTACTTAAAAGAAATCTAGACATTATTTACTGGTATTATATACACAAGTGGAGTATCTTAAATCGTTTAAAGGTAATGCCTACAGAAACTGTAAATCTTGCAATAATAGATTTATGGAAATTACATGATATAGAAAATAACTTTTATGATAGTGAAGATTATCAAGATATTTTTTGGCAAATCTGCAATGAAGATATAAATGGTTTTAGATTGCCGTTTGGAATTCATAAATCAAATCAAGATGATCTAAAAAGGAATTATTGTATTTATAGGATATATTTAGTAATGATAGAAAGAGTAAAGGATATTAACTTTTTAAATCAGCTGAAAAATCCTAAAGATATGATGGATTTATTGAATGTTTTGAATGAGATTGATAAAAAAGGAAAAAATAGCACGTATTTTTCAGATATTTTTTCAATTCTTTTTTCATGGACTATTGATAGCAAAGATAAAGATAACAATTTTATTGATTTATTCTCAAAAATGATGAGTGATGAGCACATGCCAGTATATCTCATGAACAAACGGGTTAATCATAGTAAAAATATTTTATTGAATGGAGGATATAGCCAAGATTTGTTTGATGATAATGCTATAGACTATCTTTTGATGTTTATGAAATTAGAGGATATTATTTTTGTATTGATTTTCTGTCTAGCTCATTCAGAACGGTCTCATAAAGAAGTAATGAAGATTGAAGAATTTAAAATATGGAAAAAATCTATTCATAGACAATATATGAAAGAAAACATCGAAGATTTAAGAGAATCAGAATTTTTATGTAAGTTATGTGAAAATCTAATGGTGTCTCAATTTATTTCTAAAAAATTTATTAAATGGATGTGGGAGTCAATATTTAAACCATTTGATGAAAATTTGTATGAAGAATTTATGAAGCTTGGTGAAGATGGGACTAGAAGTAATTTTAGCTTAGATAGATATTTTGTTGTCAGATTGCTATTATGTAGTTATGATAATAGATCGGCCTCGCTTTATGATTTTAAAGAAGATAATAAACATAAAATTGAAAAAGAATTAAGCAGTATTAAAGTAATATTGGAAAATGAAAATATCTATTTATTCTAAGGTAATAATGAAGTAAAGTAAACTGATAGAGGAATAGATAGTAAAAAGAAGTTTTTGTTGTCTGAAAACTGATCATGTACTATAGGAAACATATTTTCTTTCTCCATCAATTATAGAAAAATTTTTTCATATTATTCTAGTATTGTAGTACTACAAAAATTAATATAATGATCGTGGTGTATTGTATATATTAGGATAACTCTCTACCATATTAGGTCATATGTTTTGTGGCAAATTCAACTTAAGATTTTGCCCCTATTTTGCCAAACTTTTTTAAGAACTAAAGGGAATAATGAAGCATATTTCTAATACAGTGTGGGTAGAAGAATGCCTGAATATAGCTCTTTTTATTGTATGAGGAAGTATAGTAAATAAATGATTTATGTTCAGAAGGTAAAGCATAATCTAGCTGATCAATACATACGTAACCTGCCCATCAGGCAGGTTTTTTTGGTGTTTTAAGGAGACTATTAAGCCAGAATTTTGGACTAATACTCTTCGAAAATCAAATTCAAACTACGTCAGTTTCACCTTGCCTTACTCAAGTACAGCCTGCGGTTAGCTTCCTAGTTTGCTCTTTGATTCTCATTGAGTATAAAAATATCACTTTAAGAGAAAAATTTTCAATTCCATAAACTTTGGGCAAACGCTTGCATTCCATTTTTTATTGGACTATAATAGGTTGGTATAAAGCCTTCTGTAATAATAAAATTTAGAGGGTTTAGAAAGTAAGGATTTAGAATTTTTGTAGTCAAAAATACAATGTTGCTATTCCTTACGGTAGGGAGATAGATATGGCAATGATAGAAGTGGAACATCTTCAGAAAAATTTTGTGAAGACAGTGAAGGAGCCGGGGTTAAAGGGAGCTTTGCGCTCCTTTATTCATCCTGAAAAGCAGACCTTTGAAGCAGTCAAGGATTTGACCTTTGAAGTTCCAAAAGGCCAGATTCTAGGCTTTATCGGAGCTAATGGTGCTGGGAAGTCAACAACCATCAAAATGCTGACAGGAATTTTAAAGCCGACATCGGGCTATTGTCGGATTAACGGCAAGATTCCGCAGGACAATCGCCAAGACTATGTCAAGGATATTGGGGTTGTCTTTGGACAACGCACCCAGCTATGGTGGGATTTGGCTCTGCAAGAGACCTACACGGTTTTAAAAGAGATTTACGATGTGCCAGACTCGCTCTTCCATAAGCGCATGGACTTTTTGAATGAAGTCTTGGATTTGAAGGACTTTATCAAAGACCCTGTGCGAACTCTTTCACTTGGCCAACGGATGCGGGCGGACATTGCGGCTTCCTTGCTCCACAATCCTAAGGTTCTCTTTTTAGATGAACCGACCATTGGTTTGGATGTTTCCGTTAAGGATAACATTCGTCGCGCCATTACTCAGATCAATCAAGAGGAAGAGACCACTATTCTCTTGACCACTCACGACTTGAGCGACATTGAGCAACTTTGTGATCGGATTTTTATGATTGATAAGGGGCAAGAGATTTTTGATGGAACGGTGAGTCAGCTCAAGGAAACTTTTGGCAAGATGAAGACTCTCTCCTTTGAACTGCTACCTGGTCAAAGTCATCTCGCCTCTCACTATGAAGGCCTACCTGATATGACCATTGATAGACAAGGAAATAGCCTCAACATTGAATTTGATAGTTCCCGCTACCAGTCAGCTGATATTATCAAGCAAACTCTGTCTGATTTTGAGATTCGCGATTTGAAGATGCTGGATACGGATATTGAGGATATTATCCGTCGCTTCTACCGAAAGGAGCTCTAAGATGGTCAAATTTTGGAGACGTTATAAACCCTTTATCAATGCAGGTGTTCAGGAGTTGATTACCTATCGAGTCAACTTTCTTCTTTATCGGATTGGCGATGTCATGGGGGCTTTTGTGGCCTTTTATCTCTGGAAGGCTGTCTTTGATTCCTCGCAAGAGTCCTTGATTCAAGGCTTCAGTATGGCAGATATCACCCTCTACATCATCATGAGTTTTGTGACTAATCTTTTGACCAGGTCTGATAGCTCCTTTATGATTGGGGAGGAGGTCAAGGATGGTTCCATTATCATGCGCTTGCTGCGACCAGTGCATTTTGCGGCTTCGTACCTCTTTACAGAGCTTGGATCTAAGTGGTTGATTTTTATCTCTGTTGGACTGCCATTTTTAAGTGTTATTGTCTTGATGAAAATCTTATCTGAGCAAGGGATAGTAGAAGTGCTGGGACTAACTACCCTTTATCTTTTTAGCTTAACGCTGGCCTATCTGATTAACTTTTTCTTTAATATCTGCTTTGGATTTTCAGCTTTTGTGTTTAAAAATCTATGGGGTTCCAATTTACTTAAGACTTCCTTGGTGGCCTTTATGTCTGGAAGTCTGATTCCCTTGGCTTTCTTTCCAAAGGTGGTTTCAGATATTCTGTCCTTCTTGCCTTTTTCATCCTTGATCTACACTCCTGTCATGATCATTGTTGGAAAATACGATGCTAGTCAGATTCTTCAAGCGCTTTTGCTCCAGTTTTTCTGGCTCATAGTGATGGTGGGCTTGTCTCAGTTGATTTGGAAACGAGTCCAGTCCTTTATCACCATTCAAGGAGGTTAGTATGAAAAAATATCAGCGTATGCATCTGATTTTTATCAGGCAATACATCAAGCAAATCATGGAATACAAGGTGGATTTTGTGGTTGGTGTGCTAGGAGTTTTTCTGACTCAAGGCTTGAACCTCTTGTTTCTCAATGTCATCTTTCAACACATTCCATCACTAGAAGGTTGGACTTTTCAAGAGATTGCTTTTATCTATGGTTTTTCCTTGATTCCTAAGGGATTGGACCATCTCTTTTTTGACAATCTCTGGGCACTAGGGCAGCGCTTGGTGCGAAAGGGAGAATTTGACAAGTATCTGACTCGTCCTATCAATCCTCTTTTTCACATTCTGGTTGAGACCTTTCAGATTGATGCCTTGGGTGAACTTTTGGTCGGAGGTATTTTGCTAGCGACAACAGTATCAAGCATTGCTTGGACTCTTCCCAAATTCCTGCTTTTCCTAGTCTGTATTCCTTTTGCGACCTTGATTTATACTTCCTTGAAAATCGCGACTGCCAGCATCGCTTTTTGGACCAAGCAGTCAGGTGCTATGATTTACATTTTTTATATGTTTAATGATTTTGCCAAGTATCCGATTTCCATTTACAATTCTCTTCTTCGTTGGTTGATTAGCTTTATCGTACCTTTCGCCTTTACAGCCTACTATCCAGCTAGCTATTTCTTGCAGGACAAGGACGGGCTCTTTAACATTGGTGGGTTAATTGTGATTTCTCTTGTCTTTTTTGTCATTTCTTTGAAACTCTGGGACAGGGGCTTGGATGCCTACGAAAGTGCCGGTTCGTAAAAGGAAGAAACTCAAAGCCTTGTCTCAGGACAGGCTTTTTCTAATGGAGATGAAAATTTCTTGACATCTATTCTCAGAGTGCTATACTAAAAGGGTAATCGCCGATTTAGCTCAGTTGGTAGAGCAACGCACTCGTAACGCGTAGGTCACAGGTTCAAGCCCTGCAATCGGCAGAATCAAGAAGCCCATTAGGGCTTTTTTTTCTTTTATCACGACTATTCAACCACTTAGACAGAGATATTGACCAGATAGGCAAAAGGGCTTGTTCTTGAAAAATTCCTCTGCTATAATGGTTCATGTAAGGGGCGTGAGGGGTTAGTATCAGACAACTCAAGAACCAAAAAAAGAAAATGGAGACATAAAAATGAAAAAATTATTGGGACTTGTATTTTTAGTAGCAGCAGCGCTAGTATTATATTTCGGATCTGTTGGATGGCCAAGTTTGGATGTCAACCTCTGGTCACTTATTCCGGTAGGATTGTTCCTCTATTTCACGATAGAAAACTTTTTGAAAAAAGACTACAAGTCTAGTCTGATGTGCTTGATCATTGCCTTTATCATTGCAAATGCTATTTTTGATCTCTTGCCAATTTCTAGTGGTTTGGTAATTGGTGCTGGTGTGCTAGCTTGTGTAGGACTTGGCTACCTCTTTCCTGATAAAGATAAAAAAGAAGGCAAATAAATAGTCTCGAGATTTCTCGAGACTATTTTTTACTGACCAGCGTAATATTTTTGGATTCCCTTTACGATGCCTGCGACCAGTTTATCTTGGTAGTGGCTATCTCTGATTTGTTGGTTTTCGGAAAAATTATCCATATAACCAAGTTCTAGGAGAACGGCTGGTTTGGCTGTTTCGCGTAGTACGGCATAGCTGCTCTCCAACAGACCAGCGTCTTTGGCCCCTGTTTCTGCTAGGAGAGAGGAGTGGATGGCAGCGGCGAGGCGTTTGCTTTCACTCATACGATCTGGGTGATTGTGCCAGTATTTATTAATCTTACTTGGATAATCAGGTTCATCGCTATAGGAGTAGGTTTGAATACCGCTCGCTTTTGAGTAGGTATTACCAGTAGCGTTGAAGTGAATACTGATAAAAATATCAGAGTTGGTCTTATTAACCATACGAGAACGCTCGGTAACAAAATCAACGTCAATATCACTATCACGAGAAGTGAGGACCTTGTAGCCTAGTTCTTCTAACTTAGTACGAAGCTTACGGTAAATCTGCATGTTGAGATCTTTTTCAGCTACATTGTAGTAAAAGGCACCTGAATCTCGACCACCATGACCAGGATCTAGGAAAATGGTATTGCTGTATAGGCCTTTTGTAAATCCACCTTCAGTTGAAACTTCAGAAATCCATTGGCCGTATTTTTGGAACAGGTGTTCCTTACCGTCTATCTTGTAAGTTCCTGAAACATAATGTCCATTATCATCTAGGTAGTAGCGTGCTTTGTCAGAGTTATCGTAAATCCATTCGCTCTTTGCCATGTAACCACCTGACTTGAGGTAGTATGCTCCAACCCACTCCTGATTTGCATAACGGCCATCCGCTTTTAGATAGAACCAGCTCTTGTAGGCTTTATCGAAGATCCACTCATTCTCCGCCATGACTCCACTGGTTTTAAGGTAGTAGCTTCCTTTCCATTTGTCTGCTAGCATCCCACCATTCTGGTCGAATGAGTACCAGGAACCTTGAATCTTTTGCCAGTTTTCTTGGACATATCTCCCTGACCCGTTCGCATAGAACCAAGTATCCTTGATTTTGACCCAGTTGTTTTCTGCCATAGCTCCACTCTGGTTGAAGAGGTAACCCTTAAAGGTTGTCGCACTCAGCATTCCACCGTCTTTGTCAAAATAGTACCAAGAACCGTTGATTTTCTCCCATTTATCCTGTGAGATCTTTCCAGAAGGAGCGACATAGTACCAAATTTGGTCTAATTTAGTCCAGCCCTTTTCTGCCATAGCTCCGCTTTTTGTGAGAAGATAGCTGTCAACGGCAGTGTTGCTGAGCATGCTTCCAGTTTGGTCAAAATAGTACCAGGAGCCGTTAATTTTTTTCCAGGTGTTCTGAGCTAGTCGTCCAGAAGAATCAGCATAATACCATTGGTTGTCCAATTTGGTCCAGCTATTTTCTATCATGACACCATCTTGGTCAAAGGCATAGCCTTTGTAGACAGTAGAATGAAGACGATTACCATCTTGATCGAAGTAGTACCATTTGCCTTGGATTTGTTTCCAGTTCAAAGCAGGTTTATCATCTTGGTAAAAACGCCAGTGGTGATTTTCTTGGTACCATCCTTCTTTTTTGGGCTTGTCTTCTTGCACATTTACTTTCGGAAGAACTTCTGATTTAGAGTTTTCCTCAAGACTCGATTCTTTCTTTTCTTCTTTGGCAATTGCTTCCTTGACAGCAGATGTGGATTGAGTTGTGTTTTCTTCTCCTAAGACGGATGCGGGTGCTAATCCTGCGATTGAAAGGATTAAAGCACTGGTCAGTAGTATCTTTTTCACTTTCTATTTCCTAACTTTTTCTTTTTCTCTTTTTCATTTTTCCTATTAATTATCGAATTGAACTTCTTCTAGTAAGTATTCGATAAAGCGTTCGCCCATCTTAGACAGGCTGGTTTTTTCATGCTGGATATAGACTAGTTCAATCTGGTCGTCGATGTCCAACGGAATGGAAACGATATTGTCCCCGTTGAGGTTACTGTTCAAAATTCCTGTTGCAATGGTGTAACCATCTAAACCAATCAAAAGGTTAAAGAGGGTGGCACGGTCACTGACTACGATGGATTTCTTGTGGTGCTCTTGTGAAAGAATCTCCTCTGAAAAGTAGAAGGAGTTGTGCGTCCCCTGGTCGTAACTCAGATAAGGAAAGTCTTCCAAATCAGCCAGTTTGACCTTGTCTTTTTTAGCTAGAGGGTTGGTCTTGCTAACAAAGATATGGGGTTGGGCTGTGAAGAGGTGGTGGGCTAGCAGGTGATTGTCATCTAGCATTTTCGTTAAAACATCGCGGTTGTAGCTGTTTAAAAAGAGGACACCGACCTCGCTACGGAAGTTCTTGACGTCATCGATAATCTCCCAAGTCCGAGTTTCACGAAGGAAGAGCTCGTATTTTTCCATATCACTTTTCTTGAGCAAAGAGACAAAGGCATTGACTACAAAGGCATAGTGCTGAGAGGAAACGCTGAAAAGTTCACGGTGGGCGATAGGATTTTTATAGCGTTCCTCCAGAAGCTGAGTTTGCTCGACAACTTGACGAGCGTAGGAGAGAAACTCCATCCCATCACGGGTCAAGGTGATGCCCTTGGGATTGCGGATAAAGATTTCAATGCCCATTTCATTTTCCAAGTCTCGAACAGCATTAGAGAGACTGGGTTGAGTGATAAAGAGTTGCTTGGCTGCCTCATTCATAGAGCCAGTTTCGACGATTTTGATAATATAGTGTAGTTGTTGAATTCTCATGTTTTTATTGTACCACACTTGCGGAAGAATGGGCAATGAAGACGAAGAAAATAGGGGGAAAGAGCCGGTCCAGTATTGAAAAAAAGTCTAAAATCTGTTAGAATGAAAGCTATGAAAACATTCTATGATGTGCAGCAATTTCTCAAACAGTTTGGCATTATTGTTTATATGGGGAAGCGCTTGTATGATATTGAACTGATGAAGCTCGAACTCTCTCGGATCTATGATGCAGGTCTGATGGACAAGCTAGACTATCTAGAGGCGGAAGCTGTTCTTCGTAGAGAGCACAAGATAGAATTAGACTACATAGAGAAAAATGGAGATAAGAACTTATGACAATTTGGGTTTTGTGGGGAATCGTACTAGCGATGGCGGCATGGATGGGGTATAACTACCTTCGTATTCGTCGTGCGGCTAAGATTGTGGATAATGCAGAATTTGAAGCCTTGATTCGAAAAGGGCAATTGATTGACGTCCGTGAACCAGCAGAATTTCACAGAAAACATATCCTCGGAGCTCGCAATATTCCTTCAAATCAGTTGAAGTCAAGCCTTGCAGCCCTTCGCAAGGATAAACCTGTCCTTCTCTACGAAAATCAACGCGGACAACGAGTGACTAATGCAGCACTTTATCTGAAAAAACAAGGTTTCTCTGATATTTATATCCTTTCTTATGGATTGGATTCTTGGAACGGGAAGGTCAAGACGAGCTAAGATCAAGGAAAAAGATGATAAAGTCGGTCTCCTATACTAAATTAATAAACATTTTAAGGGATTTTCAGAAAATGCAAGAAAAGAAAAAAAATCCACTCTTGGTGGGTATTCTATCTATCATTCTTAGTTTGTTATTTCCGTTGGGAGGTATTGGTTTAGG
Organism: Streptococcus oralis subsp. oralis; assembly: GCF_002096435.1. Lineage (GTDB taxonomy): Bacteria > Bacillota > Bacilli > Lactobacillales > Streptococcaceae > Streptococcus > Streptococcus oralis_AA. Next base: position 557,683 of record NZ_NCUI01000025.1, read on the forward strand.
TATCACTGGTGTATTGTTTGCTAATGAACTTCAAAAAGAATCTGGCTTAGACTTTAAAACAGAGAGAATTGTATCTATTGTAGGTATTGTTCTTTCTGCTCTTAACTGGATTATTGGAATTATCTTACATAAGAGTTAAAGAAGATAAAAAAAGCTTTAAATTTAAAGCTTTTTTCTTTTATCCACTTTTTTCTAAATAGATTTTAATAATTTCCAATTCCTCTGGATTCAAGGGACGATAATGGCCTTCTGCTAGTTCTGGGTCTAATGTAAAATCACCGAATTGGACTCGTTTTAGGGCAGTCACCTTGACACCAACTGATAGAAACATCTTCTTGACTTGATGAAATTTGCCCTCAGAGATAGTGATGGAGGCCCGGCTCTCTGTTGGGTTTGCGGACAGAATTTCAAGCTGAGAAGGTTTACAAGTAGTCCCATCTAAAAAGACAATCCCCTCTTTGAATTTTTGGATATGGTCTGACGTGAGAGGTCCGTTGACTTCCACTTGATAGGATTTATCGACATGGTACTGGGGATGAAGGAGTTGAAAACCAAGAGGTCCATTGTCTGTCAAAAGGAGCAGTCCCGTCGTATCGCGGTCTAATCTGCCGACAGCGTAGAGCTGGTCAGACTGGATGTCAGGTGGGAGGAGGTCCATGACAGTTGGAAGTTTCTTATCCTTGCTAGCTGTAACGACTCCGTTTGGCTTATGAAGCATGAGGTAGTTGTGCTCGTAGCCTTGGATTTGTCGTCCTTGAAAGACTAATTTTTGCAACCCAGTGTCGACATTTTGAGCCAGTGAGCGAGCTGGACAATCATCTACTAGGATTTCTTTTTTTAATAAAGCCTGTTTCATAGCCTTGCGACTGACCTTTTCTTGGGCTAATAATCTATCTAAACGCATACCAGCTTATCTTATCATAAGTCTCTGACTTTGAAAAGAGTTGCCTGACTAGAAAAGTAGAGTGAAAACATTTACACTTAGCTGAACTGTGATTTTTGAATGAGACTGTGGTATAATTGTTCAGTTAGAAATAAAAATTTAAATATTAGAGGAAATCATGACAAAATTAAGAGAAGATATCCGTAACATTGCGATTATCGCCCACGTTGACCACGGTAAGACAACCCTCGTTGACGAATTATTGAAGCAGTCTGAAACTCTTGATGCTCGTACAGAGTTGGCAGAGCGTGCTATGGACTCAAACGATATCGAAAAAGAGCGCGGTATTACGATCCTTGCGAAAAATACAGCCGTTGCTTACAACGGAACTCGTATCAATATCATGGACACACCAGGACACGCGGACTTCGGTGGAGAAGTTGAGCGTATCATGAAAATGGTTGACGGTGTTGTCTTGGTCGTAGATGCCTACGAAGGAACCATGCCACAGACTCGTTTCGTATTGAAAAAAGCCTTGGAACAAGACCTTGTCCCAATCGTGGTTGTTAACAAAATCGACAAACCATCAGCTCGTCCAGCAGAAGTAGTAGACGAAGTATTGGAGCTCTTCATTGAGCTTGGTGCAGACGATGACCAGCTTGATTTCCCAGTGGTGTATGCTTCAGCTATCAACGGAACTTCTTCATTGTCAGACGATCCAGCTGATCAAGAAAAAACAATGGCACCAATCTTTGATACCATTATCGACCATATCCCTGCTCCAGTAGACAACTCAGATGAGCCTTTGCAGTTCCAAGTCTCACTCTTGGACTACAATGACTTCGTAGGTCGTATCGGTATCGGTCGTGTCTTCCGTGGTAGTGTGAAAGTTGGGGACCAAGTTACCCTTTCTAAACTAGATGGTACAACGAAGAACTTCCGTGTTACAAAACTCTTCGGATTCTTTGGTTTGGAACGTCGTGAAATCCAAGAAGCTAAAGCAGGTGACTTGATTGCCGTTTCAGGTATGGAAGATATCTTTGTTGGTGAGACGATTACACCGACAGATGCAGTTGAGCCTCTTCCAATCCTACACATCGATGAGCCAACTCTTCAAATGACTTTCTTGGTCAACAACTCACCATTTGCTGGTAAAGAAGGTAAATGGGTGACTTCTCGTAAGGTGGAAGAACGCTTGCAAGCAGAATTGCAAACAGACGTTTCCCTTCGTGTTGACCCAACGGACTCACCAGATAAATGGACTGTCTCAGGACGTGGAGAATTGCACTTGTCAATCCTGATTGAAACCATGCGTCGTGAGGGTTATGAGCTTCAAGTATCTCGTCCAGAAGTTATCGTAAAAGAGATTGATGGTGTTAAATGTGAACCATTTGAACGTGTTCAAATCGATACTCCAGAAGAATACCAAGGTTCTGTTATCCAAAGTCTTTCTGAACGTAAGGGTGAAATGTTGGATATGATTTCAACTGGTAATGGTCAAACTCGTTTGGTCTTCCTCGTTCCAGCGCGTGGTTTGATTGGATACTCAACTGAGTTCTTGTCAATGACTCGTGGTTACGGTATCATGAACCATACCTTCGACCAATACTTGCCATTGATTCCAGGAGAAATTGGTGGACGTCACCGCGGTGCCCTTGTTTCCATCGATGCTGGTAAGGCTACAACTTACTCAATCATGTCTATCGAAGAACGTGGAACCATCTTTGTCAACCCAGGTACTGAGGTTTACGAAGGAATGATCATTGGTGAAAACTCTCGTGAAAACGATTTGACAGTTAACATCACTAAGGCTAAACAAATGACCAACGTACGTTCAGCTACTAAGGACCAAACAGCGGTTATCAAGACACCTCGTATCTTGACACTTGAAGAGTCGCTTGAGTTCTTGAACGACGATGAGTACATGGAAGTAACGCCTGAGTCAATCCGTTTGCGTAAGCAAATTCTCAACAAGGCAGAGCGTGAGAAAGCCAACAAAAAGAAAAAATCAGCTGAATAAGAGCTAGAAAGAGATAAAGATGGTCTATTTAATCATAGGGATACTCTTATTACTACTCTATGTATTTGCGACACCCCAAAGTATCAAAGGAACAGTCAACATCGTTATCTTGGTCTTTGTAGTTGTTGCACTCTTGATTTTGCTGATGTTGTCCATCTTGCAAATCTTCCAATTACCGACAGAATTCTTTGTCACAATCGCCATGCTGGCTCTAGCCTACTTTAGCTTGAGAGACATTACGCTCATGCCTGTAAAAAAGAGCAGAAGAAGATAAATAGAAAGAGAGCTATGGCTCTCTTTTTCTATGCTAGAATGAGGACTAGAGCATTTTCGTTTAGTATTATTTCCATAAAAATGGTAAAATAGTAGGAGTAGAAATGGAGTTTGAGACATGAAAGTAATCGATCAATTTAAAAATAAGAAAGTACTTGTTTTAGGTTTGGCTAAGTCTGGTGAGTCTGCGGCTCGTTTGCTGGACAAGCTGGGTGCTATTGTGACAGTAAATGACGGCAAGCCTTTTGAGGAAAATCCTGCTGCGCAAAGTTTGCTAGAAGATGGGATCAAGGTTGTCACTGGTGGGCATCCTTTGGAACTCTTGGATGAAGATTTCGCTCTGATGGTGAAAAATCCAGGTATCCCGTATAGCAATCCCATGATTGAAAAGGCATTGGAAAAGGGGATTCCAGTCTTGACTGAGGTGGAATTGGCTTATTTGATTTCGGAAGCGCCAATTATCGGTATCACAGGTTCAAATGGGAAAACAACCACAACGACGATGATTGGGGAAGTTTTAACTGCTGCCGGCCAACATGGTCTTTTGTCAGGAAATATCGGCTATCCTGCTAGTCAAGTGGCTCAAACTGCGACAGCCAAGGACACACTTGTCATGGAACTTTCTTCTTTCCAACTGATGGGTGTTCAAGAATTCCATCCTGAGATTGCGGTTATTACCAACCTTATGCCGACTCATATCGACTATCATGGTTCTTTTGAAGAGTATGTGGCAGCTAAGTGGAATATCCAGAACAAGATGACAGAAGCTGATTTCCTTGTATTGAACTTTAACCAAGATTTGGCAAAAGAATTGGCTACCAAAACACAAGCCACTGTTGTTCCATTTTCAACATTGGAAAAGGTTGATGGAGCTTATCTGGAAGATGGTCAACTCTACTTCCGTGGGGAAGTGGTCATGGCAGCTAATGAAATCGGTGTTCCAGGTAGCCACAATGTAGAAAATGCCCTTGCGACCATTGCTGTAGCCAAGCTTCGTGGTGTAGACAACCAAACCATCAGGGAAACTCTTTCAGCCTTTGGAGGTGTCAAACACCGTCTCCAATTTGTGGATGAAATCAAGGGTGTCAAATTCTATAACGATAGTAAGTCAACCAATATCTTGGCTACTCAAAAAGCCTTGTCAGGATTTGACAACAGTAAGGTTATCTTAATTGCAGGTGGTTTGGACCGTGGCAATGAGTTTGACGAATTGGTGCCAGATATTACAGGGCTCAAGAAGATGGTTATCCTCGGTCAATCTGCAGAACGTGTCAAACGGGCAGCGGATAAGGCTGGTGTGGCTTATGTAGATGCGACAGATATTGCTGATGCGACTCGCAAGGCTTATGAGCTAGCGACTCAAGGAGACGTGGTTCTCCTCAGTCCTGCTAATGCTAGCTGGGATATGTATGCTAACTTTGAAGTACGTGGAGATCTTTTCATCGACACAGTAGCGGAGTTAAAGGAATAATATGAAAAAAATTGTCTTTACAGGTGGGGGGACGGTTGGACATGTCACCCTCAACCTTTTGTTAATGCCCAAGTTCATCGAAGACGGCTGGGAAGTTCACTATATTGGTGATAAACACGGAATCGAACACCAAGAAATCCTCAAGTCAGGTTTGAATGTGACCTTCCACTCTATTGCGACTGGGAAGTTGCGTCGCTATTTCTCTTGGCAAAATATGCTGGACGTGTTTAAAGTTGGTTGGGGAATTGTTCAATCGCTCTTTATCATGTTACGACTGCGTCCACAGGCTCTTTTTTCTAAGGGAGGATTTGTCTCTGTACCGCCGGTTATCGCAGCGCGAGTGTCAGGAGTGCCTGTCTTTATTCATGAATCTGACCTGTCTATGGGCTTGGCCAATAAAATTGCCTATAAATTTGCGACCAAGATGTATTCAACCTTTGAGCAGGCTGCTGGTCTCGCAAAAGTCGAGCATGTGGGAGCAGTGACCAAGGTTTCAGACCAAAAAACTCCTGAACCAGATGAATTGGTAGATATCCAAACCCACTTTAATCCTAAATTGCCAACGGTATTGTTTGTTGGTGGTTCTGCAGGAGCTCGTGTATTTAACCAATTAGTGACAGATCATAAGCAAGAACTGACAGAGCGCTACAATATTATCAATCTCACTGGAGATTCAAGCCTCAATGAGTTGAGTCAAAATCTCTTTCGTGTTGACTATGTGACGGATCTCTATCAACCCTTGATGGAGATGGCAGATGTGGTGGTGACGCGTGGCGGTGCCAATACGATTTTCGAGCTCTTGGCCATGGCGAAACTCCATCTCATCGTACCATTGGGTCGTGAAGCAAGTCGAGGAGACCAGATTGAAAATGCAGCCTATTTTGTTAAGAAAGGTTATGCAGAAGAACTTCAAGAAAGTGACTTGACCTTGGAAAACTTGGAGGCGAAACTCAGTCACTTGCTTAGTCACAAGGACCAATACCAAGCAAGCATGAAAGCTTCGACTGAATTGAAATCTCTTGCAGATTTTTACGATCTACTAAGAAAAGACCTAGCATAAGGAATATCAATGTCAAAGGATAAGAAAAAAGAATCAAACCAGAAGCAAGAATTGTCTGAATGGCAGAAACGAAACCAGGAATATCTGAAGAAGAAGGCTGAGGAAGAAGCTGCCCTTGCTGAAGAGAAGGAAAAGGAAAAACAAGCTCGAAAGGAAGCCAACTCGAAACTATTGGAGGAATCCAAGAAATCATCGAGTGAGTCAGATGAGGAAGCCTCAAGTCCAAGCAAGGAACCATCCGAAAAAGAAGAAAAATCTCAAAAGGATGACCAAAAAGTCAAAGAGGAAAAAGAGAAGAAGAAAAAAGAAAAACCAGAAAAACCTGCCAAGCCTAAAATTGCGCCTGTTCATATTTGGCGAGCTGTGAGTATCTTGGTACCCAGTGTCCTGGTCCTCCTTCTTTCAGTCTATTTGTTGACTCCACTTTCGACCATCAAAAATATCGAGGTTAAGGGAAATAGTAACACCCAGGCGGATGACATCAAACAGGCTTCTGGAATTCAAGATAGCGACTATACCTTAGCCCTATTGTTGGATAAGGAAACATACGCTGAGCGAATCAAGTCCAACCATTGGATAGAATCAGCGAAGATTAACTATCAATTTCCGACTAACTTTACGATTGAGGTTAAGGAATTCGATATTGTTGGTTATTATGTGTCTGGTGAAGAACATTATCCTATTCTTTCTAGTGGTACGGTAGAGTCAACTCCTGTTGATCGCTTAAACTTGCCTGAGACTTATCTGACAGTTACCTTTAACGATGAGCAGCAGGTGAAAGAACTGATAACGGGATTGTCTACTATCAGTGAGGATATCAAGAGTCAAATCCAGAAAATCGAATTAGCGCCGAGCAAGGCAACAGCAGATCTTTTAAAAATTACCATGCTGGATACAGATGAGATTTTGGTTCCCCTATCAGAATTGAGCAAGAAATTGCCTTATTACAGCAAAATCAAGCCACAATTGTCAGAACCGAGTGTAGTCGATATGGAAGCTGGAGTATACAGCTATACGATAGCGGATAAATTGATAGAAGAGGCTGAGGAAAAAGCCAAGCAAGAGGCCAAGGAAGCTGAGAAGAAAAAACAGGAAGAAGAAAAGAAAAAACAAGAAGAACAAGGAAATCAAAGCCAAACGAGCCAGCAATCACAGAGTCGATAGACTAACTTTTCCTCTTGATTTTGAATGGTATAGAAATCCAGTTTCGAGTTTTTGCTTGACAAGTCCTACTATAAATAATAGAATAGAAAAAACCCTTTAAAGCAGTCCAGGGAGGCAGCTAAGGTTAGACGGTGAAAGGGTGGAGACTACCCATTTTTCGTGGAACCTTGCTGTTGGCAGGTTCCTTTTTTCGTGGTTTGTTTTTGACCATACTCTCTTGCTCGTAAAGGTAAAAGGAGAAAGGTATGCGTGAACATCGTCCAGTTATTGCTCTTGATTTTCCTAGTTTTGAGGCGGTCAAGAAATTTTTATCTCTTTTCCCAGCAGAAGAAAGTCTTTATCTAAAAGTAGGGATGGAGCTTTATTATGCGGAAGGTCCTGAAGTTGTCCGTTATTTGAAGTCATTGGGGCATAGTGTCTTTTTGGACCTCAAGCTACATGACATTCCCAATACAGTTAAATCGGCTATGAAGGTCTTATCTCAGCTTGGTGTTGACATGACCAATGTTCATGCTGCTGGTGGTGTGGAGATGATGAAGGCTGCGCGTGAAGGTCTTGGGACACAAGCAAAATTGATCGCTGTGACCCAGCTTACATCAACGTCAGAAGCCCAGATGCAGGATTTTCAAAATATCCAAACCAGTCTTCAAGAATCGGTCATTCACTATGCTAAGAAGACAGCTGAAGCGGGCTTGGACGGTGTCGTTTGCTCAGCTCAGGAAGTCAAGCTTATCAAAGAAGCAACAAGCAAAGATTTTATCTGTCTGACACCAGGAATTCGTCCGGCGGGAGCTGCGGTTGGAGACCAAAAACGCGTCATGACGCCAGCGGATGCTTATCAAATCGGTAGTGACTATATCGTAGTAGGACGTCCCATTACCCAAGCTGAGGATCCTGTTGCAGCTTATCATGCTATCAAGGATGAATGGAACCAAGACAGAAATTAAAGAAATAGATTATAAAAACAAAAGGAGAATACTATGACACTTGCTAAAGATATCGCTAGCCACCTCTTGAAAATCCAAGCCGTTTACCTCAAACCAGAGGAGCCTTTCACTTGGGCATCAGGTATCAAATCGCCGATTTATACGGACAACCGTGTGACGCTTGCCTATCCAGAAACTCGTAGCTTGATTGAAAATGGTTTTGTGGAAGCTATTAAAGCAGAATTTCCAGAAGTAGAAGTGATTGCAGGAACTGCGACAGCAGGGATTCCTCACGGAGCGATTATTGCTGACAAGATGAACTTGCCTTTTGCCTACATCCGCAGCAAACCAAAAGACCACGGAGCTGGTAACCAAATCGAAGGTCGCGTAGCTCAGGGGCAAAAGATGGTTGTTGTTGAAGACCTCATTTCAACGGGTGGGTCTGTTCTTGAAGCCGTAGCAGCTGCTAAATGCGAAGGAGCCGATGTTCTTGGTGTCGTAGCTATTTTCAGTTATCAATTGCCAAAAGCAGATAAGAATTTCTCAGACGCAGGTGTGAAATTGGTGACTCTTTCAAACTACAGTGAGCTGATTCACCTAGCCCAAGAAGAAGGTTACATTACTCCAGAAGGATTGGACCTTCTAAAACGCTTTAAAGAAGACCAAGAGAATTGGCAAAACGCCTAAAATATAGAAAATCAGGTAGTCACTAGGATTACCTGATTTCTGTTTATTATGTGACTATTAGTCCGTCTCGCTCCGCAAGGTGCGAGACAAATAAACCACCCGCTATGCGGGTGCGCATCGAAGGTTATACCAAAAAACTCCAAACGCGATACAGTAAAGGTGTTCAAGCCAATTGTAAAGCGAAAGGAGAAAAATATGGCACAAAAGGCACATAGTTTATCACACACAAAGTGGATGTGTAAATATCACATTGTGTTCACCCCTAAGTATAGACGAAAAGTAATTTATAATCAATATCGAAGCAGTTTGGGAGAAATATTCCATCGATTATGTAGTTATAAAGGTGTTGAGATTATCGAAGGTCACTTAAAGCCAGACCATGTACATATGTTAGTCAGTATTCCACCGAGGATAAGTGTTTCAAGTTTCATGGGGTATTTAAAAGGTAAAAGTGCACTCATGATGTTTGACAAACACGCCAACCTCAAGTACAAGTTTGGGAATCGGCATTTCTGGGCAGAAGGTTATTATGTAAGTACAGTAGGGCTTAATGAAGCCACAATTAAGAAATATATTCAAGAACAGGAAAAGCATGATATAGCACTAGATAAATTAAGTGTAAAAGAATATGAGGATCCCTTTAGGGATAGTGGTAAGTAATACTAAAGCCTCTTTAAGAGGCAAGTGACGAGTCAAGAGCAATGAGGCTTGAACAACGTGAAAGCCAGCGCCTTTAGGCGCTGGCTGGTAATTTGGGCTTATAGCCCTAGTGCAAACCACCCGTTAGACGGGTGGTTATGATTTTCGAAGAGTATTAGTCGACTTTTCCACCTTCAACAACTAGATCATCTGCCTTAGCAGCATCACCGTAGGTTGGATGAAGTGTCTTTTCATAAGCCTTGTGGAAGAAGTTTTCTTTACCTAATTTTTCAATTTCTTGGTTGATGTAGTCAAGAAGTTCTTGATTACCCTTTTGAACTGCTGGCGCAATAGTATCTGGATCTCCGAGGGAAGAAATTCCGACTTCATATCCTTTGTTTTCAAGTGCCCAAGCTAGGACTTCCGTATTGTCAGTAGAGAAGGCATCTCCACGTCCGTCAAGAAGGGCTTGGTAGGCATCGCTATACTGGTCGTATTTTTGGAGTTTTACTTCTGGGTGATTTTTCTCAAAATAAGTTTCAGCAGTTGTTCCTTTTGTAACAATCAAGGTTTTGCCTTCTAATTCTTTAACGTCTTTGATGACTTTATCTTTTGGTGACACAACACCGAGGGAAACTTTCATGTAAGGAAGGGCAAAGTCAACTTGTTTCTTACGTTCGTCAGTAACTGTGAAGTTGGCAAGGGTGATATCCACCTTGTTTGAAATCAAGTATTCCGCACGGTTGGCAGCATCGACGGAAACGTATTTAACTTTCACACCAAGGTCTTGTGCCAGTTGGTTCCCAAGTTCAATATCGTAACCTTGGTAAGAACCGTCGTTGTCAACATAACCAAATGGTTTTTTGTCTCCAAATACGGCGATTCGAAGCTCACCGCTTTTTTTGATTTCGTCAATAGTGCGGGCCTTGGCGGTTGTTTTTCCTGATGAAGCATCAGAGCTTCCACCTGAGCTACAAGCTGTGACAAAGATAAGTGTAAATGCTAGAGCAAAAACAGTTAGAATTGGTTTGAGTAGTTTCATAAAAATCTCCTTTATAGATATGAGCCGAACTGGCTAAAGTCAAAGACGTTTAAAAATTCCTGTGCTCGTTTGGTTTGTGGATTGGTGAAGAATTCCTGAGCCGTTCCTTCTTCAGCAATTTTCCCTTGGTCGAGAAAGATTATCCGATCTGCAATAGCTTGGGCAAACTGCATTTCGTGGGTTACCAGAATCATGGTGCGCCCTTCTTGAGCCAAGTCATTGATGAGTTCCAGAACTTCACGCACCATTTCAGGATCCAGCGAAGCCGTCACTTCGTCAAAGAGGATAATTTCTGGATGCATGAGAAGGGCACGGACAATTGCCACTCGTTGTTTCTGTCCACCGGATAATTGGCGAGCAAAACTGTCTTTTTTATCGAGCAAACCCACACGTTCCAGTAGTTGTAAAGCTTCCTCCGTTACTTCTTTCTTGTCTCGTCCCTGAGCTTTGATAGGGCCTAGGATGAGGTTTTGAAGGACATCTAGGTGAGGAAAGAGTTCATAACTTTGAAAGACCATGCCAATCTTTTGACGAATCAGGTGAAAGTTTTTCTGGTTGCTAATAATGGACTGGCCGTCCAGAAGAATATCCCCAGCCTGTATGGTTTCTAAGCCATTGAGGCAGCGGAGAAGTGTACTTTTCCCGCAACCAGATGGTCCTAGAATGACAACTACTTCCCCCTTTTTGATATCCAGAGAAAGACCTTGGAGGATGGGATTGTCTCCAAAGGATTTTTTTAGGTCCTTGATTTCTAAAATAGTTTCAGACATTTAGTTCCTCCAATGTTTTTCTAAGTGAGTGGATAGTTTGGAAATAGGAAAACAGACTGCGAAATACAGGACCAGAATGGTTCCATAAATCCAAAAGGAAGCGGTTGGGATGGTCAAGCGATTGCTGTCGATGATTTGTTGTCCAACCTTGGTAACTTCAACAACCCCAATCAAGACAACCAAGGAAGTCGTTTTGATCATCCGAGTGACAAGGTTGATGGCTTGTGGTAGCAATCTTCTCAAGACCTGTGGAATGATAATGTGATAGTAAAGCTGCAAGTTGGTCAAGCCCAGAGCCTGTCCGCTTTCAAACTGATGTATAGGGAGGGAAGTAATGGCCCCACGTACCAAGTCCCCCATTTCAGCTGTTCCCCAGAGTGTAAAAACGATAATAGCAGAAGTCTCGCCTGAGATGTTGATATTAAAGTTTCGAGCCAAGCCGAAATAAACGATGAAAAGTAGTACCAGCTGGGGCATGATACGGATAAATTCCAGATAAAAGCGTGTTAAAAAACGAATAACTCTAGAATGGGAGGTCATGATGATTCCCATGACTGTTCCGAAAATTATTGATAGAAGGACAGAGAGAATGGAAATTCCAATCGTGACACCCAATCCTTGTAGAATTCGCAGGAGATTATTTCCCTGAAAGAGTACTTGCATTCCCGAATCCTGCATGGCGGAGCCTCCTTTCCATCCAGCTAAAGACTAGAGAGATGGGTAGAAGCATGATCAGGTAAGCAACTACCAACATGGCTAGCGCAATGTCTGTCTCATAATAGAGTCCAATCAAGTCCTTGGCGACGTACATGAGATCGGCTAAGGCTACCGCAGAGAAAACTGAGGTTTCTTTGATGAGAAAAATGACATTGGCACTAAAGGACGGTAGGGCTACCGCAGTCGCTTGCGGAAGAACCACATAGCGAAAGACCTGTACAGGCGTTAGACCGATGGCTAGACCAATCTCGTGCTGGGTTTGACTAACTGCTTCCAGTCCGCTTCTGAAAGATTCTGCCATGTAGGAGCCACCTAAAAAGATGAGTCCGACTGTTGCACAGACTTCTGAAGAAAGAACAATCCCTATTCGGGGAAGACCGAAGTAGAGAAAGAAGAGTTGAATCAAAAGAGGCGTGTTTCGTGACAATTCGATGTAGGCTGTTGCTAACTGTGAAAAGATAGGAACGCGATAATGACGAATGACACTAACAATTAGACCAACAAGAAAAGAACCCAAAATTCCCCAAACTGCGATATGTAGGGTCAGAAAAAAAGCCTTTTGATAGAGCGGTAAATATTGTTCAACAATGGACCAATCCAAAATAGAACCTCCCATCTAGGAATAATATAGCTATTGTAGCACTAAAGGGCATGTTTGGATAATATGAATTTTTTATCACAATGATAGAAAATATTTATCATGTCTGTGATTTGAAATTTCCAGACAAAATTTTTGAAAGGATTCTGAAAAAGAGGTAAGATAGTTTATGTAAGAAAAAGTAAACGCTTACTTAACAAGGAGGACACTTTATGTCATATAAAACAAGCAATGCAGAAGGACCTGTAGATTTTATTAACACCTATGATTTGGAGCCAATGGCGCAACAAGTCATTCCTAAAGCTGCCTTTGGTTATATCGCTAGTGGAGCAGAGGATACTTTCACTCTACGCGAGAACATCCGTGCCTTTAACCACAAACTGATTGTTCCTCATACGCTTTGTGATGTTGAAAATCCAAGTACAGAGATTGAATTTGCAGGTGAAAAATTATCTTCACCAATTATTATGGCGCCTGTTGCGGCTCATAAATTAGCAAATGAGCAGGGGGAAGTAGCTACTGCGCGTGGTGTGCATGAATTTGGTTCTCTCTATACAACTAGTTCCTACTCTACCGTTGACCTTCCAGAAATTACGGAAGCTCTTCAAGGAACACCTCATTGGTTCCAATTTTACTTTAGTAAGGATGATGGAATTAACCGCCATATCATGGACCGTGTGAAGGCTGAAGGCTACAAAGCGATTGTCTTGACGGCAGATGCAACTGTTGGGGGCAATCGTGAGGTCGACAAACGCAATGGATTCGTCTTCCCAGTTGGCATGCCGATTGTTGAAGAATACCTGCCAGAAGGTGCTGGTAAATCAATGGACTTTGTTTACAAATCAGCTAAACAACGCTTGTCTCCACGTGATGTAGAATTTATCGCTACATACTCAGGACTTCCTGTGTATGTCAAGGGACCACAATGCCGTGAGGACGTTGAACGTTCGCTTGCTGCGGGAGCTTCAGGTATCTGGGTAACCAACCACGGTGGTCGCCAAATCGACGGTGGACCAGCATCCTTTGACTCACTTCAAGAAGTGGCTGAAGCAGTTGATAAACGTGTGCCAATTGTCTTTGACTCTGGTGTTCGTCGTGGTCAGCACGTCTTTAAAGCCTTGGCTTCAGGAGCAGACTTGGTAGCTATTGGGCGCCCTGTTATTTATGGCTTGGCTCTCGGCGGTAGTGTTGGTGTGCGTCAAGTCTTTGAGCACTTGAATGCAGAATTGAAGACAGTCATGCAGTTATCTGGAACTCAGACTATTGAGGATGTCAAACACTTCAAACTGCGTCACAACCCATACAATCCAACCTTCCCAGTTGACCCTCGTGACTTAAAATTGTATTGATAAAGAAGACGGCCTCCACCTTATGTGGAGGTTTTTCTTCGTGTATAGAAAGATTAAATCGTTATTAGAAACTATATAAATATATTTTTCGGTCAAATATCTTGCTAGGGCTTTCATTTTTTGCTATACTGGTCTAGTAGTAAAATAATAAAGACATTTGGGGTGCCTTAGGCTGAGATGATACCCATTGAACCTGATACAGTTAATACTGGCGAAGGGAAATGTGAAAAGGTTTTTTTCGTATGTCGAAAAGAACTGTCTAATCTTGTAAGCTAAACTCTAATTCTCGTTTGTAATTGGAGTTTTTTTGTTTATCAAAAGAGGATAGGCCTGACGACGAGCCTTTCGGTAGCTCTCCTAGAATGCCCCACTTTTCTTTAAAAAAGGAGTTTTTTATGTTGAAAAAATGGCAATTAAAAGATGTTATCTTGCTTGCGTTCTTGTCTATCTTTTTTGGTGGCGTTTTTGTGGGTTCAGGCTATCTGTTTGATATCCTCACCCTGATTTTAGCCCCTCTTGGTTTACAGGCCTTTGCCAATGAAATCCTCTTTGGTCTCTGGTGTATGGCTGCGCCCATTGCGGCCATCTTTGTTCCAAGAGTCGGAAGTGCGACGATTGGAGAAGTGCTCGCTGCGCTTGCTGAAGTTCTTTATGGTAGCCAATTCGGCCTAGGCGCCCTATTGTCTGGCTTGGTTCAAGGCTTGGGAAGTGAATTTGGTTTTCTCGTAACCAAGAATCGCTATGAAAGTTGGCTCTCTCTAACTGCTAATAGTATTGGGATTACGCTTGTTAGCTTTGTCTATGAATACATTAAGTTAGGTTACTACGCCTTCTCCCTTCCTTTTGTCCTTTCCTTGCTTGTGGTTCGTTTTATTTCCGTCTTTTTCTTCTGTACCATCTTGGTTCGTGCCATTGTTAAACTCTACCATCAGTTTGCAGCTGGAGGAAAGGCGTAGATGGGGCTGGAATTAAGAGGGATTCAATCCCCAATCTTTTCGGAACCGATTGATTTTACTTTTCATGCGCATGCCTTTACCTTGTTAGTTGGGAGCAGTGGTTCAGGAAAATCCAGTCTCTTTCAAGTCATTGCTCAAGTAAGTTCTCTTCCCTATAGTGGTCAAGTCCTGATAGATGGGAGCGAGGTCAGTCAGCTTTCTATCGTCGAACATGTCCAGACGGTTGGCATTCTCTTTCAAAATTCCAATCATCAATTTACCATGGAGAATTTGTTTGAGGAGCTGATTTTTACCTTGGAGAATATCGGCCATCCTGTTCAAGAAATTGATTCTAAAATAGCTGAGGTGGTCCGGCAATGTCGTTGCGAGGCAATCTTGCACCGTCCCATCCATCACTTATCAGGTGGGGAAAAGCAAAAGGCTGCTTTGGCTGTTCTCTTTGCTATGAATCCTAGGATCTATCTTTTGGATGAGCCCTTCGCTGCCATTGACCGAAAGAGTAGGCTGGAGATATTAGAGATTCTAAAAGAGTTGGTCTCTGATGGGAAGACAGTTATTTTGTGCGACCATGATTTATCTGATTATGAAGCCTATATCGACCATATGGTGGAGCTAAGAGACGGACAACTAAGGGAAATAAATCAACTTCCTACCTCTGAGATGACACAGGTTGCTTCAAAGAAAGTTGCTTCTAGCCCAGAACTATTCCATATGGACCGTGTGACTTGTGAGCTGGATCATCGCCCCCTCTTTTCGCTTGCGGATTTCACATTTTACCAAGGGATTTCCTGTATCCTGGGTGACAATGGTGTCGGGAAATCAACCCTCTTTCGCTCCATTCTTCAATTTCAAAAGTATAGAGGGCGCATTACTTGGAAGGGGTCGGTTCTTAAAAAGAAAAAGAGTTTGTATCGTGATCTGACGGGTGTTGTTCAGGAAGCTGAGAAGCAGTTTATCCGAGTCAGTCTGAGAGAAGAACTTCAATTAGATAGTCCGGACTCTGAAAGAAATCAGCGGATTCTCCAAGCATTACAATTTTTTAATTTGGATCATGCACTCGATAAGAGTCCTTATCAATTAAGTGGTGGAGAGCAAAAGATTCTTCAGCTATTGACCATCTTAACCAGCAAGGCTTCTGTGATTTTGCTAGATGAACCTTTTGCAGGTTTGGATGATAGAGCTTGTCATTATTTCTGTCAGTGGATTCTGGAGGACAGAAATCAAGGAAGAAGTTTTTTGATTATTAGCCATCGTTTAGATCCCTTGATTTCTGTGGTTGATTATTGGATCGAGATGACTAGTGAGGGGCTCCTTCATATTAAAGACGTGATAATCAGCAAACCCCTCAGTTTTCTGAGTAGCAATGCTCAAGGGGAGGTGAGGTAGTATGATCAAAGTAGCAACCCAGACACCGATACTCAGTCTCTTCTTTCTAATTTTATCCTTGGAAACATCTTTCCTTCCTTCGATTGCTCTCAATCTTTCAGTAGTCGTATTTTGTATTCTCTTCATGCTCTATCACCGTCGATTTAAGATGTTGGCTTGGATGTTCGTACTCGCCATTTTGCCATCTTTGGCTAATTACTGGGCAATTCAGTTACATGGGGATGCTTCGCAGGCAGTGATACTTGGGACGAGGGCTTTTGTGACGGTTTGTATCGGCCTTGTCTTTGTTTCCAATATTTCCTTAAAAGAGCTTCTCTTGTACTTGGCTCAAAAGGGGTTATCACGGTCTTGGGCCTATGCCTTGATTGTGGTATTCAATTCCTTTCCCCTCATTCAGCAAGAAATCAAATCCCTCAAGGAAGCTTGCTTATTGCGTGGTCAAAAATTGCATGTTTGGTCTCCTCTGATTTACAGTAAGGTTCTGATGACAGTCTTTAGGTGGCGCCATCTTTATCTGAGAGCTTTGTCTGCGCACGGATATGACGAACATGCACAGTTGGAGAATCGCTATCGGACTTTTTATATTTCTAAAAAAACAAAATTAATCTACCTGCTGTTCTTTTTACTACTTCAAACCAGTTTATTTCTATAAAGGAGTTATTATGGAATTCACAGATATTGCGATGGAATTATCCAAGGAAGCTTGGCAGGCTTCCTTTCATCACCCCTTTGTTTTACAGTTACAAGAGGGAACGTTAGAACCTTCTATTTTCCGCTATTACCTGATTCAGGATGCCTACTATCTGAAAGCCTTCTCAGAAGCCTATCACCTCTTGGCTGATAAGACTTCCAACGAGGAGATGAAAAGACTCTTGAAACAAAATGCTCAGAGTCTAGTGGATGGTGAGTTGTTTATCCGCCAACAATTTTTCAAGGAATTAGGAATCAGCGACCAGGAAATGAACGAGCAACCGATTGCTCCAACCTGTTATCATTACATTTCTCATATTTATCGCCAGTTTGCAGAGCCAAACTTGGGCATTGCTTTTGCTAGTTTGCTCCCATGTCCGTGGTTATACCATGATTTGGGCAAGGCACTTAATCGCAAACCATCCCCGAATCCTCTTTATCAACAGTGGATTGAGACCTATATCACCGATGAGTTAGAACAGCAGATTAAAGAGGAAGAAGCCCTGGTCAATCAGCTCTATCGAGAAAGCGACGAGACGGACAAACAAAAAATGCTAGAGGCCTTCCACAGAAGTGTCCACATGGAAGCCAAGTTTTGGGAGATGGCTTACCAACATCAAACCTGGACGAGTGATTTGCAGTCCTTAGAAACAGAGAAGAAATAAAAAATGAGAAACCACCAACTACAAGTTCACAAATTAACCATTTTATCCATGATGATCGCCCTTGACGTAGTTCTTACACCCATCTTTCGAATTGAAGGAATGGCACCGATGTCCAGTGTAGTCAATATCCTTGCAGGGATCTTGATGGGGCCTGTTTATGCCTTGGTCATGGCTACAGTCACAGCCTTTATCCGTATGTCTACTCAGGGCATTCCCCCTTTGGCCCTCACAGGAGCGACTTTTGGAGCCCTCCTTGCAGGTCTCTTTTATAAGTACGGTCGGAAATTTCACTATTCTGCCCTAGGAGAAATCTTGGGAACAGGGATTATTGGTTCTATTGTTTCCTATCCTGTTATGGTTCTCTTTACAGGATCTGCGGCCAAGCTCAGCTGGTTTATCTACACTCCTCGATTTTTCGGAGCAACCTTGATCGGTACAGCCATAGCTTTCCTCGCCTTTCGATTTTTAATCAAGCAGGAATTCTTTAAAAAAGTGCAGGGATATTTCTTTGGAGAAAGGATAGACTGATGCAGGCATTTACAAATCCTTTCCCTCTGGCAACTAGTTCCTTGATTCACTGCATCACCAATGAGATTTCCTGTGAGATGCTGGCCAATGGTATTTTGGCTCTGGGATGCAAACCAGTCATGGCAGATGACCCTCGTGAGGTTCTTGATTTTACTAAGCAAAGTCAAGCTCTCTTCATCAATTTGGGGCATTTGTCAGCCGAGAAGGAGAAAGCAATCCGTATGGCGGCTACTTATGCAAACCAAGCTTCTCTCCCAATGGTAGTAGATGCGGTTGGTGTATCAGCGTCACCCGTTCGTAAGACCTTAGTCAGAGATCTTTTAGGATACAAGCCCACAGTCTTTAAAGGAAACATGTCGGAAATTCGAAGTCTTGTTGGTTTAAAACACCATGGAGTCGGGGTCGATGCTAGTGCTAAAGATCAAGAAACTGAGGATTTGCTTCAAATCTTGAAAGACTGGTGTCAGACCTATTCTGGTATGTCATTTTTAGTCACTGGACCCAAGGACCTCATTGTTTCGGAAAATCAAGTTGCTGTATTGGGAAATGGCTGTGCAGAATTAGACTGGATAACAGGGACAGGAGACTTAGTTGGAGCCTTGACATCCGTTTTTCTCAGCCAAGGAAAGACTGCATTTGAAGCTTCTTGCCTAGCAGTTTCTTATCTCAATATCGCTGCTGAGAGAATACTTGTTCAAGGAATGGGATTGGAAGATTTTCGTTACCAAGTTCTCAACCAACTCTCTCTCCTAAAAAGAGATGAAAATTGGCTAGAAGCCATCAAAGGAGATGTTTATGAATAGAGAAGCACTTAGACTGTATCTAGTAACCAATCGCTACCAAGTTTCCTTGGAAAGCTTTCTTGAAAAAGTGGAGACAGCCTGCCGTTCAGGTGTTACCATCATCCAACTACGAGAAAAAAATCTTACAACCAATCAATATTATCAACTGGCAAAACAAGTCAAGGAAATAACAGATGCCTATCAGGTACCCTTGATTATAGATGATCGGTTGGATATCTGTCTTGCAGTCGATGCTGCTGGTCTGCATATCGGAGACGATGAACTACCAGTTTCGGTTGCCCGCAAAGTCTTGGGACCTGACAAAATCCTCGGTGTAACAGCTAAAACGGTTAAACGAGCCCTCGAAGCAGAAACATCGGGTGCGGATTACTTGGGAACAGGAGCCATTTTCCCGACTACAACCAAGGAAAATGCGCCTATCACCCTGATTTCAACCTTGAAAACCATTTGCCAAACGGTCGCCATTCCAGTAGTTGCTATTGGAGGCTTGACGTCAGAGAACATTGACCAACTTGCTGCAACTGGTATAGCTGGGGTCGCTGTCGTCAGAGATCTGATGCAGGCAAAAGATATTGAGGCAAAAGCGCAAGCCTTTTTAACAAAGCTAGATGACATTGTTTCCTAATCAAAAACTCTCTAATTCCCTTAAAGTAGGAACTAGAGAGTTTTTTTTAATCTTTAAAGCTTGTATGGTTGACTGGACCAGAACCATAACCGAGTTGAGGAGCGTCTTGGATGGCTTTTGTGATAAAGGCCTTGGCCTTATCAACTGCCTGGTAAAGACTTCTGCCCTTGGCTAGTTCAGCCGTAATCACAGCAGCAAAGGTACATCCAGTACCATGGGTGTGACAGGTTTGAATTCGTGGGCTTTCCCAGACAAATTGCTCCTCCTTGGTAAAGAGGAAATCCTTGGCACCACCTTCAAGATGGCCACCTTTGATAACAACGGACTGAGGACCAAATTCTCTTATAATCAGGCGACCGGCACGTTGCATGTCTTTTGGATCATGAATCGAAAAACCAACAATTTCTTCTGCCTCAGGAAGATTGGGTGTAATAATAGTCGCAAGGGGAAGCAGGTTTGTTTTTAGGTAGCTTCTCGCACTAGTATCTATCAGGGTATCCCCACTCGTAGCGACCATAACAGGGTCCAGCACATAGGGACAATCCAGCTTTTTAAGATAGGGTCGGATGATCTCCATGATCTCAGTAGTTGCCAACATCCCTGTTTTTACAGCCTGGGGCTTGATATCCGAAAAGACACTCTCCAATTGAGCTTCCAGCATTTGGTTGGAGACGTGCTCGATTAATTGAACGCCTCTGGTATTTTGAGCGACAAGGCTTGTCACAACGGCCATTCCATAGACATCTCTAGCTTGGAATGACTTCAAATCAGCCATAATGCCAGCACCGCCACTAGGGTCAGTTCCAGCAATGGTTAGAGCAACGGGTAAATAAGTCATCTAAAACCTCCCAACCAACTGAAGTTTGTATTCTTAAGAACAAGCTAGTCTGTTTGAGGAAAGCAATAGAAGACTAGCTAGTCCTCATTATCATTTCCACTTCCATCAGCTAGCATTACCTAGATTGAGTCAAAGGGATCTAACAGTCGTTAATCTCAGCTTTACGCACCCCTAGTGGTTGTTTTCTTTTTTCTTCAGTATAGCATATTTTTATAGTTTATATAGTAAAATTTGATTGCAAATCTCTCGTTACAGGATTAAAATTCTATTTTTCGAAAAAATAATAAAAATTATAGTTGACAAATGTAGATTTTCGGAGTATACTAATAACTGTAATCGACAAATGTAGATTTAGGAGGTGTGATTATGCAGATTTCAGATGCAGAATGGCAGGTCATGAAGATTATTTGGATGCAAGGAGAGCAGACCAGTACGGATTTGATCAGGGTTCTGGCGGAGCGGTTCGACTGGTCCAAGTCGACCATTCAGACTCTTTTAGCTCGTCTGGTTGAGAAAGAGTGTTTGACTAGGAAAAAAGAGGGCAAGTCCTTTGTCTATTCAGCCCTTTTAACTTTGGACCAAAGTCGGGATTTACTTGTCCAAGATATCAAGGACAAGGTTTGTTCTCGTAGGATTAAGAACTTGTTGGCTGATTTGATTGCTGAATGTGATTTTACTTTGTCTGACTTGGAAGGATTGGAAGCTGTGATTTCTGAGAAAAAAGCTAGCGCAGTAACAGAAGTAAAATGTAATTGTATGTAAAGGAGACGTCATGTTAAATAGTATTGTAACCATTATTTGTATTACCCTTATCGCGTTTATCTTGTTTTGGTTTTTCAAAAAGCCTGAAAAATCTGGACAAAAGGCCCAGCAAAAAAAGGGCTACCAAGAGATTCGAGTGGAAGTCATGGGGGGCTATACGCCTGAGTTGATTATTCTTAAAAAATCAGTGCCAGCCCGCATTGTCTTTGACCGTAAGGATCCTTCACCTTGTTTGGATCAGATCGTCTTTCCAGATTTTGGTGTGCATGCGGACTTGCCTATGGGGGAAGAGTATGTAGTGGAAATCACGCCTGAACAGGCTGGAGAATTTGGCTTTGCATGTGGCATGAATATGATGCACGGTAAGATGATTGTAGAATAGGAGAATGATATGACTGAAATTGTAAAAGCAAGTCTTGAAAATGGTGTTCAAAAAATCCGTATCACGGCAGACAAAGGCTACCATCCAGCCCACATTCAACTGCAAAAAGGGATTCCTGCTGAGATTACTTTTCACCGTGTGACACCTTCAAACTGTTATAAAGAAGTTCTCTTCGAAGAAGAAGGGATTCTAGAACCAATCGCTCAAGATGAGGAAAAAATTATTCGCTTTACGCCTCAAGACTTGGGTGAGCACGAGTTTTCTTGTGGCATGAAGATGCAAAAGGGAACCTACACCGTTGTTGAAAAAACCAAAAAGTCTCTCAGTCTTTTACAACGTTTTTGGATTACTAGTATCTTTACTGTGCCTCTTGTGATTCTTATGATTGGGATGTCTACAGGAGGAATTAGTCACCAAGTCATGCGTTGGGGCACCTTTTTAGCCACAACCCCCATTATGCTGGTAGCTGGAGTTCCATATATCAAAAGCGCCTGGGCTAGTTTTAAAAAGCACAATTCCAACATGGATACCTTGGTTGCTCTGGGAACCCTAGTGGCCTATTTCTATAGCTTAGTTGCCCTCTTCACTGGTCTGCCCGTTTACTTTGAAAGTGCTGCATTTATCCTCTTCTTCATTCTTTTGGGAGCAGTTTTTGAGGAAAAAATGCGAAAAAATACTTCGCAGGCAGTCGAAAAATTATTAGACCTACAAGCAAAAACAGCAGAGGTTTTGCGTGATGATGTTTATGTTCAAATACCTCTAGAACAAGTCAAAGTTGGGGATCTTATTCGCGTTCGACCAGGTGAAAAAATTGCCGTTGATGGGACTGTAATAGAAGGAGAAACTAGTATTGATGAATCAATGGTAACTGGGGAAAGTATTCCAGTCGATAAATCAGTTGGAGATGCTGTCATTGGTTCAACCATCAATAATAGTGGTACGATCATTTTTAGAGCTGAAAAAGTAGGTTCTGAAACCATGTTGGCTCAGATTGTAGACTTTGTGAAGAAAGCTCAAACCAGTCGTGCTCCTATTCAAGATTTGACAGACAAGATTTCTGGAATTTTCGTACCAGCAGTTGTCATTTTAGGACTCCTTACTTTTTGGATCTGGTTTGTTTTTCTTGGTGAAAGTTTTGTAACGTCGCTTCTCTATGGTGTTGCAGTCTTGATTATTGCCTGCCCTTGTGCTCTTGGACTTGCGACACCAACAGCACTCATGGTTGGAACAGGACGAAGTGCCAAGATGGGGATTCTTCTCAAAAATGGTACAGTTCTACAGGAAATCCAAAAAGTTCAAACGGTTGTTTTTGATAAGACAGGAACCTTGACTGAAGGGAAGCCAGTAGTGACAGATGTTATCGGAGATGAAGGAGAAGTGCTAAGTTTGGCTGCTTCACTGGAAGATGTATCTCAACACCCGCTAGCTCAAGCTATTGTTAATCGTGCATCTGAACTAGGAATTAGCCTTCACCCAGTGGAAAACTTCCAAGCCTTGCATGGAAAAGGTGTGACTGGGATTATTAATGGTAAGCAAGTCTTGCTGGGGAATGCTAAGCTCTTAGCTGACCTTGCTATTCCACATGATTATCAAGAACGATTTGATTTGCTTGAGAAAGAAGCAAAAACAGTTGTCTTCCTATCCGTGGATGGTCAGTTAAAAGGCTTAATTGCCTTGCAGGATGTCCCTAAGGAAAATGCCAAAGAAGCTATTGCTAAATTGAAAAAACGTGGTCTTAGAACGGTCATGCTTACTGGAGATAATGCTGGTGTAGCCCATGCGATTGCAGAACAAATTGGTATCGAAGAAGTAATCGCAAATGTCTTGCCAGAGGAAAAGGCACATGAAATTCACAAGCTTCAAAAGAATGGGAAATTGGCCTTTGTTGGAGATGGTATCAATGATGCGCCGGCCCTCAGTGTAGCGGATGTCGGAATTGCCATGGGCTCTGGGACAGATATTGCCATTGAATCAGCAGATCTTGTCCTTACAACCAACAATTTACTAGGATTGGCACGTGCTTTTGATATGAGTAAGAAGACCTTTAATCGTATTCTACTCAATCTTTTCTGGGCTTCTATCTATAACCTCATTGGTATTCCGATTGCAGCAGGAGTCTTTTCAGGTATTGGTTTGGTGCTCAACCCAGAACTGGCTGGTCTAGCCATGGCCTTTAGTTCTGTATCTGTTTTGATCAGTTCACTCATGCTAAACGTTACTAAGATAGACTAAGAAGCGGGCTTGCTCGCTTTTTATTATAAAACAGATTCTAAAAACGTTTTCAAACTGTACTGTAATAGAGAATAAAAACTTCTGAGCACATTCTTAGGAGACCCAAAACAAATGTGGTAAAGTAGTAGAGTAAAAATTTGCTGAAACGTTTCCAATTAGTATATGAAAACGGATTTATCAAGTTTTAAAAATATTTGAAGGAGAGTTATCATTATGACTCAAGGGAAAATTACTGCATCTGCAGCAATGCTCAACGTATTGAAAACATGGGGCGTAGACACAATCTACGGTATCCCATCAGGAACACTCAGCTCATTGATGGACGCTTTGGCTGAAGACAAAGATATCCGCTTCTTGCAAGTTCGCCACGAAGAAACAGGTGCTCTTGCAGCGGTTATGCAAGCTAAATTCGGTGGCTCAATCGGGGTTGCAGTTGGTTCAGGTGGTCCAGGTGCGACTCACTTGATTAACGGTGTTTACGATGCAGCTATGGATAACACTCCATTCCTTGCTATCCTTGGATCACGTCCTGTTAACGAACTCAACATGGATGCCTTCCAAGAATTGAACCAAAACCCAATGTACAACGGTATCGCTGTCTACAACAAACGTGTCGCTTACGCTGAGCAATTGCCAAAAGTTATTGACGAAGCTTGCCGTGCTGCAGTTTCTAAAAAAGGTCCAGCTGTTGTTGAAATTCCAGTAAACTTCGGCTTCCAAGAAATCGACGAAAACTCATACTACGGTTCAGGTTCATACGAACGCTCATTCATCGCTCCTGCCTTGAACGAAGTTGAAATCGACAAAGCTGTTGAAATCTTGAACAATGCTGAACGCCCAGTTATCTACGCTGGTTACGGTGGTGTTAAAGCTGGTGAAGTGATTACTGAATTGTCACGTAAAATCAAAGCACCAATCATCACAACTGGTAAAAACTTTGAAGCCTTTGAATGGAACTATGAAGGTTTGACAGGTTCTGCTTACCGTGTTGGTTGGAAACCAGCCAACGAAGTGGTCTTTGAAGCAGACACAGTTCTTTTCCTTGGTTCAAACTTCCCATTTGCTGAAGTTTACGAAGCCTTCAAGAACACTGAAAAATTCATCCAAGTCGATATCGACCCTTACAAACTTGGTAAACGTCATGCCCTTGACGCTTCAATCCTTGGTGATGCAGGTCAAGCAGCGAAAGCTATCCTTGATAAAGTAAACCCAGTTGAGTCTACTCCATGGTGGCGTGCAAACGTGAAGAACAACCAAAACTGGCGTGATTACATGAACAAACTCGAAGGTAAAACTGAGGGTGAATTGCAATTGTATCAAGTTTACAATGCAATCAACAAACATGCTGATCAAGACGCTATCTACTCAATCGACGTAGGTGACACTACTCAAACATCTACTCGTCACCTTCACATGACACCTAAGAACATGTGGCGTACATCTCCACTCTTTGCGACAATGGGTATTGCCCTTCCTGGTGGTATCGCTGCTAAGAAAGACAATCCAGATCGCCAAGTATGGAACATCATGGGTGACGGTGCATTCAACATGTGCTACCCAGACGTGATCACAAACGTTCAATACGACCTTCCAGTTATCAACGTTGTCTTCTCAAATGGTAAATATGCCTTCATCAAGGACAAATACGAAGACACAAACAAACACTTGTTTGGTTGTGACTTCCCTAATGCTGACTATGCGAAAATCGCTGAAGCTCAAGGAGCTGTTGGATTTACAGTTGATCGTATCGAAGACATCGACGCAGTTGTTGCAGAAGCTGTGAAACTCAATAAAGAAGGTAAAACTGTT
The DNA here is from genome assembly GCF_002096435.1 of Streptococcus oralis subsp. oralis. Classification (GTDB taxonomy): domain Bacteria; phylum Bacillota; class Bacilli; order Lactobacillales; family Streptococcaceae; genus Streptococcus; species Streptococcus oralis_AA. The sequence goes on from NZ_NCUI01000025.1 coordinate 582,958, forward strand.
GTGATCGATGCTCGCATCTCTCAACATCGTCCACTTCCAGTAGAAGTACTTGAACTCGATCCAAAACAACACTCAGAAGAAGCAATCAAAGCCTTCAAGGAAAAATACGAAGCAGAAGAACTCGTACCATTCCGCCTCTTCTTGGAAGAAGAAGGATTGCAATCACGCGCAATCAAATAATTCCTCTCGTCGAAAATCAAATGTAAACTTTGTAGATTTTATTCTTTGATTTTCAAGAGTCTAACTTGAAAAGATCGGAGCAATCCGGTCTTTTTCTGGAGGATAGTAAATGAATTTAAATCAATTAGATATCATCGTTTCAGATGTTCCTCAAGTCTGTGCTGACTTGGAGCGTATTTTGGATAAAAAAGCCGATTATGTTGACGACAGTTTTGCACAGTTCACGATTGGCAGTCATTGTCTTATGTTGTCCCAAAATCATTTGATTCCTTTGGAAAACTTTCAGTCAGGAATCATTCTTCATATCGAGGTTGAGGATGTAGACCAGAACTATCGACGATTGAAAGAGCTTGGTGTCGAGATTTTACACGGTCCGGCTGTAACTGATTGGGGAACGGAATCCTTGCTTGTAAAAGGTCCAGCTGGTTTGGTGATTGATTTTTATCGTATGAAGTAGGTAATTCTATTATCAAATTTTTTATCTAAAAATTTAAACATTCTTAGAGCGGAACTTAAAAAGATCGGAGCAATCCGGTCTTTTTCTTATCACAAGATTGTGATAGTTTACATCTTCATAACAAAAGCTTCAAAGTCTTGATTGTTTTGAAAAAAGATTATAAAATATGATTCATAAAAATGAAAGAGGTTTTGAAAATGTCTGAAAAACAAATGAAAATTTTGGGTTGGGTAGCGACCTTCATGTCCGTTATGATGTATGTCTCTTACTTCCCACAAATCATGAACAACCTGGCTGGCCAAAAAGGAAACTTCATCCAGCCCTTGGTTGCGGCTATTAACTGCAGTCTCTGGGTCTACTATGGACTTTTCAAAAAGGAAAGAGATATTCCACTTGCAGCTGCCAATGCACCGGGTATCGTTTTTGGTCTAGTAACGGCTATTACGGCTTTGATTTAAAAAGAAGACTGGTTTCAGTCTTTTTTTGCACATGTAAGCAAGATTAGTACCATCATTATCCATATATTTCCAAACTTTTTGCCCCCTTTTTAGTATAATAGAACTATCAAACCAAGTGAGGTAAAGTGATGACAGAAATACTACAATTTCCAGAGGGATTTCTCTGGGGTGGTGCTACGGCAGCTAATCAATGCGAGGGTGCTTATAATCAGGATGGTCGAGGTCTTGCTAATGTCGATGTGGTACCCATTGGACCTGACCGTGAAGCCATTATCACAGGTCAGAAAAAGATGTTTTCTTTTGAGGAGGGCTATTTTTACCCAGCAAAAGAAGCCATTGATATGTACCATCATTATAAGGAAGATATTGCGCTTTTTGCGGAAATGGGCTTTAAGACCTATCGGCTCTCCATTGCTTGGACTCGGATTTTTCCTAAGGGAGATGAAGCAGAGCCAAATGAAGCTGGTCTAGCCTTTTATGAGGATTTATTTAAGGAGTGTCACAAGTATGGGATCCAACCTCTGGTGACTATTACGCATTTCGACTGTCCTATGCATTTGATTGAAGAATACGGTGGTTGGCGCAATCGTCGGATGTTAGACTTCTATGAAAAACTTTGTCGTACACTCTTTATCCGTTATAAGGGTTTGGTCAAATACTGGCTTACCTTCAATGAAATCAACATGATTCTTCATGCACCTTTTATGGGAGCTGGGCTTTGTTTTGAAGAAGGAGAAAATCAAGAACAGGTTAAATACCAAGCCGCCCACCATGAGTTGGTAGCCTCGGCCATGGCGACTAAGCTTGCCCACGAAATTGACCCAGAAAACAGGGTGGGATGTATGTTGGCAGCAGGGCAATACTATCCTAACACAGCCCATCCGAGAGACTACTGGGCTGCTATGGAGGAAGATCGCAAGAGTTACTTCTTCATTGATGTTCAAGCGCGTGGGGAATACCCAAACTACGCCAAGAAGCAGTGGGAACGCGAGGGAATCAAGATAGAAATGACGGCAGAGGATCTAGACTTATTGAAGAATTATACTGTTGACTTTGTTTCCTTCTCTTACTATGCAAGTCGAGTGGCCTCAGGGGATCCAGAAGTTAAAGAATTAGCTGCTGGAAATGTCTTTGCCTCTCTCAAAAATCCCTATCTTGAATCCTCAGAATGGGGTTGGCAGATTGACCCACTTGGCCTTCGTATCACCCTCAATGCCATCTGGGATCGTTACCAAAAGCCTATGTTCATCGTAGAAAATGGTCTCGGTGCTATGGATACACCGGATGAAAATGGTTATGTAGCAGACGACTATCGGATTGCTTACTTAGAGGCTCATATCAAGGCTATGCGAGATGCCATATACCAAGATGGAGTTAACTTGCTTGGTTATACGACTTGGGGCTGTATTGATCTGGTTTCAGCTGGAACAGGCGAAATGAACAAGCGCTATGGTTTTATCTATGTGGATCGTGATAATGCAGGTCAAGGAAGTCTCAAACGGAGCAAGAAGAAATCCTTTTACTGGTACAAGGATGTCATTGCCAGCAATGGTGCAAGTATTGAGTAGAGCACATTTGTTCACTATTTTTACAAAATCTTCTCCCTACTTTATAAGATAGGAAAAAGAGTTCAATAAGACCTAGCTTTTTGCTATAATGAGGGGAGAAAAATCGGACAGGAGATCGACATGTCAGAACCATTATTTTTACAATCAGTTATGCAAGAAAAAATCTGGGGTGGGACCAAGCTACGTGATGAGTTTGGTTACGACATTCCAAGTGAAAAAATTGGCGAATACTGGGCTATCTCAGCTCATCCAAATGGAGTTTCTAAGGTCGCTAATGGGCGCTTTGAGGGAACAGATCTAGCTACATTGTATGCGGAGCACCGTGAATTGTTTGGCAACCGTCCAGAACCTGTATTTCCACTGTTGACCAAGATTCTCGATGCCAATGACTGGCTCAGCGTCCAAGTTCACCCAGACGATGCCTATGGATTAGAACATGAAGGCGAGCTCGGAAAAACAGAGTGCTGGTATATCATCGCAGCAGACGAAGGTTCAGAGATTATATATGGTCACAATGCCAAGTCAAAAGAAGAACTCCGCCAGCAAATCGAAGACAAAAACTGGGATGCCTTACTGACAAAAGTGCCAGTTAAGGCTGGAGATTTCTTCTATGTGCCAAGTGGTACCATGCACGCTATCGGTGCAGGTATCTTGATTCTTGAAACCCAGCAGTCTAGCGATACCACCTACCGTGTCTATGACTTTGACCGTAAGGACGACAAGGGCAACTTGCGTGAACTTCATCTTGAAAAATCCATCGATGTTTTAAATATTGGCGAGCCTGCCAATAGCCGTCCTGTAACTATCAAAGCAGATGATTTACGTTCCACTCTCCTTGTATCCAATGATTTCTTTGCAGTTTACAAGTGGGAAATTACTGGAAAAGTTGACTTCGAAAAGACAGCTGACTACAGCTTATTCAGTGTCTTGGCTGGTCAAGGTCAACTAACTGTTGACGGGAAAAATTATCCAATCCAAAAAGGTAGCCACTTTATCCTACCAAGTGATGTTGAAGCTTGGACATTGGAAGGGCAAGGTCTGGAATTGATTGTTAGCCATCCATAAAAAAGAAAGGGCCTGAGTTTACTACTCAAGTCCTTTTTGATTACATAAATTGGGCGATAAAAACCACAATGATGATAATAGGAATGATGAAACGAAGGAGGAAGAGCCAGACTTGGAAAAGTACTTGTTTCCAGGCTCTTTCATCGAGATGGAGTTCCTCCATAGCAAGAGCCTTTTTAAAGATGTAGCCTGTAAAAAGTGAAAGGCAGAGAGCTCCAAATGGCATGAGGAGATTGGAAACCAAGAAATCCATGGCATCAAAGAAAGTCTTACCAAAGATGTGAACATCCGCCATAACTCCATAGGATAGGGCTGAAGGAATTCCAAAGACGAAGGTCAAGATTCCTAAAATAGCACTCCATTTGGCACGTTTGCTGTTATCCTGGTTGGTGATATTGCCCACATTGATCTCCAGCATCACGACAGAAGAAGTGACTGTCGCAAAAAGGAAGAGCAAGAGGAAAAGGATGTAGAAAATGGTTCCAAAGGGCATCTTGTCAAAGAGTTGAGGCAAGACGATAAAGAGCAGGCTGGGTCCCCCTTCAGACTGGATATTGAAGGCTGACATGGCTGGGAAAATGGCTAGACCTGCCATGATGGATACCGAGATGTTCATGGCTACAATGGAAATCCCTGATTGGACCAGATTGGTTTTCTTGTCTAAGTAGGACGCATAGGTCAGCATGGCTGTAACCCCTAGTGAGAGGGCAAAGAAAGATTGACCCAGAGCATAGAGGAGACCAGCACTGGTCAGTTTTGAAAAGTCTGGTTTGAGGAAGTAAAGAACGCCTTCCATGGCATTTGGCAAGCTGAGAGAGCGCCCAATGATCACGACAAAGATGATAAAGAGCAGGGGCATCATGACTTTCGAAGCTCTTTCGATCCCTTTTTGGACCCCACGTGATACAATAAAGATATTCAATAAGATAAAGGCGGCTTGAGCCCCTAGAGCAATGGCTGGATTTGAAATGATTGAAGTGAATAACTGAGCATAATCACCCGTTCCACCAAGCTGGAACAATTTCCCAAACTCAATGCCTAGATAGACTAAAATCCATCCCCCGATAACACTATAGAAAGAGAGAAGGATAAAGAGGGCAAAGGCACCAATCCAACCGATAAAATTGTATTTGCTATTGTTGCCAAGTTTTCCAAAGGTTTTGATAGCAGAAACGCCAGCACTACGGCCAAGGGCAAACTCAGCCAGCAGGAGCGGGAAACCGATTAAAATAGTGGAAATGAGAAAGACCAGTAAAAAGCCTCCCCCGCCATTAGCAGCAGTCATGTAGGGGAACTTCCAAACGGCACCAAGCCCGATGGCTGAGCCAGCAGATGCTAGAATAAAGCCAAGTTTCGAGCCCCATTGCGATTTTTCTGACATAGTTGAAACTCCAATCTCCTTTTTTAAAATAAGAAAAGGCTACTTGAGTTGTCAAATAGCCTTCTCTCAATGGCTCTTTATGAGCCTTCTGTTTGATTGATAGACTTGACTATCCTATCATGTTTTCTAAGGTCTGTCAAGAAAACCATTTTCAAGTTTTCACACCTTTCTCAAAAAGTTAAAAATTTTTCGCAAAAACGCTTGACTCTGACCTAGGGGGAGGGGTTATACTATCAATGTAATACTCTTCGAAAATCAAATTCAAACCACGTCAGCGTCGCCTTACCGTACTCAAGTACAACTTGCGGCTAGCTTCCTAGTTTGCTCTTTGATTTTCATTGAGTATAAGGAGGAAATCATGTACCATATCAAAGAAGCTGCGCAGCTTTCGGGTGTCTCTGTCAAGACCCTGCACCACTACGATAAGATAGGACTTCTGGTTCCCTTAAAGTTGGAAAACGGCTATCGAACTTATAGTCAAGAGGATTTGGAACGCCTTCAAGTCATTCTTTACTACAAATATCTAGGCTTTTCTTTAGAAAAAATAGCAGAGCTGTTAAAGGAAGAAAGGACAGATTTATTGCCCCATTTGACTAGGCAGTTGGACTATTTGACTCGAGAAAGGCAACATCTGGATACCTTGATTTCCACCTTGCAAAAAACCATTCAAGAACAAAAAGGAGAAAGAAAAATGACGATTGAGGAAAAATTCACTGGATTTAACTACCAAGACCATCAAAAATACCACCAAGAGGCGGTAGAGAAATATGGACAAGAAGTCATGGACCAAGCGCTCGAGCGCCAAAAAGGTCACGAAGACGAAGCTACGGCTGCCTTCAATCAAGTCTTTCGAGCCTTGTCACAAAATCTTCAAGCTGGTTTACCTGCAAAAGCAACCGAAAACCAAGAGCAAGCAGCCAAACTCTTGCAAGCTATTCGTACTTATGGATTTGACTGCTCTATTGAGGTCTTCGGCCATATCGGCAAAGGCTACGTCTATAACCCAGAGTTTAAGGAAAACATTGACAAATTTGGAGCTGGAACAGCCCAGTACACATCAGATGTCATTGCGACTTATGTTCAGACACAGACAAAATAAAAATCAGCGGAGTTACCTCTGCTGATTTTTTCTGGTTTCAAGTACTATTTGGTTAATAGTTTTTCAACTACGTTTAACTTTCGCATGGTCAGAACCACGCCAAACAATTTTTCAAGATAGTTGGTATTGAGCTTTTTTTGTTTTGCAGTTCTAGGGAGATAGAGGTAGAGACAGTGATCACCTACACAAATTTCTTCTTCACCGTAGTCAGCTTTCAATTTTTCTAGTGGCAGACTTTGGATAAATCCCTGATAAAAAATCACATGTATACGATCGTAAAGATAGTCTTCTCTAAATGGATTCTCATGAACAATCTTTTCAAAATCGTTCTTATTCTTGATAACCATTTTTAAGTCGGCCCCAATTTTTTCCTTTATCAGAGTATGAACGCGTTCTCGTATTTCTTCTAAATCTAAGTCACTTTCAAGAATGATATTCCCACTTTGAATATAGGTTCGAACGTGTTGAAAACCAGCTTCTGTCAGAATATCTACCAAATAAGACATTTTCGGGATAGCATTCTTTCCATTAGGAGTAACACCTCTTAGTAAAATAATATGTTCCAAAGGACTTCCTTTCTTATTTGGTATTTATTGGATTTGAGCCTGCCACCCAGCCAGTACAGAGTGCAGAAGTGATATTAAAGCCACCCGTGTGGGCATTGATATCCAGTACCTCGCCAGCAAAGTGGAGCCCAGGAACGAGTTTGCTTTCCAGAGTTTTAGGATTGATTTCTTTGAGACTGACACCGCCTTTAGTTACAAAGGATTTGGCAAGAGACATTTTGCCAGTCACAGGAATTTTGAGAGCCTTGATAGACTGGAGTAGTTGCTCGCGTTCTTTTTCAGTTAGTTGTTTGACTTTTTCAGGATAGCCTTGCACCAAAAATTCTGCCAAGCGTTCTGGAAGCAAAGTTTTTAAAGCATTTTTCAAGGATTTTTCCCGATTATCTTCTAGAAATGTAATCAAGTCCTCTTCAGAAAGTTGAGGCAAAACATCTAGCGAGAGAACCTCCCCGCCCTTGACAAAGCTGGACATACGTAGAGCAGCAGGGCCTGAAAAACCAAAGTGTGTAAAGAGCAGATCGTGGGTGATGACATGCTTGCCATAGCTTAAGGTCACGTCATCTAGGGAAATTCCCTGCAAGGCCTTATGTGGAAAATCAGTCAACAATGGGCTCTCAGCAGCTTCAAGCTCGGTAATGGTGTGCTTAAAATGGCGGGCAATTTCGTGACCAAATCCGGTCGAACCAGTAGAAGGATAGGATTTTCCACCTGTTGTGACTATGAGTTTATCACAAGTGAAGATCTGGTCCGCGGATTTCAGTACAAACTGGTCGTCTATCTTTTTAACCGAAACAATCTCTGTTTGAGTGAGAACTTGTCCGCCTAGCTCAGCGATTTTCTTTTCCAAGGCCTCGATAATAGTCCGAGATTTATCGCTATCAGGAAAGACACGTCCGTGGTCCTCGACCTTAAGCTTAACACCATTTTCCGTGAAAAAGTTGATGATATCATGGTTATCAAACTGGGAAAATACACTGTATAAAAAGCGCCCGTTACCAGGAATTCCAGCCAGTAGGTCATCTAAAGTTCCATTGTTGGTCACATTACAACGACCACCGCCCGTTCCAGCTAATTTTTTGCCAAGTTTGCGATTTTTTTCGATGAGAAGAGTTTTCTGACCATAAAAGCTACTGGAAATGGTAGCCATCATGCCAGCAGGTCCCCCACCAATGACAATAGTATCAAAATGTTTCATAGCTCTATTGTACCACAAAAAACAAGAGATGCTTGGCATCTCTTGTTGCTCATAATCTTAGTTAATTTCATATCCCATCAACAAACCGCCATCTTCTGCATAGAAACTGCAGAGACCAGACGTCGGGATGATTTTAATATCCGCTTGTGGGAAGGTTTCCAGCAAGCGTTCTGACAATTGCTGACAGAATTTTTCATTGTTGCGATGAGCCATGACAATTCGACCACCAGCATAGCCAGCCTTGATGAGCTCTTCATAGGCTGCTTGAAGGGATTTTTTTGGTCCACGCGCTTTTTGGAGTAGTTCTAGAGTTCCAGTTTCACTTGCTTCCCCAACCATACGGATGTTGAGAAGGCCAACGACTGTACCGATAAGCTTACTCAAACGACCATTTTTGACCAAGTTATCGACCTTAGCAAGGACAAAGAGCAACTTCGTTTTTTCTTGGTAGGCTGTAATGGCTTCAACAATTTCCTCATAAGAAAGTCCTTGATCAATCAAGCTATTGATTTTTTCGACTATCAAGTCAACCTCACCACCTGCAGACAATGTATCGATTACATGAATCTGAGTGTCAGGATGTTCTTCAAGATAGATATTCTTAGCGAGCTGTGCACTATTATGGCTACCTGAAAGAGTACCAGTAATGGTAATGACAAAGATATGCTTAGCACCTTCAAATGCACGCAGGTAATCATCAGGGCTAGGACAAGCTGATTTTGAAGCCTCAGAAGTCGCATACATGGTTTCCATCATGTGGTCAATGTCGAGATTGGCATCATCAATAAAGACCTGATCAGCAACTTGAATGGTTAAAGGAACACTCACAAATTCAGTATCAATAGCAGGAGTTGCAAGTTGACGATAATCACAACCAGAGTCAGCTACAATCTTCCAAGTCATAGAAATTCTCCATCTTTGTCACTTATACATTGACAAAGGTTCTGTCTTTTTTTACAATTATATCATGAAAGCCCTTGAAACAAAAGTACCACCTCTCTGTTGTCACAAGTAGAAAGAAATTGTTATGCCTGAACGTAAAATATCTGAAAAATCTCTTGAAAATCTCAGAAAATCAAATCAAGAATCCAATTTTTTAACCAGAGAAGCAATCGAGACGGCTCTTTTGCAACTGCTAGAGAAAAAAGACTTGGCCAAGATCAGCATTTCGGAGCTGGTCAAACGGGCGGGTGTCTCTCGTGCCGCCTTTTATCGTAACTATGACTCCAAAGAAGAGATTTTGGAAAGCGTCTTTAAACGCAGTGTCCATAACATTATGGAACAGCTGAGCCACTACGATGTCAAAACAGACCTTTATCTGGTCTGGGTACACCTTTTCCGCGCAGCCAAGAAAGAAGCCAAGGTTATCCAACTTGCTCTGGACTACCACTTGGAAAAGATTTTCGTCCAAGCCATGCAGGAATTTCTGGAAAAATACCACGGAAAATCAAAAGGCGTTAGCAGCTACCTTCATTCCTTTTGGAGTTCTGCCATCGTATCGGTTTTGCTCAAATGGATCAAGGATGGCATGAAGGTTCCGGCTGAAAAGATTGCAGATTTACGCTTGCCATTTTTCAAAAAGTAGAGGAAAAGGAGAAGACTTATGACAGAAAAAAGACTGGCTTGGGATGAGTACTTTGCGGCTCAAGCCTTACTGATTGCCAATCGTTCTACTTGTAAACGTGCCAAGGTGGGAGCTGTTCTAGTCAAGGATAATAAGGTGATTTCAACAGGCTACAATGGTTCCGTATCAGGAACGGAGCACTGTATTGACCACGAATGTCTGGTCATTGAAGGTCACTGTGTTCGAACCCTTCACGCCGAGGTCAATGCCATCTTGCAAGGAGCTGAACGAGGGGTTCCAAGAGGATTTACAGCCTATGTGACCCATTTCCCTTGTCTGAACTGCACCAAACAACTGCTTCAAGTTGGTTGCAAGCGCGTGGTTTATATCAACCAGTACCGTATGGACGACTATGCCCAGTATCTTTATCAAGAAAAAGGCACTGAGTTGACCCATTTACCATTAGAGACTGTTCAGACAGCTCTTCAAGAGGCAGATTTGCTTTAAAAATTAATTAAAATAAATGGTTTAGAAAGCTTTTTAAACCGTTTTTTGATATAATAAGAGGAATAAATTGAAAGAAGGAACTCAGAAAATGGGAAAAATTGAAGTCATTAATCATCCACTCATTCAACACAAGTTGTCTATCTTGCGTCGTACAGACACTTCCACAAAAGCTTTCCGTGAACTAGTAGATGAGATCGCAATGTTGATGGGATATGAAGTACTTCGTGATCTTCCACTTGAAGATGTTGAAATCGAAACACCTATCACAAAGACCGTTCAAAAACAATTGGCTGGGAAAAAATTGGCGATTGTCCCAATATTGCGTGCAGGTATCGGAATGGTCGATGGCCTCTTGAGCTTGGTTCCAGTAGCAAAAGTTGGGCACATTGGTATGTACCGTGATGAAGAAACCCTTCAACCAGTTGAATACTTGGTGAAATTGCCTGAGGACATTGACCAACGTAAAATCTTTGTAGTGGACCCAATGTTGGCAACAGGTGGTTCAGCTATCTTGGCTGTTGACTCTCTTAAAAAACGTGGGGCATCAAACATCAAGTTTGTCTGCCTTGTAGCTGCTCCAGAAGGAGTGAAAGCTCTTCAAGAAGCACACCCAGATGTAGAAATCTTTACAGCAGCCTTGGATGAACGCTTGAACGAACACGGTTATATCGTTCCAGGTCTTGGAGATGCTGGAGACCGCTTGTTCGGTACTAAATAAAATCCCAAAGTAAATAGTGAAACTAGAAGTTCGTTTTTAACTTGAAAGGAGGTTGAGTTTTTGTTTCTGTTTAGAGAATAGAGCAAAAATTTGACCTTTTTTGACCAAAAAGATATAATAGTTCTGTATTGAGTCGTAAGACTAAGAAAATTCAACATTAAAAGGAGAAATGAATGATTCCTGTAGTTATTGAACAAACAAGCCGTGGAGAACGTTCCTATGATATTTACTCTCGTCTTCTGAAAGACCGCATCATCATGCTAACAGGTCCAGTTGAAGACAACATGGCCAACTCCGTTATCGCCCAATTACTTTTCTTGGATGCCCAAGACAGCACAAAAGATATTTACCTTTATGTCAATACACCTGGGGGCTCTGTTTCAGCTGGTTTGGCAATCGTTGATACCATGAACTTTATCAAGGCAGATGTCCAAACAATCGTTATGGGGATGGCTGCATCCATGGGGACTGTTATTGCATCAAGTGGCGCCAAAGGCAAACGTTTCATGCTTCCAAATGCAGAGTACATGATTCACCAACCAATGGGTGGTACAGGTGGTGGTACCCAACAAACCGATATGGCAATCGCTGCAGAGCACTTGCTTAAAACTCGTAAGACATTGGAGCAAATCCTTGCAGATAACTCTGGTAAATCAGTCGAGCAAATTCATGCAGATGCGGAACGTGATTACTGGATGAGTGCCCAAGAAACACTTGAATATGGCTTTATTGATGAAATCATGGCCAACAATTCTTTGAACTAATAATGCATGAAAGCAAACTCGACGGAGTTTGCTTTTTTTGATATAATAGGATAAGATTTCTTAGAAAGAGGCTTCCTCATGTTTGAAAAAACAAATCGATCAGGATTAATCATCTATCTCTACTATAATCGAGATGCAAAAAAACTTCAGGAATACGGTGATATCTGTTACCATTCCAAAAAACATCGTTACTTGCAGCTCTATGTTCCAACTGAGGAGTTAGATGACTTAGTTGAGAGATTAGGTAAGGAAAGATATATCAAGAAAATTAGACGTTGCCATATTCAAGAGCTAGAAACTCCCTTCGTTAGGAATCTCTATCGGACTGAAGAAAACGTTATCATTTAAAAAGTTAAACAAATACATTGACAATTTTCTGATAATTCGGTATATTCTTAACATACAATTTTTGAAACAACTATAAGGAGATTAAAAATGAAGAAAAAATTTGCCCTATCTTTTGTGGCTCTTGCTAGTGTGGCTCTTCTTGCTGCCTGTGGAGAGGTCAAGTCAGGAGCGTCAAACACAACTGGAAATCCAGTAGACGAAAAAACAATTAAAATCGGTTTTAACTTTGAAGAGACAGGTGCTGTGGCAGCTTATGGTACAGCTGAACAAAAAGGTGCCCAACTTGCTGTAGACGAAATCAACGCTGCAGGTGGAATTGATGGAAAACAAATCGAAGTTGTAGACAAAGACAACAAGTCAGAAACTGCTGAAGCAGCTTCTGTTACAACAAACCTTGTTACCCAATCAAAAGTAGCAGCTATTGTAGGACCTGCGACATCTGGTGCAACTGCTGCAGCTGTAGCTAACGCTACAAAAGCTGGAGTGCCATTGATTTCACCAAGTGCTACTCAAGACGGTTTGACTAAAGGTCAAGATTACCTATTTATCGGAACATTCCAAGATAGCTTCCAAGGGAAGATTATTTCTAACTATGTAACAAACAAATTGAATGCTAAGAAGGTTGTTCTTTATACTGACAATGCTAGTGACTATGCAAAAGGTATTGCTAAATCTTTCCGCGAAGCCTACAAGGGTGAGATTGTAGCAGATGAAACATTCGTAGCAGGTGATACTGACTTCCAAGCAGCCCTTACTAAAATGAAAGACAAAGAGTTTGACGCTATCGTAGTTCCAGGTTACTACACAGAAGCTGGTAAAATTGTAAACCAAGCTCGTGGTATGGGAATTGATAAGCCAATCATTGGTGGTGATGGATTTAACGGTGAAGAATTTGTTCAACAAGCAACTGCTGAAAGAGCATCAAACATTTACTTCATCTCTGGATTCTCAACCACAGTTGATGTTTCTGCAAAAGCTAAAGCTTTCCTTGAAGCATACCGCGCTAAATACAACGAAGAGCCTTCAACATTCTCAGCTTTGGCCTATGACTCAGTTTACCTAGTAGCAAATGCTGCAAAAGGTGCTAAAAACTCAGGTGAAATCAAGGACAACCTTGCTAAAACCAAAGATTTTGATGGTGTAACTGGTCAAACAAGCTTTGATGCTGACCACAATACAGTGAAAACTGCTTACATGATGACCATGAACAATGGTAAAGTTGAAGAAGCAGAAGTTGTAAAACCATAACATTAGAATAGTACTTGAAATGGGGAATGAGCCTTTGACTCACTCCCTGTTTCGGTGTTTATGAACTTGTGAAAATAATGAAATTTTCTAAAAAATAACGATAGAAAAGAGTGAATGCTATGCTCCAACAACTTGTGAATGGTCTAATTCTGGGTAGTGTTTATGCACTTTTGGCTCTGGGTTATACCATGGTTTATGGAATTATCAAACTCATCAACTTCGCCCATGGCGATATTTACATGATGGGTGCCTTTATTGGTTACTTTTTGATTAATTCTTTCCAAATGGATTTCTTTTTAGCTTTAATTATTTCAATGGCAGGGACCGCGTTACTTGGTGTTGTGATTGAGTTTCTTGCCTACCGTCCTTTGCGACATTCTACACGTATTGCTGTATTGATTACTGCCATCGGAGTGTCTTTCCTACTGGAATACGGAATGGTTTATCTAGTAGGTGCCAATACTCGTGCCTTCCCTCAAGCAATTGAAACAGTCCGCTTTGACTTGGGACCAATTAGCTTGACAAATGTTCAATTGATGATTTTAGCAGTTTCTGTCCTCTTGATGGTTTTATTGCAATTGATCGTCCAAAAAACAAAAATGGGGAAAGCCATGCGTGCGGTATCAGTTGATAGTGACGCAGCTCAATTGATGGGAATTAATGTAAATCGTACAATCAGCTTTACCTTTGCTTTGGGTTCAGCCCTTGCTGGTGCAGCAGGAGTCCTTATTGCCCTTTACTACAACTCTCTTGAACCTTTGATGGGTGTGACTCCAGGTCTAAAATCATTCGTTGCGGCCGTACTCGGTGGTATCGGGATTATTCCTGGTGCAGCTCTAGGGGGATTTGTGATTGGCTTGTTGGAAACATTTGCTACTGCCTTCGGTATGTCTGATTTCCGTGATGCTATCGTATATGGAATCTTGCTTTTGATTCTGATTGTTCGACCTGCAGGTATCCTTGGTAAGAATGTGAAAGAGAAGGTGTAAACAATGAAGACAAATCTTAAAGTAAATATTCTCTGGTTATTCCTTCTGTTAGCGGGTTATGGGTTGATTAGTGTACTGGTTTCTGCTGGTGTTCTCAATCTATTCCATGTCCAAATTTTAGAACAAATTGGGATTAATATCATCCTTGCAGTAGGTTTGAACTTAATCGTTGGTTTTTCAGGACAATTCTCACTCGGTCATGCTGGTTTTATGGCGATTGGGGCTTATGCAGCAGCGATTATTGGTTCAAAATCACCAACCTATGGTGCCTTCTTTGGAGCAATGGTCTTGGGTGCCTTGATTTCTGGTGCAGTCGCTTTGCTCGTTGGGATTCCAACACTCCGTTTGAAGGGTGATTACCTGGCTGTTGCGACACTAGGTGTTTCAGAAATCATTCGTATCTTTATCATTAATGGTGGAAGTTTGACCAACGGTGCCGCTGGTATCTTGGGTATCCCAAACTTTACCAACTGGCAAATGGTTTATCTTTTTGTGGTGATCACAACTATTGCAACTCTCAATTTCTTACGTAGTCCAATTGGACGCTCTACTCTATCTGTTCGTGAGGATGAGATTGCTGCAGAGTCTGTTGGGGTAAACACTACAAAGATCAAGATTATCGCTTTTGTCTTTGGAGCCATTACAGCAAGTATTGCTGGTTCACTTCAGGCTGGTTTTATCGGATCTGTTGTACCAAAAGACTACACCTTTATTAATTCCATCAACGTGTTGATTATCGTTGTATTTGGTGGACTTGGATCGATTACTGGTACCATCGTTTCAGCGATTGTTTTAGGAATTTTAAATATGCTCCTTCAGGATGTAGCAAGCGTACGTATGATTATCTACGCTTTGGCTCTTGTATTGGTGATGATTTTCAGACCAGGTGGACTTCTTGGGACATGGGAATTGAGTCTATCACGTTTCTTTAAAACATCGAAGAAGGAGGGACAAAACTAATGGCATTACTTGAAGTTAAACAGTTAACCAAACATTTTGGCGGTCTAACAGCTGTTGGAGATGTCACTCTTGAATTGAACGAGGGAGAATTGGTTGGTCTGATTGGACCAAATGGTGCTGGTAAAACAACCCTTTTCAATCTCTTGACCGGTGTTTATGAACCAAGCGAAGGTACTGTGACACTAGATGGTCACCTCCTAAATGGGAAAACTCCCTATAAGATTGCCTCACTTGGTCTCAGTCGTACTTTCCAAAATATTCGTTTGTTCAAGGACTTGACAGTTTTGGAAAATGTTTTGATTGCTTTTAGCAATCATCATAAACAACATGTCCTTGCGAGCTTCCTACGCCTACCAGCTTTTTATAAGAACGAGGAAGAATTAAAAAGCAAAGCATTGGACTTACTGAAGATTTTTGATTTGGATGGCGACGCAGATACTCTTGCCAAGAATCTGGCCTATGGTCAACAACGTCGATTAGAAATCGTTCGTGCTCTGGCAACTGAACCTAAGATCCTCTTTTTGGACGAACCTGCAGCTGGTATGAATCCACAAGAAACAGCTGAATTGACAGAATTGATCCGTCGTATCAAAGATGAATTTAAAATTACCATCATGCTTATCGAACATGACATGAATTTGGTTATGGAAGTCACTGAGCGTATCTATGTTCTTGAATATGGTCGGTTGATTGCTCATGGGACTCCGGATGAGATCAAGAACAACAAACGCGTTATTGAAGCTTATCTAGGAGGTGAAGCCTAATGTCTATGTTAAAAGTTGAAAACCTCTCTGTGCATTACGGTATGATCCAAGCAGTTCGTGATGTAAGTTTCGAGGTTAATGAAGGTGAAGTTGTTTCCTTGATTGGTGCCAATGGTGCTGGTAAAACAACCATTCTTCGTACCCTTTCAGGTTTAGTTCGTCCAAGTGCTGGTAAAATTCAGTTTTTGGGAAAAGAAATTCAAAAGTTGCCAGCGCAAAAAATCGTGGCAGGTGGTCTTTCACAAGTTCCTGAGGGACGCCATGTTTTTCCAGGCTTGACTGTTATGGAAAACTTGGAAATGGGAGCCTTTTTAAAGAAAAATCGTGAAGAAAATCAAGCTAACTTGAAAAAAGTCTTTTCACGTTTCCCTCGTCTGGAAGAACGTAAAAACCAAGATGCAGCAACTCTTTCAGGTGGTGAACAGCAGATGCTTGCTATGGGACGCGCTCTCATGTCTACACCTAAGCTCCTTCTCTTGGATGAGCCGTCAATGGGACTTGCCCCGATCTTTATCCAAGAAATTTTTGATATCATTCAAGATATTCAGAAGCAAGGAACAACGGTTCTCCTAATTGAACAGAACGCTAACAAGGCCCTTGCTATCTCTGACCGAGGTTATGTACTTGAAACAGGCAAGATCGTCCTATCAGGAACAGGAAAAGAGCTCGCAGCATCAGATGAAGTCAGAAAAGCATATCTAGGTGGCTAAAAAGGTCCCGGGGACCTTTTTAGTCGGCAGATAAGGATTGCGCAAGTAATCATCCAATCCAGTGGATTGTTTTAGTCGGAGGATAAGGATTGCAGCCAAGCGACACCTAATACGACTACTTATCTTACTTATCAAAAATATAAAATATTTCAGGGCTCCAGAATAAGGAGCTCTTTTATTTATATGTTTTTTGAGGAAAGGGAAGAAGGTCTTAATTTTTACTCATTGTTTCCCTATTTGAATTGACAGTCATTTTTGTTCATATTATAATATGAGTAAGAAAAAATTGAACAGGAGGACTTAGAAATGCTAACAGAAAAACAATTTAAACTTTTGCGTTTTATGTTGATACATAAAGAAAAGACATTTACTCAGCGACAGTTAGCTGAAGAGTTAGACCTATCTTTAGGAACAATCAACACATTATTGAAAAAACTGAAAGAAGAGAAGTGGCTTGATGAGGAGCATCACTTAACTGAACTAGGCCAGAAAGTTTTAGAACCCTATCGAGTAAAAAATGCCATTATAATGGCTGCTGGCATGAGTAGTCGTTTTGCTCCTTTGTCTTATGAGATTCCAAAAGGATTGCTTCAAGTCAAGGGGGAACGCTTGATAGAGAGGGAAATCAGACAGCTGCAAGAAGCAGGAATAGAAGATATAACTGTTATTGTAGGCTATCTTCAAGAAAAAATGTTCTATCTTGCAGAGAAGTTTGGTGTAAAAATTTTAGTGAATAATGATTACTACAAATACAATAACTGCTCATCTCTTATGTTGGTTAAAGATCAACTTTCCAACACTTATATTTGTTCATCGGATAATTATTTTGTGGAAAATCCGTTTGAGCAATATATTTATAGTGGTTATTACTCGACGATATTTGCAGAAGGTCAAACGGACGAATATTGTGCGATAGAGGATTCGAATCACACCATCATTGATATCCAAATTGGTGGAGAAAATACTTGGGCCATGGTGGGGCACGTTTATTTCGACCGTGCATTTAGCGAGAAATTCAAGGAAATTTTAGAAAGCGAGTTTAAACACGAACCTTATCGGGAACAGCTTTGGGAGGATTACTATAGTCGCCATGTCAAGGAACTCCTTTTAGAAGCCCGCCACTATTCAGCGGATATTGTTAAAGAATTTGATTCACTAGATGAACTCCGTCAATTTGATGAACGTTATTTGGTAAATGCAGATTCGGCCATTATTGATAATATCTGTAAGACATTAAAGTGTGTGGCTTCAGATATTGTCAATATCAAACCTCTAAAAGATGGGTTAACCAACACATCATTTTCATTTGACTGTCTAGGGAAAAAATATGTTTACCGTCATCCGGGTAGGGGAACAGAAAATTATATCGACCGAGCTAGTGAAGCAGCTTCAATGGAAATTGCTGCAAAATTAAAGATTGACCGTACCTTCGTAGCTATGAACAAGGATGAGGGCTGGAAAATTTCAGAATTTATTCCCAATGCTAAGCAACTGGATTATGATAATTGGGATGATGTGGCACAAGCAATGGACCTCTTGAGACGGTTACACCAATCTGGAGAAAAAACGGAACATTCCTTTGACCAATTTGAAGGAATTGATGATTTTAGAGAAAAATTGAAGGCTAGAAATCGATTTGAATTTGATGGCCTCGAGGAATTGGATGAAACTGTTTCACTTCTCAAAAATTATTTACAGAACGATCCGAAACAGGTTGTTCTTTGTCATGGAGATTCCTATAGTCCTAATTTCTTGTTGAATGAAGCAGGCGAAATGAGCTTGATTGATTGGGAATATTCTGGAATGGGAGAGCCAGCAGGAGATTTGGGCACCTTTATCGCGTGTTCCAATTATACCGTGGAGGATGCTGAAAAAGTACTGGAATTGTATCTACAGGAAGTACCAGATAGGAAAACCAAACGTCACTACTTGGCTTATGTAGCAGTAACCTCATATTATTGGTTCTTGTGGGCTTTGTTCCAGGAGAGTGTCGGAAAACCAGTTGGTGAATTTCTCTACATCTGGTATCGCTATACCAAACAATATGGACAACTAGCTCTTGATTTGTATTTGGAGGAAAACTAAGATGAAAACGACATCTGAAATTGAAGAATTAGTAGCAACTGAAACAAAGAGAAGATTGGAAGAAATGGAGTCGCCCAACTACGAGTTTGTTCAACCCTTCCTAAAAAGTGATTTCATTTTAATCATCTCCATAGTCCTAATCAACCTTGTTTTGATTATCTTAGCAATGACGGGAGGAATTCAATAACATGTCTAAAATGAATGACTATATCCAACAAGAAACCATAACCGGAATTGTTCCCATGACCAATAAGGATCGTCAGTATTCTTTCTGGGATCTCTTTCTATCGACAAGTGGTTTTGCCATTGCTACTTGGTGTTATACCCAAGGAGCCTATGTAGCTCAATATTTGACCTTTAATCAAATGTTGATAAATATTTTTAGCTTTAACATTATCTGGGTCTTTATTGAATGTCTTCCTATTTTGTTTGCGGTTAAGTATGGAATTGATTTGTGGATTTGGTTGAGAGCTGTTCTAGGAAAAAGAGGTGTAGCCCTGTTATCAACCATTATTAGCTTGGCTAACTTTGGATGGTATGCTGTTGCGGCCAATCTTTTTGCTAGTTCCATGATCCATTTGGCAAATAATTTTGGTCTTGGTTTGGACAAGGGAGTATGGGCGCCTATTCTTGGTACCCTCTGTGTTCTGCTTGGAACTCTCATTGCTCTTGGAGGCCCGGAAGTGATTAAATGGACCAATCGCTTCTTGGTTATCGCCTTATTGATTGTCGGTCTGATTATCGTTGGAATCTGCTTTGTCGCCGTTCCTATAACGGATATTATGAATATCCAACCAGCCACTCAAGGAGATTTGACGCCATTAGAACGCTTCATGCTCTCTGGAGAAGGAAATGTTGCCTTTGCTTTCTCTTGGTCTACACAGGCATTGGTTTTACCGCGTTTAGCAAAAACAGAACGCAGTGGTTATTGGGCTACAGCCTTATCATACGGAGTTGTGGCTCCATTCTTCGTTGCTACAGGTGGAGTCATGGCTCTAGCCATGTTTGTCAAAACAGGTGTGTATGAAAGTGATCCAACAACCATGCTATCAACTCTAAGCACCCCAGCCTTTGCTCTCTTAAGTCTACTACTAGTGGCCTTTGCCAATATTGGAACCCAGGGAACAGGATCGTATGTGAACTGTATGATTGTCAAAAGCGGGATGCCAAAAGTAAGCTATAAACTAATGGTTTGGATTGCCATGGTTTACGTGAGTCTACTCACTATCTGGGGAGGAGTAGAAGAGTATTTCGGATCCTTCATCTCCCTAGCCGCCTATATTCAGGGGCCAATTATTGGTATGATTGTTGTCGACTATTTTATCTTAAGAAAACGAAAACTCGACTTGCGTTCAGCCTATTTCCTTGAAGGGCATGACGCCTACGAATTTACTAAAGGATTTAACTTAGTTGGCTTGTCTTGCGTATTTATCTCCTTATTGGTAGCGGTACTTTTTGTCTACAACCCTGTAACTGCACAAATTCAAAGTCCAATCTTTTTAATCACAACTGGTAGCGGATTTACTGCGCTATTTGGTGGTCTACTATACTGGCTAGCTAGTCTTAGCCCACTGAAACGTTATATGATAAAAGATCGAGACACTGTTACGATTTAAGAATAGAGGGGACTTCGGTTCCCTTTTAAATTACACTGGCATTTTATGCAAACTTCTCAGATTATTCAAAATCTTGAAAAAGAGATGAAAGCGTTTGATAGATTTTCTAAGAAAGTGTATAATAAAAGTAGCAATATAGAAGGAGAAGTCTCATGGCAGTTAAAGATTTCATGACCCGTAAGGTAGTTTATATCAGTCCAGATACGACTGTAGCACATGCAGCGGATTTGATGCGCGAGCAAGGTTTGCACCGTTTACCTGTTATCGAAAACGATCAATTAGTCGGATTGGTAACAGAAGGAACCATTGCGGAAGCCAGCCCATCTAAAGCAACCAGTCTCTCTATCTATGAGATGAATTATCTTCTGAATAAAACCAAAGTAAAAGATGTAATGATTCGAGATGTCGTGACTGTTTCTGGCTATGCTAGTCTAGAAGATGCGACCTACCTGATGCTGAAAAATAAAATTGGGATATTACCAGTCGTAGACAATCATCAGGTCTACGGTGTCATTACAGATCGCGATGTTTTTCAGGCTTTCTTGGAAATCGCTGGATACGGAGAAGAGGGGATTCGGGTTCGTTTCATTACAGAAAATGAAGTCGGAGTACTGGGGAAAATTGTAGCTTTAATTGTAGAAGAGGATTTAAATATTTCCCATACTGTAAACATTCCACGTAAGGATGGCAAGGTCGTCATCGAAGTTCAAATTGATGGAAAAATCGATTTGACTGCATTAAAGGATAAGTTTGAAAAAGAAGGAATTCAAGTGGAGGAGATCACTCATACCTCTGCCAAAGTCCTTTAAACAAGAGGCTTTAGAGCCTCTTTTCTTTTGTCATCAAAAGCGGTGAAAAGCAAAATATGGAAAGAAATGAGAGATTATGGTATAATAAAACGATATGAAAAGGAGTATCTATGGACATTTCAGAAATTCGTCAAAAAATTGACGCAAATCGTGAAAAATTAGCTTCTTTTAGGGGGTCTCTTTGACCTCGAAGGCTTAGAGGAAGAGATTGCCATCTTGGAAAACAAGATGACAGAGCCTGATTTTTGGAACGATAATATCGCGGCCCAAAAAACGTCGCAAGAATTAAATGAATTAAAAAATACCTACAACACCTTCCGTAAAATGGAAGAGTTGCAGGATGAAGTTGAGATTTTATTGGACTTTTTAGTAGAAGACGAGTCAGTCCATGATGAACTGGTCGAACAGTTGACAGAACTGGATAAGATGATGACCAGCTACGAGATGACCCTTCTTTTATCTGAACCCTATGACCATAATAACGCTATTTTGGAAATCCATCCAGGATCTGGTGGTACTGAGGCTCAGGACTGGGGCGATATGTTGCTCCGGATGTACACTCGTTATGGAAATGCCAAATGCTTTAAAGTAGAAGTCTTGGATTACCAGGCTGGTGATGAAGCAGGTATCAAATCTGTGACCTTGTCTTTTGAAGGACCCAATGCATACGGCCTACTTAAATCAGAAATGGGTGTTCACCGTTTGGTCCGTATTTCGCCATTTGACTCTGCCAAACGTCGCCATACTTCATTTACATCCGTAGAGGTTATGCCTGAGTTGGATGATACCATCGAAGTGGAGATTCGTGAAGATGATATCAAAATGGATACCTTCCGTTCAGGTGGCGCTGGTGGACAAAACGTCAATAAGGTTTCAACAGGTGTGCGTTTGACACACATTCCTACGGGAACTGTCGTCCAATCAACGGTCGATCGTACCCAGTATGGAAATAGAGATCGTGCCATGAAGATGTTGCAGGCTAAGCTCTATCAAATGGAGCAAGAAAAGAAAGCTGCGGAAGTTGATTCTCTTAAAGGTGAGAAAAAAGAAATCACTTGGGGAAGTCAAATCCGTTCATATGTTTTCACGCCTTATACTATGGTAAAAGATCACCGTACAAGCTTTGAAGTTGCTCAGGTAGATAAGGTGATGGATGGAGACCTTGATGGTTTTATCGATGCCTACCTCAAGTGGCGAATCAGCTAAGATAGAAAGGAACTCATATGTCAATCATTGAAATGAGAGATGTTGTCAAAAAGTATGACAATGGAACGACTGCCCTGCGTGGTGTATCTGTTACCATTGAACCAGGAGAGTTTGCCTATATCGTAGGACCTTCTGGGGCAGGTAAGTCAACCTTTATTCGAGCTTTATACCGAGAAGTAAAGATCGAAAAAGGAAGCCTAACAGTTGCAGGCTTTAATTTAGTTAAAATTAAGAAGAAAGATGTCCCGCTTCTACGTCGTAGTGTTGGGGTAGTCTTTCAGGATTACAAACTTTTGCCTAAGAAGACCGTTTATGAGAATATTGCCTATGCAATGGAAGTAATCGGTGAGAGCCGTCGCAACATCAAAAAACGTGTTATGGAAGTATTGGACCTGGTTGGTTTGAAACATAAGGTTCGCTCTTTCCCTAATGAACTCTCAGGTGGAGAGCAGCAACGGATTGCGATTGCGCGCGCGATTGTCAACAATCCTAAGGTATTGATTGCCGATGAGCCAACAGGAAACTTGGACCCAGATAATTCATGGGAAATTATGAATCTGTTGGAACGCATCAATCTCCAAGGTACTACTGTCTTGATGGCGACTCACAATAGCCAGATTGTAAATACCTTGCGCCACCGTGTCATTGCCATTGAAAATGGCCGTGTCGTTCGTGACGAAGCTAAAGGAGAATATGGATACGATGATTAGTAGATTTTTTCGCCATTTATTTGAATCACTAAAAAGTTTAAAACGAAATGGCTGGATGACAGTAGCAGCAGTGAGTTCGGTTATGATTACCTTAACACTCGTTGCCCTGTTTGCATCTGTAATTTTTAATACAGCAAAACTGGCTACCGACATTGAAAACAACGTTCGGGTCATGGTTTACATTCGTAAGGATGTAGCTGATAACAGTGAAACGATTGAAAAAGAAGGTCAGACAGTTACCAATAATGACTACCACAAGGTATATGATGCTTTGAAAGCTATGCCTGCTGTTAAGAGTGTTACCTTCTCAAGTAAAGAAGAACAGTACGAAAAACTAACGGAAACAATGGGTGACGATTGGAAGGTCTTTGAAGGGGATGCCAACCCTCTCTATGATGCCTATATCGTCGATACAAATTCTCCGAGTGATGTTAAAACTGTAGCTGAAGAAGCTAAGAAAATTGAGGGAGTATCAGAAGTTCAAGATGGTGGAGCCAACACTCAACGACTTTTCGAACTAGCTTCCTTTATCCGTGTTTGGGGATTGGTTATTGCAGGGCTCTTGATTTTCATCGCAGTCTTCCTCATTTCCAATACCATTCGTATCACTATTATTTCACGTAGTCGTGAGATTCAGATCATGCGTCTTGTAGGAGCGAAAAATGGCTATATCCGTGGTCCATTCTTGCTAGAAGGTGCTTTTATTGGCTTGCTTGGTGCAGCGATTCCTTCAGTCCTTGTATTTTTTGTTTACAATATGGTTTATCAATCAGTCAATAAATCCTTGGTAGGTCAAAACTTGTCAATGATTACGCCAGATGTGTTTATCCCTCTGATGACAGTCCTATTATTTATAATCGGAATTTTCATTGGTTCAATTGGTTCAGGGATTTCAATGCGTCGATTCTTGAAGATCTAGTTGGATTTAAATGCAAATTGCAGAACAAATCAGAAAAATAATACATATTTAAAAGAGAAGTTTTCGTAAACTTCTCTTTTTCTTTTTTAAAAATTAAAAAAAATAGACAATTTTTTTATAAAAGCCTTTACAAAAAAAATAAAAGTGGTATAATTAATACATAACCAAATGCAAACGTTTTCGTAAAACGTTTGCCTAAATAAAATAAAGGAGATTTGAATGATGAAAGCTACATTCAAAAATGTCTTGTCTTTCGAATTTTGGCAAAAATTCGGTAAGGCTTTAATGGTGGTTATCGCCGTTATGCCAGCGGCGGGATTGATGATCTCAATCGGTAAATCAATCGTGATGATCGACCCAAACCTTGCTCCTCTAGTGATTACAGGTGGAATCCTTGAGCAAATTGGTTGGGGGGTTATCGGTAACCTTCATATCTTGTTTGCCCTTGCTATTGGGGGAAGCTGGGCAAAAGAACGTGCAGGTGGTGCATTTGCAGCCGGACTTGCCTTTATCTTGATTAACCGTATCACAGGTACTATCTTCGGTGTTACAGGTGATATGTTGAAAAACCCTGAAGCAATGGTTACTACTTTCTTTGGTGGTTCAATCAAGGTTGCTGACTACTTTATCAGCGTTCTTGAGGCACCAGCGCTTAACATGGGGGTTTTCGTAGGGATTATCTCTGGTTTTGTTGGGGCAACAGCTTATAACAAATACTACAACTTCCGTAAACTTCCTGATGCTCTTTCATTCTTCAATGGTAAACGTTTCGTACCATTCGTCGTTATTCTTCGTTCAACTATTGCTGCAATTCTACTTGCTGCCTTTTGGCCAGTAGTTCAAACAGGTATCAACAACTTTGGTATTTGGATTGCCAACTCACAAGAAACTGCTCCAGTCCTTGCACCATTCTTGTATGGTACTTTGGAACGTTTGCTCTTGCCATTCGGTCTTCACCACATGTTGACAATCCCAATGAACTATACAGCTCTTGGTGGAACATACGAAGTGTTAACTGGTGCAGCAAAAGGAACACAAGTATTTGGTCAAGATCCACTTTGGCTTGCTTGGGTAACTGACCTTGTTAACCTTAAAGGTTCAAATGCTGACCAATACCAACACCTTCTTACAACAGTCACTCCAGCTCGTTTCAAAGTTGGACAAATGATCGGTTCATTTGGTATCTTGATGGGTGTCATCGTTGCTATCTACCGCAATGTTGATGCTGACAAGAAACACCAATACAAGGGTATGATGATTGCGACAGCCCTTGCAACATTCTTGACAGGGGTTACTGAACCTATCGAGTATATGTTCATGTTCATCGCAACACCGCTTTACCTTGTTTATTCAGTAGTTCAAGGTGCTGCCTTTGCTATGGCAGATATTGTTCACCTTCGTGTCCACTCATTCGGTTCAATTGAATTCTTGACTCGTACACCATTGGCAATTAATGCTGGTATTGGTATGGATATCGTTAACTTTATCTGGGTAACTGTTCTCTTTGCGGTTATCATGTACTTCATTGCCAACTTCATGATTAAGAAATTCAACTACGCAACTCCAGGACGTAACGGAAACTACGAAACAGCTGAAGGAGCATCAGAAGAAGCAGCTTCTGGAACTCCAAAAGTTGCAGCAGCTTCTCAAGCCGTAAATATCATTAACCTTCTTGGTGGTCGTGCAAATATCGTAGATGTGGATGCATGTATGACTCGTCTTCGTGTAACTGTTAAAGACGCAGATCGCGTTGGTACTGAGGAACAATGGAAAGCAGAAGGGGCTATGGGGCTTGTCATGAAAGGACAAGGTGTCCAAGCTATCTACGGACCAAAAGCTGATGTATTGAAATCTGATATCCAAGATATCCTTGACTCAGGGGAAGTAATTCCTGAAACTCTTCCAAGTCAAATGACAGAAACTCAACAAAATACTGTCCATTTCAAAGGTGTAACTGAGGATGTTTACTCAGTAGCTGACGGTCAAGTTGTTGCCTTGGAACAAGTGGAAGATCCAGTTTTTGCTCAAAAAATGATGGGTGATGGATTTGCAGTAGAGCCAGCAAATGGCAACATTGTATCTCCAGTTACTGGTACTGTATCAAGTATCTTCCCAACAAAACACGCTCTTGGTCTTGTCACTGACTCAGGTCTTGAAGTGCTTGTTCATATTGGTTTGGATACAGTAAGTCTTGAAGGAAAACCATTTACTGTTCATGTCTCTGAAGGACAAAAAGTGGTTGCTGGTGATCTTCTTGTCACTGCTGACTTAGATGCTATTCGAGAAGCAGGACGCAAAACATCAACAGTGGTTGTCTTCACAAATGGTGATGTCCTCAAATCAGTTAAATTAGAACAAACAGGTTCTCTTGCAGCTAAAACAGCAGTTGCTAAAGTAGAATTGTAATATACTTGGGGTTGGAAGCTGTTTTCCAACCTCTTGTTTTAGGAGAAAAGCATGAAATTTCTAACACTCAATACCCACAGTTGGATGGAGAAGGAAGCGGAGGAAAAATTCCAAATCTTACTCCAAGACATTCTTGATAAGGACTATGATTTGATTTGTTTCCAAGAGATCAATCAAGAAATGACTTCGCCTGAGGGAGAGGTTAACACTCACTATCAAGCTTTACCATCAGCAGAACCCATTCATC
This sequence comes from Streptococcus oralis subsp. oralis, assembly GCF_002096435.1. Classification (GTDB taxonomy): domain Bacteria; phylum Bacillota; class Bacilli; order Lactobacillales; family Streptococcaceae; genus Streptococcus; species Streptococcus oralis_AA. The sequence goes on from NZ_NCUI01000025.1 coordinate 609,497, forward strand.
AGGATCACTATGTCCGACTCCTGGTCGAAAAATTGGCTGAGAAAGGGAAAAACTACTACTGGACTTGGGCTTACAATCATATTGGCTATGATCGCTACCATGAAGGCGTAGCCATCTTATCTAAAACACCTATTAAGGCGCGTGAGATTTTAGTATCAGATGTAGATGATCCAACGGATTACCATACTCGCCGTGTTGCCTTGGCTGAGACAGAGGTTGAAGGCAAGGAACTTGCTCTTGCAAGCGTTCATCTCTCTTGGTGGGATAAAGGTTTCCAAGAAGAATGGGCACGATTTGAGGCTGTACTAAAAGAGTTGAACAAACCTCTGATTTTAGCAGGTGATTTTAATAATCCAGCTGGTCAGGAAGGCTATCAAGCGATTTTAGCTAGCCCATTAGGATTACAAGACGCGTTTGAAGTTGCGAAAGAAAGAAGTGGTAGCTATACCGTTCCACCAGAAATTGATGGCTGGAAAGGCAATACTGAGCCACTACGAATCGACTACGTCTTTACGACCAAAGAGTTAGAAGTAGAGAGTTTACAAGTAGTTTTCGATGGCCAAAATAGTCCACAAGTCAGTGATCATTATGGTTTGAATGCTGTATTGACCTGGAAATAATGAAAGAGGTTGGAACCAGAGAGTTCCAACCTTTTAATCTATTCGAATCTTTACTACAGGACTGAGACTCAAATGGGGCTACTGCAATAGGACAAAATATGGTATAATTGAAAAGATAGAATCGAGGATAGTATGTCATTTAAGAAATTTCAATTTAAAAATTATATAGTAGAAGCCTTGGAGGAGTTAAAATTTACAACTCCGACAGAGGTACAAGAAAAATTAATCCCTATTGTACTGGCAGGTCGTGATTTGGTGGGCGAGTCGAAAACTGGTTCAGGAAAGACTCATACTTTCTTATTACCCATTTTCCAGCAATTAGATGAAACTAGCGATAGTGTGCAAGCGGTCATTACTGCACCGAGTCGTGAGTTGGCTACTCAAATCTACCAAGCAGCTCGTCAGATTGCAGCTCACTCAGATGTCGAAGTTCGTGTGGTTAATTATGTGGGTGGGACGGATAAGGCGCGTCAGATTGAAAAACTTGCCAGCAACCAACCACATATCGTTATCGGAACGCCAGGTCGCATCTATGATTTGGTCAAATCTGGTGATTTGGCTATTCACAAGGCCAAGACCTTCGTTGTCGATGAAGCCGATATGACCTTGGATATGGGATTCTTAGAAACAGTTGATAAGATAGCAGGAAGCCTTCCTAAGGACCTGCAATTCATGGTTTTTTCAGCGACCATTCCACAGAAGTTACAACCGTTTTTGAAAAAATATTTGTCAAATCCTGTTATGGAAAAAATCAAAACAAAAACAGTCATCTCTGATACCATTGATAACTGGTTGATTTCGACCAAGGGACGAGATAAGAATTCTCAGATTTATGAATTGACTCAGTTGATGCAACCGTATTTGGCAATGATCTTTGTTAACACAAAAACGCGTGCTGATGAGTTACATGCATACTTGACTGCTCAAGGATTGAAGGTAGCAAAGATTCATGGAGATATTGCCCCTCGTGAACGCAAGCGGATCATGAATCAGGTGAAAAATCTTGATTTTGAGTATATTGTCGCAACGGACTTGGCAGCGCGTGGAATTGATATTGAAGGTGTCAGTCATGTTATCAATGACGCCATTCCTCAAGACTTGTCCTTCTTTGTTCACCGTGTGGGACGTACTGGACGCAATGGTCTTCCTGGTACAGCTATTACCCTTTACCAGCCAAGTGATGACTCGGATATCCGTGAATTGGAGAAATTAGGGATTAAGTTTACCCCTAAGATGGTCAAAGACGGAGAGTTTCAAGATACCTATGACCGTGATCGTCGTGCCAATCGTGAAAAGAAGCAGGACAAGCTTGATATTGAAATGATTGGCTTGGTTAAAAAGAAAAAGAAAAAAGTCAAACCAGGCTATAAGAAGAAGATTCAATGGGCGGTGGATGAAAAACGTCGCAAAACCAAGCGTGCTGAAAATCGGGCTCGTGGCCGTGTCGAGCGTAAAGCCAAACGCCAAACATTTTAAAAACTCAGTAGAATCACCTGATTCTACTGAGTTTTTATTCCTTAATTTATTCAAAAAATCTAATAATTATATCTTTGAAATAATTTGATAAATGAAACAGTAATAGTGTTAGAACTTATTTTTGGTTCGATATAATATCCAGAATGTAAGGGAAAAAATTGAAAACTATACAAATTTGTGTTATCATACTATAAAACAATCGGATTATATAATTTGATCCGTGAAAAGAAAAGGGGACTTCTATGGATAAAACATTTATGAAACAACAACGTTTTTCATTTCGTAAAATGAAAGTTGGGTTGGCTTCTGTAGCAATTTTGTTTGCTTTTGCTCAGGTCGGACAAGTGTCTGCAGATGAAGCAACAAAAACAGCGTCTACTTCAACTGAAACAGTAAAGAAAACCGAAGCAAGTATGTCTGCTGCCGAAACTGCTGTAGCAGAAATCAAAGCTGACGAGGCAAAACCAGTCGTTAACAAATCAGATGCAAAACCTGGAGAACTTGTAGACGTTTCTAAGAAGGTTTCACCTATTGACGTGAAAGAACGTCAAGAAGGTAATCAAAAGATTCATGAAGAAACTGCAACAGTCGAAGTTACAAAGACAGAAGTGGCTCCTGTAAAAAGCGAAGAACTTCCTGCTCCAAAGACTGAAACAACTGAGAGTACAGTGAGCGGCAAAGATGAAGATGGAAATTCTTATACCCAATATGAACGTGTTGATAAAACAACTACAGTCGAAATCAAGGAAGCGACAAAAACGATTTCAAAATCTAAATCAGCCGATATCGTTTTTGTTGTTGACCGTTCGCTCTCAATGCAGACTGTTATTGATACTGTCCGAGATAATGTTAATGAGTTTGTTAATAATCTCTCGAAAGATGGTCTGGTAGCACGCTTTGGTTTAGCAACATTTAGCGATGAGGTTTATGGGCGTAATTTTAGAAAAACAAATGAAGGTACAATTCTAACAAAATTTGGTGGTTCTTATTTCACATCTGATCCAGCTGAACTAAAAAAAGCACTCGCTGCAATTGAGCTTGCTCATGGAGGAGATTCTGAGGAAACGTCAACACCTGCACTAAATCAAATTGTTTCGACATATGATTGGTCTAAGTCACCTAATAACAAAAAGTTTGCGGTTCTATTATCAGATAATCCAATTAAACAAGATTCATCAGTTCCAAAAATTGCAGATACAGTTGCAACATTAACTGCAAATGGTATTGAGAGAATTGTAGTAACGTCTAGCATATTTAAAAAAGACTACAAAGGTTTTACTAATGATGATAGAATTCTGGATTACAGTAAGAAATTTGGAGATACCTTGACTAAAGATGTGGCGTCTTTGATTGTTGAAACTGTGACTGAAGGACACAATTACAAGGTAACGAAAGATAATTACCAATTTTACTTAGAACGTCGTACAACACTACCTATTGCTCAGACAGGAAGTGCGACTCCAACTACAACAGTTCCAGTAGCTACAGCTTATAAAAAAGAAGTGGCGAAACTCCCTGATACAGGAAGTAATGATACAGCGAACTATGGTATTGTGGGACTTGGCCTCCTAATGGCTGGACTTGGCTTAACTGTAAGCAATAGAAAATCAAAGGAACAGTAAGCCTAACTGGAAGATTGTTTGTAAGAACATTGTGAGGAAAAAGCAGACAAAAAAATAGGTAGTTTGTAAACGAAGTATGCAGATAAGCATAGGTATGATCTTCTGTATTATGGAGTACAAGCCAAATTTTTATGCCGAGAAAAGAGCCGTAAGGTTCTTTTTTTGATTTATAGAAAATACTGCAAAAAAAAGTAAAAAGTGGTATAATGATAAGGTTATATAGTCCCGATAAGGTGGTAGGTATTCATTACTAGTAGTTTTCCTATCAGTACTTTGTAACTCTATAACAATATTTTTTAAGGGGGGACATTTTTATGTCAGAACGTAAATTATTCACGTCTGAATCTGTATCTGAGGGGCATCCGGATAAGATTGCAGACCAAATTTCAGATGCGATTTTGGATGCTATTTTAGCTAAAGATCCAGATGCGCACGTTGCTGCCGAGACAGCTGTATACACAGGTTCCGTCCATGTTTTTGGTGAAATATCTACACATGCTTATGTAGATATTAACCGTGTGGTTCGTGATACCATTGCAGAGATTGGTTATACCAATACAGAGTATGGTTTTTCTGCGGAGACGGTGGGAGTTCATCCGTCACTTGTTGAGCAGTCACCAGATATCGCCCAAGGTGTTAACGAAGCCTTGGAGGTTCGTGGGAATGCAGATCAAGATCCGCTTGACTTGATTGGTGCTGGAGACCAAGGTCTTATGTTTGGGTTTGCAGTGGATGAGACAGAAGAACTCATGCCATTGCCAATCTCACTCAGTCATAAGTTGGTTCGTCGTTTGGCAGAACTTCGTAAGTCTGGTGAAATCAGCTATCTCCGTCCAGATGCTAAATCACAAGTTACGGTTGAGTATGATGAAAATGACCGTCCAGTACGGGTGGATACAGTCGTTATTTCAACTCAGCACGACCCAGAAGTTAGCAATGAACAAATTCACAATGATGTGATTAACAAGGTTATCAAAGAAGTAATTCCAGCATCTTACTTGGATGAGCAAACCAAATTCTTCATCAATCCAACTGGTCGTTTTGTAATCGGTGGACCTCAAGGAGACTCAGGTTTGACTGGTCGTAAGATTATTGTGGATACCTATGGTGGCTACTCTCGCCATGGTGGTGGTGCCTTCTCAGGTAAGGATGCGACGAAGGTGGACCGTTCAGCCTCTTATGCAGCTCGCTACATTGCCAAGAACATCGTTGCAGCAGGCCTTGCTAAGAAGGCAGAAGTGCAATTGGCTTATGCTATTGGGGTGGCGCAACCTGTTTCTGTTCGTATCGATACTTTTGGTACAGGAACAGTAGCTGAAAGCAAGCTTGAAAAAGCAGCGCGTCAAATCTTTGACCTTCGCCCTGCAGGAATTATTCAAATGCTGGATCTCAAACGCCCAATTTACCGTCAAACAGCGGCTTATGGACACATGGGACGTACAGATATTGACCTTCCATGGGAACGATTAGACAAGGTAGATGCTTTAAAAGAAGCGGTGAAATAGAATTAAAAGATTGGTAGTATACAACTACCAATCTTTTTTGCAAAAGAAAACCAGCTTTTAGCTGGTCTTCTTATTATGTGACTACTAGTCCGTCTCGCTCCGCAAGGTGCGAGACAAATAAACCACCCGCTATGCGGGTGCGCATCGAAGGTTATACCAAAAAACTCCAAACGCGATACAATAAAGGTGTTCAAGCCAATTGTAAAGCGAAAGGAGAAAAATATGGCACAAAAGGCACATAGTTTATCACACACAAAGTGGATGTGTAAATATCACATTGTGTTCACCCCTAAGTATAGACGAAAAGTAATTTATAATCAATATCGAAGCAGTTTGGGAGAAATATTCCATCGATTATGTAGTTATAAAGGTGTTGAGATTATCGAAGGTCACTTAAAGCCAGACCATGTACATATGTTAGTCAGTATTCCACCGAGGATAAGTGTTTCAAGTTTCATGGGGTATTTAAAAGGTAAAAGTGCACTCATGATGTTTGACAAACACGCCAACCTCAAGTACAAGTTTGGGAATCGGCATTTCTGGGCAGAAGGTTATTATGTAAGTACAGTAGGGCTTAATGAAGCCACAATTAAGAAATATATTCAAGAACAGGAAAAGCATGATATAGCACTAGATAAATTAAGTGTAAAAGAATATGAGGATCCCTTTAGGGATAGTGGTAAGTAGTACCAAGGTCTCTTTAAGAGGCAAGTGACGAGTCAAGAGCAATGAGGCTTGAACAACGTGAAAGCCAGCGTCTTTAGGCGCTGGCTGGTGATTTGGGCTTATAGCCCTGGTGCAAACCACCCGTTAGACGGGTGGTTATGATTTCATAGGGATTGAAATCTCAATCAATTTATCTGAATAAAGCGTCTTGATATTGGCTTCATCAATGCTTCCTTTATCGATTTTACGTTTCAAGAAGAAGTCTTGGATGGTTTCGATTTCAGGTTCACGAATAGCACGGTGTTTGTTGGAAATGAGGATTTCATAGTGAAGCGGGGCTTGTGTGAAAACTACATCTGTGTTTCCAGCAGAATAGACCTCGACAAGAGTTGCGTCTGTGCTTTCTAATTGGCTTTTAACAAGTTGCGAGTGTGAGTTTGTCGTATTGATAAGCTTCATAACAGTTCCTCCGATTTTCTAACTCTATTATAGCACTTTTTGGATAAAATCGTGTATTTTAGCCAATTCCATGCTGGATTTTCCAAGCTTCAATTCCCCATTTATGGCTACCACGTTTGAGTTTTTCAATAGCCTCGTCAATAGGAAACCAAGCAATATGATTAAAATTTTCTAATGGTTTTTGTACTTCTTGGAAAGAAGTGGCTTCGTAGAGATACGCTGGATTGTAGTAGTAGGTATCACGGTGGCGAGAGTAAAAATACTCATCAGCTTGTCCATAATAGGTTCCGATTTTAGCTGTAAAGCCAAGTTCTTCGATTAGTTCTCTCTTCAGTGCTTCTTGATGATCTTCGCCTGCTTCAATCTCTCCACCTGGCAAGAACCAAGCACCATTGGGGGCTTGAACTAGGACAATTTGTTTTTTCTCCGCATCCGGAATAACTGCGTACACACCATAGCGGGACTGGTAGGTCACATTCTCTTTTTTTTCACCAAAAGTTGGGTTTGCCATTGCATTTTCCTCATTATCTAGTATCTTTATTATTATCATAATGGACAAGGGGCTAGCTGTCAAGAATAAACCAACGAACTGGTGCAGAAAAAGCTACTTTGTCTTGGTAAATCCTTGTCTCGTTAAACTTTCCAGACCTAGCACTATAACTGGTATAATAAAAGAGAGGTGATTTTATGGCAGAATCAAGACTATTTCGTATCCTATATCTACTTTTAGAAAAAGGCAGTACAACGGCTCCTGAATTAGCCCGATTATTTGAAGTATCTGTACGAACGATTTATCGCGATATTGAGCGATTGAGTATGGCGGAGATTCCTCTATATTCGATACCTGGGAAGGCGGGCGGAATCTTTTTAATGAAGGACTTTGTTCTGGATCGTACTCTCGTATCGGAGGATGAAAAATTAGAACTTCTATCAGCTTTGCAAGGAATTCAAGCCCTGACCAATGAAAGGCAAGATCTGTTACTTGAAAAGTTGGAATCTATTTTTCAAGTTTCTACTAGCCCTTGGATAGAAGTAGACTTGACTGACTGGAGGAAGCGAGAAGGTCAAAAAGAATTATTTGATAACATCAAACATGCTATTCTAGAGAAAAGGCAACTGGTGATTCCTTATCTAGGTGGGTGTGGTCAGAAAACGATTCGTACAGTCGAGCCCTTTAGACTAGTATTTAAAAAGAGAGATTGGTACCTTCATGCCTACTGTTGTTTGAAGGAAGAGTGGCGTTTTTTCAAATTGTCTAGAATTAGGAATTATCACCTAACAACTGAAACTGTGAAGCAGAAAAATGTGGGGGATTGGGTTGATGGTTCAGATCAAGTGGCACATCAAATCGAAGTTTCCTTGAAGTTTAGTCCCAAGCTTGCTTTCCGGGTTTATGAAGATTTTTCAGAAGATGAGATTAGCTTGGGGAAAGATGGGTGTTATTATGTCAAGACAGTCCTACCAGAGCATGAAAGTCTGTATACTTACCTCCTGTCTTATCTAGATGGGGTGGAAATACTCGCCCCCAATCATCTGAAGAAGGAATTGCTTTTTAGATTAGAAAAAATCCAAAAACTTTACAAACCTTGACAAAAGATGTCAGGGTTTTGGTGCTATACTAGTGATAGAAAGGAGAAGAACCAAATGAAATACGAATGGAGAAAAGAAGCAAAAAATCTTTATCAAGTGAAAGCTAGGCCCAGCATCTTGCAGGTGCCAGGTCAATCCTATATCGTGATTGATGGTAAAGGTGATCCAAATCAAGAAGATTTTTCAGAACGCGTAGGGGCCTTATATGCCTTGGCCTATGCGATAAAGATGAAGTATAAAAAAGCTCCTCTGGATGAGGTTTACATTGATTTTACTGTCTTTCCTTTAGAAGGTGTATGGAAAAAGGAGAAGGAGGGAGAACTGGTAAAAAGTGAGCTTTCTTATAGCATTATGATTGGGCAACCCGATTTTATTACGCGAGAACTATTTGAGGTAGCTCTGAACGAGGTCAAAATCAAGAAGCCAAATCCTCTCTATGAGGCTATTCGTTTTGAAATGATAGAAGAAGGCCAAAGTCTTGCTATGCTTCATGTAGGACCTTTTGATACTGAAAATGAGACTTTTGCAGAGATGGAGCATTTTTGTCAACTTCATAAACTCAAAAGAACTTCGGAAGTCCACCGAGAAATTTATCTCAATAACCTTCATCGAACGGAGCCAAGCAAATTGAAAACAATTCTTCGCTATCAAGTTCAAGAAGAGAATTAAAAAAAGAACAGGAAATCTTGTTTCCTGTTCTTTTTATGAGATTTATTCTTCTATTTCAGAAGTAATCTCTTCTGTTTTCTCAGTTTTTTTGGCAGATTTGATTTGAATATTGCCATTGCTTGTCATAACTGCCTTGAGGTCTTTTTCACTTGGATTTTCAAGGTAGAAGTCTGTTATGGCATCCTCGATATGGTCTTGAATGGTACGGCGGAGTGGGCGTGCCCCCATTTTTGGATCATAACCTAAGTCAACCAACTTTTCCTTGACCTTGTCCGTCACATCGAGGTGGATATTGTTGCTAGAGAGGCGTTTGTTGACATCCGCTAGCATGAGTTCGACGATTTGGAGAAGGTTGTCCTTGCTGAGAGGTTTAAATTCGATGATGCCGTCAAAACGGTTCATAAATTCTGGGCTAAAGAAGTTACCGAGCTCACCGAGGACAGAGTTGGTTCGACCTTCACGAGCAGCTCCAAAACCAACGCTGGCTTCGGCCTTACCAGTACCCGCATTTGAGGTCATGATGATGATGGCATCCTTAAAGCTAACTGTGCGTCCTTGCCCATCAGTCAAACGACCATCATCTAAGACTTGAAGGAACATGTGCATCACATCTGGGTGAGCTTTTTCCACTTCATCGAGAAGGATGAGAGAGTAGGGATTGCGACGAACCTTTTCAGTCAGCTGCCCAGCTTCATCATAACCAACATAACCTGGAGGGGCTCCGACCAATTTAGCCACACTGTGTTTTTCCATGTATTCACTCATATCAAAGCGAATCATGCTGTCAGCAGAACCAAAGAGCTCAATGGCTAGTTGTTTAGAGAGTTCTGTCTTACCGACACCAGTTGGTCCGACAAAGAGGAAACTTCCGATTGGCCGGTTAGGAGTTCCAAGTCCAACACGATTTCGACGGATGGCTTTGGCAATCTTATCGACAGCTTCATCTTGACCTATAACATGGGCCTTGAGGTCGTCTGCTAGATGGATAAGCTGAGATTGTTCTTTTTCTTTGAGTTCTCCAACAGGGATATTGGTTTTCCGCTCAATGATATGTTCAATGGTTTTCTCGCTGATGATTGGAGTATCCTGATCGATCACCTTGTTCTTTTGCATTTCCTTGTACTTGGCAATCTGATCGCGGAAATAAGCAGCCTTTTCAAAGTCTTCCTCTCGTGTAGCTTGAGCCTTGAGATTTTCAGCTTCAATTAAACGCTGATCAATTACTTTAGGATCAACAAAGTTCAGTGTCAGATTCATCTTAGAACCAGCTTCATCCAACAGGTCAATAGCCTTGTCTGGCAAGAAGCGGTCTTGGATGTAGCGATTGGAAAGATTTGCAGCAGCTTCGATAGCAGCATCAGTATACTTGACGTGATGGTAGTCTTCGTATTTCTTTTGAACTCCTTTAAGGATGATAATGGTTTCTTCGACAGTTGGTTCATCTACCTTGACAGGCTGCATACGGCGCTCTAGGGCAGCATCTTTTTCAATGATGCGGTATTCATTGAGAGTAGTGGCACCAACCATTTGCAATTCACCGCGGGCAAGGGCTGGTTTGAGGATATTGCCTGCATCCATATTGCCATCGCCAGCAGATCCAGCACCAACAATTTCATGGATTTCATCGATAAAGAGGATGATGTCCTCGCGTTTGCGAATTTCTTCCATGAGCTTTTGCATACGTTCTTCAAATTGGCCTCGAATCCCTGTTCCTTGGACTAGACTGACCACGTCCAGACGGATGACCTGCTTGCCTTGAAGTTTATGAGGAACATCGCCATCGACAATCTTCTGAGCTAGACCTTCAACAACGGCTGTTTTACCAACACCTGGTTCTCCGATAAGGACAGGGTTGTTCTTGGTTCGACGGTTGAGGATTTCGATAACGCGGATAATCTCTTCATCTCGACCGATAACAGGGTCAATATCTCCCCGACGAGCAATCTCAGTAATATTGATACCGTATTCCTCAAGGAGTCCTCTTTCTTGGCTAGGAGGTGTTTGAAGTGGGCCGCGGTTTTGAGGTCCATAATCACCGTTTCCTCCATATCCCCCACCAGATTGAGTTGGAGGGACGTTATTAGAAGAAGGTTTGAAATTGTTCAAATCATTGAAAAAGTCGCCAAATGGATCAAAGTCATGATTATTTAAGTCAGTCATTCCTTTAAAGAGAGTATTATTTGGATCTGTTTTGATAATTTTATAGCAATTTTGACAAAGATCAATTTGCTTTTGCTGTCCATTGATATTGGTATACAGATGAATTGTTGAGTCGTTAATTTTACAGTTTTGACAGAGCATACATCTACCTCATTTCATTCTTATTCTTAGCCTAAGAAAAGGTCAAGAATAGTCAAAGTTTTATACTCTCATTATAGCATGATTAAGGTGTAAAGCAAGTAAAAAGATTGGGAAGTGTTCGTTTTTAAAAGAAGGATTTATGGAGAATCAAGCGACATTGAAGGTAAGAAAAAATCCCATTTGCGGTGACAAAAAGGATTCTCATTTATCGGGCCTTACTGCCCGTTGTTTTTATATTAGTAAAGGAGTTCGTAGATCTCCATTGCAATCAAATCAATGCTATCAAAGGTATAAGTTTCACGAGCTTCTACATCGCGAAGGGTGAAGAGTGATCCGTTTTCTTCGTCGTGGCTGTATGCAACTTCTGCGACAACAACACCTTCACGTTCAAAATTACGTTTTAGATTTCCACCATCTTTTGTCATTGCTTCTAGGCGGTTAATGATTCTAACCAAATGTGATTCCATTTTGATTCTCCTCCATTTCTTATCGTTTCTATTTTACCATAAACAAGAGGTAGTTGACTAGAAAAAAACTGTGATTTCTCTCTATTTCTCTATTCTATCAAGTTAATTGTTAAAATTAGGGAAAAAAGGATTGCATTTTAATTCAATTCATGTTATAATCATACAATCCAATACATAGAAAGTTGATTGAATATGAATTTTTCTTTTTTACCAAAGTATTTACCATATTTTAACTATGGTGCTCTGATTACCGTATTGATTTCCATCCTTGTCGTCTGCTTAGGGACTATTATAGGTGTGTTACTGGCCTTTGCCCAACGTTCACGCTTTAAACCGCTCGTTTGGTTTGCAAATGTGTATGTTTGGATCTTCCGTGGTACTCCGATGATGGTTCAGATTATGATTGCCTTTGCTCTTATGCATATCAATGCTCCGACTATCCAAGTGGGAATTTTAGGAGTTGATCTTTCTCGTTTGATTCCTGGTATTCTGATTATTTCTATGAATAGTGGAGCTTACGTTTCAGAAACTGTTCGTGCAGGGATCAATGCGGTTCCTAAAGGGCAGTTAGAGGCCGCATATTCTCTCGGTATTCGTCCGAAAAATGCCATGCGTTATGTCATTTTGCCACAAGCTATCAAAAATATTCTTCCGGCTCTGGGAAACGAATTTATCACCATTATCAAGGATAGTTCCCTCTTATCAGCGATTGGGGTGATGGAGTTGTGGAATGGTGCAACGACAGTAGCAACAACAACTTATTTACCGTTGACTCCTCTTTTATTTGCAGCCTTTTACTATTTGATTATGACCTCTGTTTTGACAGTGGCGTTGAAAGCATTCGAAAAACATATTGGACAAGGAGACAAGAAATAATGACAGAAACCTTGATTAAAATTGAAGAACTACATAAGTCTTTTGGGAAAAATGAAGTTTTAAAAGGCATCAATCTTGAGATTAAACGTGGAGAAGTTGTGGTCATTATTGGTCCGTCAGGGAGCGGGAAATCAACTCTCCTTCGTTCGATGAATCTCCTTGAAGAAGCAAGTAAAGGCAAGGTTATCTTTGAAGGAGTTGATATCACAGATAAGAAAAATGACCTTTTTGCTATGCGTGAAAAGATGGGTATGGTATTTCAACAATTCAACCTCTTTCCCAATATGACAGTGATGGAAAATATCACTTTGTCACCAATTAAAACCAAAGGTGAAAGCAAGGAAGTTGCGGAGAAAAGAGCACAGGAACTGTTAGAAAAAGTTGGCTTGCCAGATAAGGCGACGGCTTATCCTCAGAGTTTGTCCGGTGGTCAGCAACAACGGATTGCTATTGCACGTGGACTTGCTATGGAACCAGATGTTTTGCTCTTTGATGAGCCGACTTCAGCCCTAGACCCTGAGATGGTCGGAGAAGTTCTAGCTGTTATGCAAGACCTCGCTAAGTCAGGGATGACTATGGTGATTGTGACGCATGAAATGGGCTTTGCGCGTGAGGTAGCAGACCGTGTTATCTTTATGGCGGATGGAGTTGTTGTCGAAGATGGAACGCCTGAGGAGATTTTCAATCAAACAAAAGAACAACGGACCAAGGAATTTTTGAGTAAGGTTTTGTAAGACCTCATTTTTAGAAGAAATGGAGTAGGCATCATGGCTTCCAGTAAAGAATATTTAGATTTTATTCTCGAACAGCTATCAGAGCTAGAGGAGATGAGTTATCGTCCAATGATGGGAGAGTATATCCTTTATTATCGTGGGAAGATTATTGGGGGAATCTATGATAATCGTTTGTTACTGAAGCCTGTGAAGGTGGTCATGGATCAACTGGGACAGACTAGGCTTGAACGTCCTTATGAAGGAGCCAAAGAGATGATTTTGATAGAAGACACTGAAGATAAGTCATTTCTAGCGAGACTAATCAAGGAGATGTACGAAGTTTTGCCTGCTCCCAAGGTCAAAAAGAAAGAATGACAAGTTTACCTAGTATAAATAGGCATAAAAGCTCGATAAGGGCTTTTTCTTATAGTTTCAGACTATAGGGTCCATTAGGCAAGAAGTGTTAGGATGGCGAGTTATTTTTTGATATAATAGAGGATATTTGATAGAAAAGAGAAGAGATATGGCACAGATTATTGATGGGAAGGCTCTTGCAGCTAAGTTACAAGGACGGTTGTCTGAAAAGACAGAAAAACTAAAAGAAGAAGCAGGTTTAGTTCCAGGATTGGTGGTGATTTTGGTGGGGGACAATCCTGCCAGCCAAGTCTATGTTCGCAACAAGGAACGCTCAGCTCTTGCTGCTGGCTTCCGTAGTGAAGTTGTGCGAGTTCCAGAGACCATTACCCAAGCGGAATTGTTAGATTTGATTGCTAAATACAATCAAGATCCAGCTTGGCATGGGATTTTGGTTCAATTACCTTTGCCAAAACATATTGACGAAGAGGCAGTGTTATTAGCCATTGACCCCGAAAAAGACGTGGATGGTTTCCATCCCCTAAACATGGGTCGCCTCTGGTCTGGTCATCCAGTTATGATTCCTTCGACACCTGCAGGAATTATGGAGATGTTTCATGAGTATGGGATTGATCTAGAAGGTAAAAATGCGGTTGTTATCGGTCGTTCAAATATTGTTGGAAAACCGCTGGCTCAGCTTCTTTTAGCTAAGAATGCGACTGTGACCTTGACCCACTCACGCACCCATCATCTTGCCAAGGTGGCTGCTAAGGCGGATATCCTTGTCGTAGCTATTGGTCGCGCCAAGTTTGTGACTGCTGACTTTGTCAAACCAGGAGCGGTTGTCATTGACGTTGGGATGAACCGAGATGAAAATGGCAAGCTTTGTGGAGATGTTGATTATGATGCTGTTGCACCACTTGCTAGTCACATCACACCTGTACCTGGTGGAGTTGGACCTATGACGATTACCATGCTAATGGAGCAAACCTATCAGGCAGCGCTTCGAACACTAAACAAGGACTAGGAAGATGAAATTCGTATTTGACCTGGATGGAACGCTATCTTTTGACTACATGACCATAGATGAGGAGATTCAGCAGGTTCTTTTAAAGGCTGAAGATTATGGGCATGAGCTTGTGTTTGCCTCAGCCCGCTCTTATCGGGATTGTTTGGGTTTATTAGGTTCTGAACTCAGTCAGCGCTTAGTCATAGGTTTGAATGGTGGCGAAGCCTATCATTTAGGGAAGGCTATCTTCGAAAGGAATCTTGATGCTAGAGTTTATCAGGCGCTAGTGGATTATTGCCAGACTTATAATCTCCCTTTCTTTGTAGATGATTGCTTTGACTACAGTGGTCAGATTGTAGAGAAGATTCCATTTATTTCCAGTGTGGATCCCCTAAAGGTGGCTCGTCATCAGAAACTTGAGGACTTAGGGACTCCGATTAAGGTAGTCGTTTATATGGGTGACCATGAGGATTTGCTTGATGATCTGCTTGGTCAGCTAGAAAGACTAGGCCAGGCTCATCTCTCCTATCATGCGCATGAAAAGTGCCTTTATGTTAATCCCTTGGATACTCATAAGGCGACAACTGTTGAAAAGTTATGCGGGGAGAACTTCATCGCTTTTGGAAATGACCAAAACGATATTGAATTGTTTAAAACGTCTCTTTATTCAGTCCAGATAGGAGACTTTGCTGGCCTTACTCCATATGCAGATGACACGTTAGAGCTAAAAGGAGAACCTTCTCCAGCAGTGGCAGCTAAAATCTTACAGACCTTTGCGGAATTTAAGGGAAAATAGTGTAGAAGGAGGTTTGCCCCTCCTTTTGTAGTATAATGGAGTGAGAGGAAAAATCGATGAAAGTGATTGATCAAACTTTATTAGAAAAAGTTATTATTGAACGTTGTCGTCACAGCCATAAGGGAGATTACGGTCGCCTGCTCTTGCTGGGAGGGACCTATCCTTATGGGGGAGCTATCATCATGTCAGCCATTGCAGCTGTCGAAAGTGGGGCAGGGTTGGTGACTGTTGGCACGGATAAGGAAAATATTCCGGCTCTGCACAGTCATTTACCTGAGGCCATGGCATTTTCTCTTCAAGATCAGCAATTGTTAAAAGAGCAGTTGGAAAAGGCAGAAGTTGTCTTGCTAGGTCCGGGTTTGCGAGAGGATGCATTCGGAGAAGAACTCGTAAAACGGGTCTTTGACAGCCTTAGAAAAGACCAGATTTTGATTGCAGATGGCGGTGCTTTGGGCATCTTAGCAAAAGGCCAGTTACCATTTCCTTCCAGTCAGCTCATCCTAACTCCCCACCAAAAGGAATGGGAAAGACTGTCTAGTATAGTTCTTGACCATCAAAATAAAGAGACGACTGCTAGGGCTCTTTCTACTTTTCCTCAAGGAACGATTCTAGTCGAGAAGGGTCCAGCAACTCGTATCTGGCAAGTCGGTCAGCCTGAATATTATCAATTAGAAGTCGGAGGCCCCTATCAAGCAACTGGTGGAATGGGAGATACTCTGGCTGGGATGATTGCAGGTTTTGCAGGTCAGTTTCACCAAGTCAGTCTCTATGAGAGAGTGGTGGTAGCGACTCATCTGCACTCAGCCATTGCCCAAGAACTAGCTCAAGAACACTATCTTGTCTTGCCAACAGAAATTAGCAAGACACTTCCGAATACAATGAAAAAAATATCTCAAAAAGGCAACTGATACCTTGGTTGTCTTTTTATATTGATGTAACTAACCTGTTAAGTTTTTCAAACATCTCAGAACTTGCAAGCAACTGCTGAACTTGCGAGAAATTCTCACTTTTAAGGTCTTGATTTTTAATCGAACTCGAAAGTGAAGCGAGATTGTTATCAAAGTTGAGGGGTGTCAAATCATGCTTTTTTTGATATAATTTTTAATGATGAATGCGAGAAATGATCGGTATGTGGTCGTTGATTTAGAGGCGACCAGCACCGGAAGCAAGGCAAAAATTATTCAAGTAGGTATTGTGGTGATTGAGAATGGTGAAATCATCGATCAGTATGCGACTGATGTCAATCCTCACGAACCCTTGGATTCTCATATCAAAGAATTAACTGGTCTGACCGATCAGCGTTTGGCTACGGCACCAGAGTTTTCTCAGGTAGCTGGAAAAATTTTTGAATTGGTTAAGGACGGTATTTTTGTTGCGCACAATGTACAGTTTGATGCCAACCTTCTGGCGGAATTTCTCTTTTTTGAAGGATATGAATTGCGCACACCGCGGGTGGATACAGTTGAGCTTGCCCAAGTTCTATATCCTCAGTTTGAAAAGTACAATCTAGGTATTCTTTGTCAAGAGTTGGGCATTGAACTGGAACAGGCTCATACTGCTCTGTCTGATGCTCAGGCAACAGCTGAACTCTTGCTTTACATGCGTCAAAAACTTTTTGAGCTACCTAAAGGGCTCTTAGAAAGCTTGCTAAAACTTGCAGACAACCTTCTCTATGAAAGTTATCTGGTGATTGAGGAGGTCTATCAGCAACAATCTCTCTTATCTTCGCCCGACTTGATGGAACTTCATGGGCTTTTCCTCAGAAAGGAAAGCAAAGCCTTAGTCCCACGAAAGTTATCCAAAGATTTTGCTAAAAACATTTCTTTATTGGGGCTGGAGGAGCGTCCGCAACAGTTGGAATTTGCGGAGAAAATTGAGCAATTATTGGAAGAACACCAGACTTCCTTTATCCAAGCCCAAACGGGACTGGGCAAGACTTATGGTTATCTCCTCCCAGCTTTGAACTTGGAGAGTCAAGCAGGTATCCTAGTGAGTGTTCCGACCAAAATTCTTCAAAATCAAATCATGCAAGAAGAAGGTCAGCGCTTAAAAGAGGTCTTCCATATGGAAATTCATAGTCTCAAAGGTCCTCAAAATTACTTGAAACTGGATGCCTTTCACCGAGTCCTCCATCGACCGGAGTCCAATCGCCTCTTCACACGTTTTAAAATGCAACTGCTTATCTGGCTAACGGAGACAGAGACAGGTGACTTGGACGAAATCGGGCAGCTTTATCGCTACCAGCACTTTCTGCCAGAACTAGTCCACGATGGCAAGTTTTCAAAGAAAAGTTTATTTGCCACAGAGGATTTTTGGAAACGAGGGCAGGAAAAGGCCAAGACCAGTCGTGTTCTTCTGACCAATCATGCCTATCTGGTCACTCGTTTGGAAGACAATCCAGAGTTTGTTGATAACCGTTTGGTAATTTTGGATGAAGCTCAAAAAATGCTGCTAGCTCTCGAAAATCTAGCCCAGCAGGCTTATCGCCTTGAGGATCTTGTAACTCAAATTGAAAAGTCCTTAGAGTCAGTGGAGAATTTGGTTCAGAAACGCTTGCTTGAGAGTATTAGCTTTGAATGTCGATACTTGATAGAGCACTATCAGTCAGGTCTGAAGAATGGAAAGTGGTTGGATTCTCTCGAACACTTGCGCCAACATTTTTCGGAGCTAGCTCTTCCAGAGTATAGAGAAATTGCAAACTTTTTCACGTCGGATCGTGAATTTTGGCTTGCTGCAACTGAGAATTCGAGCAAGGATGTCTTGATTTGTTCAAGTAAAAAAGGCCGCTTTATACTAGCAGACCTATTGCCAAAAGATTGTAGGCTCCTAGGAGTATCGGCTACTCTTGAAATCAGCAATCGGGTTTCCCTAGCAGATTTATTGGGATTTCCGGATGCTCCACTTGTTAGGCTTGATGTAGCAAAACAGGAGCAACAAGAAGTCTTTCTAGTCAATGATTTTCCTCTTGTGACAGAAGTTTCGCCTGTTGACTATGCTAGTGAAGTGGCTTCTGTTATCCGAAGCTTACAAGCCTTTCAAGAACCCATACTGGTCTTGTTTACCTCAAAAGAAATGTTGCTGGCAGTTTCGGACCTGCTCGACCAACCGCATCTAGCTCAGTATAAAAATGGGGAACCAAGCCAACTGAAAAAACGTTTTGAAAAAGGTGAACGCCAGATCTTGCTTGGAACAGGTGGTTTCTGGGAAGGAGTTGATTTTTCAACCCATCCTTGCGTGATCCAAGTGATTCCGAGATTGCCTTTCCAAAATCCCCAAGAACCGTTAACCAAAAAATTAAACCAAGAACTGCGCCAAGAAGGGAAAAATCCTTTCTATGATTATCAGTTACCGATGGCGATCATTCGGCTAAAACAAGCTCTGGGCCGCACTGTTAGAAGATCTGACCAAGGTTCGGTTGCTGTTATCTTAGACAGTCGTGTCGTCAGCAAGCGTTACGGCAAACAAATCGCTCAGGCCTTGTCAAAAGAAAGGGCTGTTCAGGTTCTTTCTAGAGAACAGCTAGAGCCTGCTGTAGCTGATTTTCTCCAATCTCGTCGCAATAGAATGAAAGAAAAATCCCAGAAAGAGAAAAGGTAAAAAATATGAAACGTTCCTTCGACTCTCGAGTCGATTATAGCCTCCTCCTACCAGTGTTTTGTTTACTGGTGATTGGAGTAGTGGCCATTTATATAGCAGTGAGTCATGACTATCCAAATAATGTATTGCCAATTCTAGGTCAGCAAATCGCTTGGATTGCCTTGGGCCTTGTCATTGGTTTTGTGGTCATGTTCTTTAATACCGAGTTTTTATGGAAGGTGACCCCCTATCTTTATGGTCTAGGGTTGGCTTTGATGGTCCTCCCCCTTGTTTTCTACAATCCAAATCTTGTAGCGTCAACAGGTGCCAAGAACTGGGTATCGATTGGTGGAACGACACTTTTCCAGCCATCGGAGTTCATGAAGATTTCCTATATCTTGATGTTGGCTCGAGTCATCGTACAATTCACTCAAAAACACAAGGAATGGCGACGGACTATTCCCTTGGATTTCCTATTGATTGGTTGGATGATTGCCTTTACCATCCCAGTCTTGATCCTCTTAGCCCTACAAAGTGACTTAGGGACTGCCTTGGTCTTTGTAGCTATTTTTGCAGGCATGGTTCTCCTTTCAGGTGTTTCATGGAAGATTATCATTCCTGTTTTTGCGACAGGAGTGACTGCAGTTGCAGGCTTCATGGCCATCTTTATAAGCAAGGATGGACGTGCCTTCTTGCATCAGATTGGAATGCCAACCTACCAGATCAACCGCATCTTGGCTTGGCTCAATCCCTTTGACTTCGCGCAAACAACGACTTACCAACAGGCGCAGGGACAAATTGCGATTGGAAGTGGTGGCTTGTTTGGGCAAGGTTTCAATGTGTCCAATCTCCTCATTCCAGTACGTGAGAGTGATATGATTTTCACAGTGATTGCTGAAGACTTTGGCTTTATTGGTTCGGTCTTTGTCGTTGCCCTGTACTTACTTCTTATTTACCGGATGTTGAAGATTACGCTCAGGTCAAATAACCAGTTCTACACCTACATTTCGACTGGTTTTATTATGATGTTGCTCTTCCATATCTTTGAAAATATCGGTGCCGTGACAGGCTTACTTCCTTTGACAGGGATTCCTCTACCTTTCATCTCTCAAGGGGGCTCCGCAATTATTAGCAACCTCATTGGTGTCGGTCTCCTCTTGTCTATGAGTTACCAGACAAACCTAGCGGAGGAGAAAAGTGGAAAAGTTCCATTCAAACGAAAGAAAGTCGTCCTAAAACAAATCAAATAAGGAGGCCACTATGGCAACAGTAGCAGTTATCTTAGCCCAGGGTTTTGAAGAAATTGAAGCCTTGACAGTAGTTGATGTCTTGCGTCGAGCAAACATTTCATGTGATATGGTAGGATTTGAAGAGCACGTGACAGGATCACATGGCATTCAGGTAAAAGCCGACCGTATCTTTGATGGTGATTTGTCTGACTATGACTTGGTAGTTCTTCCAGGTGGCATGCCAGGATCAGCTCACCTACGGGATAATCCAGCCCTCATTTCTGAGATTAAAGCCTTTGACCAAGCTGGAAAGAAAATTGCAGCTATCTGTGCAGCCCCAATCGCCCTCCATCAAGCAGGTGTCCTGAAAGACAAGCACTTTACTTGTTATGACGGAGTTCAGGAGCAAATTACTGATGGAATTTATCAAAAGCAAACAGTGGTTGTAGATGGTAATCTAACAACTAGCCGAGGACCGTCAACCGCACTTGCCTTTGCCTATGAATTGGTAGAGCAATTGGGAGGAGATGCTGAAAGTTTACGAGACGGCATGCTCTATCGAGATGTCTTTGGAAATCAACAGTAAAACGAGAGGCGGACTCTCGTTTTTTTATTTACTCTATGTCTAAAAAATGTTTCAGATGATTGTCTTGCGATTTTATATCAATCTTTTATAAATCAATCAAGTTTTGTCCAGAACTTTGTCTAGCATAAGAAGGAAATCTATCTCTAGAAATGTTAGTGTTTTCAAGTTGTTAGATAGAATACTTCAGATTGTTTCTGAAATCAAAAGATTCTTGAAAAAGATAGAATATTCAACAAATGTTATATTAAGATACTTTATCGTGTGAATTAATCTGCTTGTATTAATTTGAAATATAAAGTACTTTCTCTGTAATGTAATTGAAACGTGTTACTAGTATATTAAAATTAGTAAGAATTTTTTGCATATACGAAACTGGGGGAGTGATATGTTGGAAACTTTTGGAAAAATATTCAAAGTCATTAGAGAATCAAAAAAAATGTCCCTGAAAGAGGTAGCTGCTGGTGATATTTCCGTGGCTCAGCTATCCCGTTTTGAACGGGGAGTCAATGGGATCACACTTGATTCTTTTTATTGCTGTTTAAAAAATATGGCCGTTTCCCTAGAGGAGTTTCAGTATGTTTACCATAATTACATTGATTCAGATGATGTGCTGTTCTCAAAAAAAGTAGCTGATGCATATCAGGAAAACAATGTTGTCAAGCTCCAAAATATTTTGTCAAGCTCAGAAGCTTTGACCGAACAGTTTCCTGAGAAGAAAAACTATAAACTCAATACAATCATTGTCAGGGCCCTCTTGTCCTCCTGTTGCTCAGATTTTCAGATTAGCAAGAAGGATATTGAATTCCTGACGGATCATCTCTTTTCTGTTGAGGAGTGGGGACGTTATGAACTCTGGCTTTTTACAAACAGTGTTGATTTGATGACCTTGGAAACGCTGGAAACCTTCGCTAGTGAGATGATCAATCGTACCCAGTTTTATAATAACCTACCTGAAAATCGCCGCCGTATTATCAAGATGCTACTTAATGTCATTAGCGTCTGTATCGAAGGAAACCATCTGCTAGTTGCTATGAGGTTTCTCAATTATCTCGACCACTCTAAAATTCCTGAAACAGATCTATATGATCGAACGCTGATTAAGTATCATAGGGCTCTCTACTCCTACAAGGTTGGGAATACCAATGCTCTCAGTGACATCGAGCAATGCCTATCTTTTTTTGAATTTTTAGATTCCTTTGGTGTTGCTCAAAAGCTTAAAGAACAGTTTGAAAGAATTTGCCTTTCATAGTTGTAGATGTGCAACAAAAAATGATCATTTTGAAAAATATACTAGAATAAGAGCGTAACTTTATACTAAATTCAGAAGGAGGCTTTATGATGGAGAAAAAGATTCATTATAAGATGCATAAAGTTAAGAAAAACTGGGTAGCCATTGCTTTGACTACCTTGGCCCTTATTGTAGCACCAAAGGTACTTGGTCTAGAATCAGGCGTTGTCCATGCGGATGATGTAAAGCAGGTTGTAGTTCAAGAACCTGCTACAGCTCAGACTAGTGGTCCGGGTCAGCAAACTCCAGCCCAAGCTAAAATAGCATCTGAGCAAGAAGCAGAAAAAGTAACCCCTGCAGACAAGGTGACAGACGATGTTGCTGCTAGTGAAAAGCCTGCTAAACCAGCAGAAAATACAGAAGCAACAGTTCAAACCAATGCTCAAGAGCCTGCTAAACCAGCAGATACGAAAGAAGCATCTACAGAAAAGGCTGCTGTTGCTGAAGAAGTTAAAGCTGCTAATGCAATCACAGAAACTCCTAAAACTGAAGTAGCAGACCAGAATAAACAAGCAAGGCCAACAACTGCCCAAGACCAAGAAGGCGACAAGCGAGAAAAAACGGCTGTTGAAGACAAGATTGTTGCAAATCCAAAGGTTGCAAAGAAAGATCGCTTGCCCGAACCTGCTCAAAAACAGGGAGCAATAGCTGAAAGAATGGTGGCAGATCAGGCTCAACCTGCACCTGTAAATGCTGACCATGATGATGATGTCCTATCTCATATTAAGACCATTGATGGTAAAAATTACTATGTTCAGGACGATGGTACAGTTAAAAAGAACTTTGCAGTTGAACTTAATGGGAGAATACTTTATTTTGATGCAGAAACCGGTGCCTTAGTTGATTCAAATGAATATCAGTTCCAACAAGGAACCAGCAGTCTCAATAATGAATTCTCTCAAAAGAATGCTTTTTACGGTACGACTGACAAGGATATCGAAACTGTAGACGGTTATTTGACAGCAGATAGTTGGTATCGTCCAAAGTTCATCTTAAAAGATGGAAAAACATGGACGGCTTCGACAGAAACAGACTTACGTCCCCTTTTGATGGCTTGGTGGCCTGATAAACGTACTCAGATTAATTACCTCAACTATATGAACCAGCAAGGTCTGGGAGCAGGTGCTTTTGAAAACAAAGTTGAACAAGCTCTCCTGACAGGAGCTTCTCAGCAGGTTCAGCGCAAAATTGAGGAAAAAATTGGTAAAGAAGGCGATACAAAATGGTTGAGAACGCTGATGGGTGCCTTTGTCAAAACCCAGCCAAACTGGAATATCAAGTCAGAGTCTGAAACAACTGGTACTAAAAAGGACCACTTGCAGGGTGGAGCTTTGCTTTATACCAATAATGAGAAGAGCTCTCATGCTGACTCTAAGTTCCGTCTGCTTAACCGTACCCCTACTAGTCAAACAGGTACACCTAAGTACTTCATTGACAAGTCAAATGGTGGTTATGAGTTCTTGCTCGCTAACGACTTTGACAACTCTAATCCAGCTGTTCAAGCCGAACAACTCAACTGGTTGCATTTTATGATGAACTTTGGAAGCATCGTAGCCAATGATCCGACTGCTAATTTTGATGGAGTTCGTGTCGATGCGGTGGACAATGTCAACGCAGACTTGCTCCAAATCGCATCTGACTACTTCAAGTCTCGCTACAAGGTGGGAGAAAGTGAAGAAGAAGCTATCAAGCATTTGTCTATCTTGGAAGCTTGGTCTGATAACGATCCTGACTACAACAAAGATACTAAAGGTGCTCAACTAGCAATTGACAACAAGCTACGCTTGTCCTTGCTTTATTCATTCATGCGTAATCTATCTATCCGTAGCGGAGTAGAGCCAACGATTACAAATAGTCTAAATGACCGTTCTTCTGAAAAGAAAAATGGCGAACGGATGGCTAACTATATCTTTGTTCGGGCTCATGACAGTGAAGTACAAACCGTTATTGCCGACATCATCCGAGAAAATATTAATCCAAACACGGATGGTTTGACCTTTACTATGGATGAACTCAAGCAAGCCTTCAAGATCTACAACGAAGATATGCGCAAGGCAGACAAGAAGTATACGCAGTTCAACATCCCAACTGCTCATGCTCTCATGCTCTCCAATAAAGACTCTATCACTCGGGTCTACTATGGTGACCTCTATACCGATGATGGTCAATACATGGAGAAAAAATCTCCTTACCACGATGCTATCGATGCCTTGTTGCGTGCTCGTATTAAGTATGTAGCAGGTGGACAAGACATGAAAGTCACATATATGGGTGTACCTCGTGAGGCTGATAAATGGTCTTACAATGGTATTTTGACTTCTGTTCGCTACGGTACTGGTGCCAATGAAGCAACAGATGAAGGAACAGCAGAAACCCGTACCCAAGGGATGGCTGTTATTGCTTCTAACAACCCTAACCTGAAACTGAACGAATGGGATAAACTGCAAGTCAATATGGGAGCAGCCCACAAGAATCAATACTATCGCCCTGTGCTTTTGACGACCAAAGATGGCATTTCCCGCTATCTAACTGACGAAGAAGTGCCGCAATCGCTCTGGAAGAAGACAGATGCTAATGGTATTTTAACCTTTGATATGAATGATATTGCAGGCTATAGCAATGTACAGGTTTCTGGATATCTGGCTGTTTGGGTACCAGTTGGCGCTAAGGCAGATCAGGATGCTCGTACAACAGCAAGCAAGAAGAAAAACGCTAGTGGTCAGGTCTACGAATCTAGCGCAGCCCTTGATTCTCAGTTGATTTACGAAGGATTTTCTAACTTCCAAGACTTTGCAACCCGCGATGACCAATATACCAATAAAGTTATTGCTAAAAATGTCAACCTCTTCAAGGAATGGGGAGTAACTTCATTTGAGCTACCACCTCAGTATGTATCTAGCCAAGACGGTACTTTCTTAGATTCTATCATTCATAATGGTTATGCCTTTGAAGACCGCTATGATATGGCGATGAGCAAGAACAATAAATATGGTTCTTTAAAAGATTTGCTCAATGCTCTTCGTGCGCTTCACAGTGTTAATATCCAAGCCATCGCGGACTGGGTACCAGACCAAATCTATAACCTACCAGGTAAGGAAGTGGTAACAGCAACACGTGTCAACAACTACGGAACCTACCGTGAAGGTGCAGAAATCAAGGAAAAACTCTATGTAGCTAATAGTAAGACCAATGGAACTGATTTCCAAGATAAGTACGGTGGCGCCTTCTTAGATGAGCTCAAAGCTAAATATCCAGAAATCTTTGAACGAGTACAGATTTCCAATGGTCAAAAGATGACAACAGATGAGAAGATTACCAAGTGGTCGGCTAAGTACTTCAATGGTACCAATATCTTAGGTCGTGGTGCTTACTATGTTCTTAAAGACTGGGCTAGCAACGACTATCTCACTAACAGAAATGGCGAGATAGTATTGCCTAAGCAATTAGTTAATAAGAATGCTTACACAGGATTTGTTAGTGATGCCAATGGTACTAAGTTCTATTCAACTAGTGGTTATCAAGCTAAAAATTCCTTTATCCAAGATGAAAATGGAAATTGGTATTACTTCGATAAACGAGGCTATCTTGTAACAGGTGCTCATGAAATTGATGGCAAGCACGTTTATTTCTTGAAGAATGGTATTCAACTTCGTGATTCTATCCGTGAAGATGAAAATGGTAATCAGTACTACTATGATCAAACTGGTGCCCAAGTTCTCAACCGTTACTACACTACTGATGGTCAAAACTGGCGTTACTTTGATGCCAAGGGCGTTATGGCTCGAGGTCTTGTCAAGATAGGAGATGGACAGCAATTCTTTGATGAAAACGGCTATCAGGTTAAGGGCAAGATTGTGAGTGCTAAAGATGGCAAACTTCGTTACTTTGACAAGGATTCAGGAAATGCTGTTATCAATCGTTTTGCTCAAGGTGATAACCCAAGTGATTGGTACTATTTCGGAGCAGATGGAGTTGCAGTGACAGGTCTTCAAAAGATTGGTCAACAAACACTTTACTTTGACCAAGATGGCAAGCAAGTCAAGGGTAAAATCGTGACACTTTCAGATAAGAGTATCCGTTACTTTGATGCCAACTCAGGAGAAATGGCGGTCGGCAAGTTTGCTGAAGGTGCCAAGAACGAATGGTATTACTTTGACAAAACTGGTAAAGCAGTGACAGGTCTTCAAAAGATTGGCAAACAAACACTTTACTTTGACCAAGATGGTAAGCAAGTCAAGGGTAAAGTAGTAACTTTGGCTGATAAATCCATCCGTTACTTTGATGCCGACTCAGGAGAAATGGCAGTCGGCAAGTTTGCAGAAGGTGCCAAGAACGAATGGTATTACTTTGACCAAACTGGTAAAGCAGTGACAGGCCTTCAAAAGATTGACAAACAAACACTTTACTTCGACCAAGATGGCAAGCAAGTCAAGGGCAAAATCGTGACACTTTCAGATAAGAGTATCCGTTACTTTGATGCTAACTCAGGAGAGATGGCAACCAACAAGTTTGTCGAAGGTTCCCAAAATGAGTGGTACTATTTTGATCAAGATGGAAAAGCAGTGACAGGCTTGCAGCAGGTTGGTCAACAGACTCTCTATTTCACGCAAGACGGCAAGCAAGTCAAAGGAAAAGTTGTTGATGTGAATGGGGTTAGTCGATATTTCGATGCCAATTCAGGGGATATGGCTCGAAGCAAATGGATTCAACTTGAAGATGGAAGTTGGATGTATTTTGACCGCGATGGTAGAGGTCAAAACTTCGGAAGAAACTAATCGAATTTAGCTCAATAAAAATCAAACTTTATCTGATGATATACAAAAACGATAACACCTTAAAAGGAC
This sequence comes from Streptococcus oralis subsp. oralis, assembly GCF_002096435.1. GTDB lineage: Bacteria > Bacillota > Bacilli > Lactobacillales > Streptococcaceae > Streptococcus > Streptococcus oralis_AA. The sequence continues at coordinate 636,143 of NZ_NCUI01000025.1, forward strand.
GTTATCGTTTTTTGCCTGTTTGGAGAATAAATTACAATTGAAAAGAAAGATGGAATCATTGGGAACTGTAATGAATTAACAAGGGACTCCATATTGGAATAATCTTTTTCTGCACTCTATTGTGGTATTCAAAGCAATGAGTATTCTATTTTTAAAGTTTGAAAATCCAAAAGCGTTTCGTTTGTGAACAATGACGCGGTTGTTAGTAGTTTCTATTCTTTAATTTGTATATTTGAGATAAGAAAGATTTTGCTTGATTATTTATAGAGGAGCTATTCTTCACAAAAAGGCTCCATAGATGCAATAGTGTTTTACTCTCTATATAAATTATAGAGCCGAAAAATCTAGGAAATCATCGCTTTTTTCATAAAAAAATGGTATAATGAAGGGTATGAAATATCACGACTATATATGGGATTTAGGTGGTACCCTATTGGATAATTATGAGACTTCTACTGCAGCCTTTGTAGAAACCTTAGCCCAATACGGAATAGAGCAAGAACACGACCGAGTCTACGAAGCTTTGAAGGTTTCGACAGCTTTTGCCATCGAGAAGTTTGCACCAGATATCGAGGATTTTTTAGAGAACTATAAAGAAAATGAAGCGCGTGAGCTAGAACATCCAGTTTTGTTTGAGGGAATTCCAGAATTACTCAAAGACGTTTCGGACAAGGGTGGTCGCCATTTCTTGGTTTCTCATCGAAATGACCAAGTTCTAGAACTTCTTGCTAAGACCCAGATAGCGAACTACTTCACCGAGGTGGTGACTGCCAGTTCTGGCTTTAAACGAAAACCAGATCCTGAGTCCATGATTTATTTACGTGATAAATATCATATTACATCTGGTTTGGTCATTGGTGACAGAAATATAGATGTAGAAGCAGGTAAAGCTGCTGGCTTAGATGCCTATCTTTTTAATAACGTTGCGACATTGAGACAAGCAATAGACATGTAAGAAAAGGGAAAAAATGACAGAAGAAATCAAAAATCAACAGGCACAGGATTATGATGCCAGTCAAATTCAAGTTTTGGAGGGACTTGAAGCTGTTCGTATGCGTCCAGGTATGTATATTGGATCGACTTCAAAAGAAGGTCTTCACCATCTAGTATGGGAAATCGTTGATAACTCAATTGACGAAGCCCTAGCTGGATTTGCCAGTCACATCCAAGTCTTTATAGAGCCAGATAACTCCATCACCGTAGTGGATGATGGGCGTGGAATTCCTGTTGATATTCAGGAAAAGACAGGACGTCCCGCTGTTGAGACCGTCTTTACAGTTCTTCACGCTGGAGGAAAATTCGGCGGTGGCGGTTACAAGGTTTCAGGTGGATTGCACGGTGTAGGTTCATCAGTAGTAAACGCTCTTTCAACGCAACTAGATGTTCATGTCCACAAAAATGGTAAGATTCATTACCAAGAATACCGTCGTGGTCATGTTGTTGCTGATCTTGAGGTGGTTGGAGATACGGATAAAACGGGAACAACAGTTCACTTCACACCAGATCCAGAGATTTTTACAGAAACAACAACTTTTGACTTTGAAAAATTAAACAAACGTATTCAAGAACTAGCCTTTTTGAATCGAGGCCTTCGAATCTCCATCACAGATAGGCGTGAAGGTCTCGAACAGACTAAACATTACCACTATGAGGGTGGGATTGCTAGCTACGTTGAATATATCAACGAGAACAAGGATGTGATCTTTGATACACCAATCTACACAGACGGTGAGATGGATGATATCACAGTTGAAGTAGCCATGCAGTACACAACCGGTTACCACGAAAACGTTATGAGTTTCGCCAATAACATTCACACCCATGAAGGTGGAACACATGAGCAAGGTTTCCGTACAGCTCTGACGCGTGTTATCAATGATTATGCCCGCAAGAATAAGCTACTAAAAGACAATGAAGATAACCTAACAGGAGAAGATGTCCGTGAAGGTTTGACAGCAGTTATCTCAGTTAAGCATCCAAACCCGCAGTTTGAAGGACAAACCAAGACCAAACTGGGGAATAGTGAAGTAGTCAAGATTACCAATCGCCTCTTCAGCGATGCCTTCTCTGATTTCCTTATGGAAAATCCACAGATCGCCAAGCGTATCGTGGAAAAAGGGATCTTGGCTGCCAAGGCTCGTGTAGCTGCCAAGCGTGCGCGTGAAGTCACACGCAAGAAATCTGGTTTGGAAATTTCCAATTTGCCAGGAAAACTAGCAGACTGTTCTTCAAACAACCCAGCTGAAACCGAACTCTTCATCGTCGAAGGAGACTCAGCTGGTGGATCAGCCAAATCTGGTCGTAACCGTGAGTTCCAGGCTATCCTTCCAATTCGTGGTAAGATCTTGAACGTTGAAAAAGCTAGCATGGATAAAATCCTTGCAAACGAAGAAATTCGAAGTCTTTTCACAGCCATGGGAACAGGATTTGGTGCAGAATTTGATGTCACTAAGGCTCGTTACCAAAAACTCGTTTTGATGACCGATGCCGATGTTGATGGAGCCCACATTCGAACTCTCCTGCTAACCTTGATTTACCGCTACATGAAACCAATCTTAGAGGCTGGTTATGTCTATATTGCCCAACCACCGATTTATGGGGTTAAAGTGGGAAGTGAGATCAAAGAATACATTCAACCTGGTGCAGATCAAGAAATTAAACTCCAAGAAGCCTTAGCACGTCATAGTGAAGGGCGTTCAAAACCAACCATCCAACGTTATAAAGGTTTGGGAGAAATGGATGACCACCAATTGTGGGAAACAACCATGGATCCTGAACATCGCTTGATGGCGCGTGTTTCGGTAGATGATGCTGCCGAAGCAGATAAAATCTTTGATATGTTGATGGGGGATCGAGTAGAACCTCGTCGCGAATTTATCGAAGAAAACGCTGTTTACAGTACACTTGACGTCTAAAAAATGTGGGAAATAGTTCCCTTGGTTTAAAAAATATGATATAATCATTACGATTGTTTCTAGTATAAAAGGAGTTTGATATGTCTAATGGACAACTAATTTATCTAATGGTTGCGATTGCAGTCATTCTGATCTTAGCTTATGTAACAGCTATCTTTTTACGTAAGCGTAATGTAAGCAGATTAACGGCCCTTGAAGAAAGAAAAGAAGAACTCTACAACCTTCCTGTAAATGATGAGGTTGAAGCCGTTAAAAACATGCACTTGATTGGTCAAAGTCAGGTGACCTTCCGTGAATGGAACCAAAAATGGGTTGATTTATCTCTGAATTCATTTGCTGATATTGAAAATCACCTCTTTGAAGCTGAAAGCTACAATAATTCTTTCCGTTTTTTCAAAGCTGCTCACAAGATTGATCAAATTGAAAGCCAAATTGGCTTGATTGAAGAAGATATTGCAGCTATTCGCAATGCCCTTTCTGAACTTGAAAAACAAGAATCTAAGAATAGTGGCCGTGTCCTTCATGCTTTGGACTTGTTTGAATCCCTTCAACATACTGTTGCAGAAGATTCGGAGAAATATGGGAAAGCCCTTCCTGAGATTGAGAAACAATTGGAAAACATCCAATCTGAATTCTCTCAATTTGTTACCCTAAATTCATCAGGTGACCCGGTTGAAGCGGCAGCAATTCTTGATTCAACTGAAAATCATATTCTCGCTTTGACACACATCGTTGAGCGAATTCCAGCTCTTGTTGAAACCTTGACAAAAGAACTGCCAGAACAATTAGCAGATTTGGAAGAAGGCTATCGCAAGCTGTTGGATGCCAACTACCACTTTACAGAAACAGATATCGAGTCTCGTTTCCAACTTTTGCATGAGTCTTTGAAAAATAATCAAGAAAATATTCGTCAGTTGGAATTGGACAATGCAGAGTATGAAAATAATCGCATCCAAGAAGAAATCAACGCACTTTATGATATCTTCACTCGTGAAATTGCAGCTCAAAAAGTGGTTGAAAGTCTTCTTGCTACATTACCAACTTATCTCAACCACTTGAAAGAAAATAATCAGGTGCTTGTTCAGGACCTTGAACGCTTGACTAAAACCTACCTTCTTCCTGAAAGTGATGGCAATCATGTTCGTCGTCTTCAAGCAGAATTGGCTGCACTTGATACAGCTATCTTAGAGGTAACAGAAGACCAAGGCGAGCCAACTCAAGCCTTCTCTGTTCTTGAAGAACAGTTGGAAATGCTTCAAAGCAACCTCAAGGATATAGAGGATGAGCAAATCTCTGTTAGCGAACGACTTGCGCAAATTGAAAAAGACGACCTCAATGCTCGCCAAAAAGCAAATGTCTATGTGAACCGTTTGCATACTATCAAACGTTACATGGAGAAGAGAAACTTGCCAGGTATTCCTCAAAGTTTCTTGAAACTTTTCTTTACTGCAAGTCATAACACAGAAGATTTGATGGCAGAGTTAGAACAACCACAAGTGAATATTGAATCGGTTAAACGAATTCTTGAAGTCGCAACAAATGATATGGAAGCACTTGAAACAGAAACCTATGATATCGTTCAATATGCAACCTTGACTGAGCAACTACTCCAATACTCAAACCGTTACCGTTCATTTGATGAGCGTATCCAAGAGGCCTTCAACGAAGCGCTTGAAATTTTTGAAAAAGAGTTTGACTACCAGGCGTCATTTGAAAAAATTTCACAAGCCTTGGAAGTTGCTGAACCAGGAGTCACAAACCGTTTTGTAACTTCATATGAGAAAACACGTGAAACGATTCGTTTCTAAACGAGAAGCTTAGATATTTCTAAGCTTTTTTATTTTTCTAAAAAGAAATCAGAATTCTTGTTTATCATTGAAATAATAGCCTCGATTTGATATGATGGAAATATGAAAAAAAATAGAGCGAAACGTGTTTCTCACGATAAAACGAGAAGGCTATTGCTTTCCCTTGTTGGAATCTTAGGAATTGCTACGATTCTATTAGGAAGTGCTATTGGTTATAAGCTACTACAAAAGCAATCTTACGAACAAAAAATTGAAGCGCTGAAGAGCGAAAAGGACCAGCAATTCAACTCAGGTAGTCAGAAGGACCATTTTCGAAAAGGTCAAGCTGAGGTGATTGCCTACTATCCTCTACAAGGAGAGGAAGTCATTGCGTCTGTTAGAGAAAAAATCAACCAGGATATCAAAGAAAAGCTGGAAGATAAAGAGGACTTGGTCTTTTATTATACCGAGCAGTTGGATCCTGTCTTAAAGGGAGTTGTTGCTCGTAATATCAGCAAGCAAGTCTACGATTTGTCTGCATCAAAGGTTGAAGAAAAAGAAAAGACTTCCTTAGGGAAAATTTTCTTGACCGAAGATGGGAAAGATTTTGACCTCAGTAAACTCTTCAAAGATGCAAGCAAGGCTAAGGAACTCTTACTGACTCAAATCAAATCAACTCTAGAAGATAAGAAACTTGATCAGGCAAAAATTGATCAAGTTATAAAGAGCTTCACAGACCAAGAATTGACATCTTGGAGCTTTGATTATAAGGATAGTCAAATCATCCTTTATCCTGCTAATGCTGGAGAGACTGTTGAGGAAATTGCTTTGCCCATATCCAGTTTCTTTGATGTCATTGAGTCTTCTTATCTATTAGAAAAGGATGCTGAACTCTACCAAGCATACTTTGCTAAGAAAAATAAAAAAGTTGTAGCCTTGACTTTTGACGATGGTCCAAATCCAACTACAACCACGCAGGCTTTGGATACTTTAGCTAAATATGGTGTAAAAGCAACCTTCTTTGTACTTGGTAAAAACATTGCAGGTAATGAAAATCTTCTAAAACGAATGAAATCAGAAGGTCATGTTGTAGGAAACCACAGCTGGAGTCATCCCGTTCTTTCACAACTTTCGCTCGAAGATGCTAAAAAGCAAATCACTGATACAGAAGATTTGTTAACTCAAGTTTTAGGATCAAGCTCTAAACTGATGCGCCCACCTTATGGTGCCATCACTGATGATATTCGAAACGGCCTTGATTTAAGCTTCATCATGTGGGACGTGGATAGTTTGGACTGGAAGAGTAAAAACGAGACAGCCATTTTGACAGAGATTCAACGTCAGGTTCGCAATGGTTCCATCATCCTCATGCATGATATTCATGGTCCTTCGGTTAATTCTCTACCAAGTGTCATTGAGTATTTAAAGGGTGAAGGGTATACATTTGTGACGGTTCCTGAATTGCTCAATTCTCGCTTGAAAGCTCACGAGATCTATTACGATCGTGATCAATAATTGTTAAAATCTAAAGGGGCAAGTGTTCTGATAATCAGGATTTTGTTTCTTTAGATTTTCTTCACATAGAAAGGAAAAACGATGAAATCTTACAACCTTAATAATGGAGTTTCAATTCCTGTACTAGGATTTGGAACATGGAAAGCTGAAAATGGAGAGGTAGCCTACCAAGCCGTTTTAGAAGCCTTAAAGGCTGGCTATCGTCATATCGATACTGCAGCTATCTATAAAAATGAGGAAAGTGTTGGTCGTGCTATTCGAGATAGCGGTCTTCCACGACAAGAAATCTTTGTAACGACCAAACTCTGGAATACCAATCACAGCTATGATGAAGCTCGCCAAGCATTTGAAGAATCAATGGAAAAACTGGGATTGGATTATCTAGATTTGTACCTTATCCATTGGCCAAATCCAAAACCTTTAAGAGAAAATGACGAATGGAAAACTCGCAATGCTGAAGTCTGGAGAGCGATGGAGGACCTTTACCAAGAAGGAAAAATCCGTGCTATCGGCGTTAGTAATTTCCTTCCCCATCATTTGGATGCCTTGCTTGAGACAGCAAGAATTATCCCGGCGGTCAATCAGGTACGCTTGGCTCCAGGAGTTTATCAAGAGGAAGTGGTTGACTACTGTAAAGAGAAAGGAATTCTCTTAGAGGCATGGGGACCATTTGGGCAAGGGGAGTTGTTTGAACAGAAAGAAGTCCAAAAAATTGCTGCGAAGCATGGGAAAACAGTGGCTCAAATTGCCTTGGCTTGGAGTTTGGCAGAAGGATTTTTACCCCTACCTAAGTCCGTGACAGCCTCTCGCATCCAGAGCAATCTTGACTGTTTTGGAATTGAACTCAGCAAAGACGAGCGAGAAGTCTTAAAGACAATTTCAGTGACTTCGGGCGCACCTCGTGTGGATGAGATGGATTTTTAATTTTTAAAATCGATTTATATCGAATTAACAAAGACTAGGAATTTTAAATCCTAGTCTTTTTATGTATAAAAAATCTAAATTGTTTGTATAATGAAATAATTTTATGGATTGAAATATAGGAACGAACTTAGAAAATATTGGTTTGATAGAGCAAATAACACGAATGATAAAATTAAACAAGTAAAATATATACGTAAATATTACATTTTTGTGACAATTCAGATTTTTATGAAAATTTATGATTATTTGCGTTATAATAGGTATACTTTAAAGAAAAAGGAGATTATTTATGAATAGACGACAACGTTTTTCATTACGGAAATACAAATTTGGTCTTGCTTCAGTTTTATTGGGAACTGCTTTGGTTTTTGGAGCAAGTCAAGTCAGTGCCAACGAGCAGAGTACAGGTGAAAATCAAGCCCAAACTCAGGCAATCAAGACAGAGCTAAAAGACGATAAACACTCAAACTCTTCTACTGACCAAACCAATACTAATGGGATAGCACCAGTAGTTGGAGAGAAACAAGAAGTTGAAACTTCTAAAGAGGATGCTAGTAAACAAGATGCTAAGGTAGATGCTCCGGTTGATAAAACTGCTGAAGCCCAAGAATCAGGAAAAGATAGCGCAGTTGCAAAAGAAGAAAATCAAGGTGTCGTTCAAAAAGAAACAACAGTCGATACCAGTACAGCGCCTGCTACTGAGAAGGCTTCTAACATAGAGAACAAAGAGGCTCAAGCAACGACAGCTCCTAAAACTACTGGAGAAACGGCAACTACTGAAAAAGAACAAGAAAAAGCTGAGTCTGCAAAACCCAATAGTCTTTCAAGCAATGATATCATCACAGTACCAAAAACTTGGAAGGCTGGTTACAAGGGGACGGGGACCGTTGTTGCCATTATTGACTCTGGGCTTGATTTGAATCATGAGGTTCTTCGAATTTCGGATCCGTCAAAAGCAAAATTTAAAAACAAGGAAGCCATCGAAGCAGCTAAAAAGGCTGCTGGAATCGACTACGGTAAATGGTATAGTAATAAGGTTGTCTATGCCTATGACTACTTTGACGGAACAGATAAGATCAAAGAAGCAGAAAGAACTTCTCATGGGATGCACGTAACAGGGATTGCAGCTGGAAACCCTGATAAAGAAGCACCAAATGGTGAAAAGGTCTATGGTGTTGCGCCAGAAGCCCAAGTCATGTTTATGCGTGTCTTTTCAGATCGCCAAAAAACGACAAGTTCGGCTCTATATGTAAAGGCGATTGATGATGCAGTTGCCTTAGGAGCAGATGCCATTAATATGAGTTTGGGATCTAGCACTGGTTCTATGGTGGATGCTAGTTCCGATATTGTGGATGCCATCAAACGGGCTCGTGCCAAGGGAGTATCTGTTCTTATCTCAGCAGGAAATAGCAATACATTCGGAAATGGTTATTCAAAACCGCTAGCCGAAAATCCAGACTATGGCTTAGTTGGAAATCCATCCACTGTTGAAGACTCAATTTCAGTTGCTTCTGTCAACAACAAAACATTGACAACAGCCGTTTTTGAAGTTAAAGGTCTAGAGGGAAATGCCGGCCTTCATAACGGAAAATTTGATTATAATCAACCTGAAGCAGATAAGGACTTTGAAAAAGGAAAAGAGTACGAATACGTCGAAGCAGGGTTAGGTCATGAAGAAGACTTTGCGAAGTTGGATTTAACTGGGAAACTTGCCCTCATTCAGCGTGGAGCCATGAACTTTTCAGAGAAGATCAAAAATGCACGAAAACACGGTGCAGTTGGTGCATTGATCTACAATAATGTAGAGGGCGCAAACATCAATATGGCTATTGATGATGAAGCAAAGAAAATTCCTTCTGTATTTATTTCTAAACAGTATGGTGAAGCCTTAAAATCAGGAAACTACAAGATTGTTTTTAATGACAAGATGGATAATCGCCCTTCTGATGTAGCCAATCAGCTATCTGACTTTTCAAGTTGGGGAGTGACTACCGATGGACAATTGAAACCGGATGTGACAGCTCCTGGTGGCAATATCTACTCATCCTTTAATGACAATACCTACGGTAGTATCAGCGGAACCAGTATGGCGGCTCCTCACGTTACAGGTGTTGCAGTTCTGGTTAAGGAATACCTTCAAAAACACCATCCAGAATTGACTCCTGAGCAAGTATCAGAGACTGTCAAGGCCTTGATCATGTCAACTGCAAAACCACATGTTAATAAGGAAACAGGCGCTTATACCTCTCCTCGTCAGCAAGGTTCTGGTATTGTGGACACAGCTGCTGCAGTGTCAACAGACCTCTATGTAACGGGTGAAAATGGTTATCCAAGTGTGACTTTGGGAAATGTTGGAGACCAATTTACTTTTAAGGTTACTGTGCACAACATTTCAGATACTGACCGCACTCTCAAGATGGTAGTGAATACAAATACAGACGAGGTCCAAGATGGAAAATTCACCCTTCGACCGCGAAAATTAACAGAGACAGTCTGGCCTGAAGTGACGGTCAAAGCCCACAGCAGTCAAACAGTCACTGTTAAAGTGGATGCTCGAAAATTTGCTGCTGAACTCAGCAAACAAATGCCAAATGGCTATTTCCTTGAAGGGTTTGTTCGATTTGTAGATCCAGCAGATGATGGGGATGTTGTGAGTCTTGCATTTATGGGCTTCCGAGGTGAATTCCAAAATCTTCCTGCTGTCGAAAAACCAATTTACAACCTTGTTCGAGAAGGGAAAAACGGATTTTACACGGAAGTAGACAAGGAAAATCCTGCCGTTAACTACTCTAATGATGCTACTTATCTAGCTACCTTGCAAAATGACCTTCTAGTGTCTAAAGGTCAACGCCAAGGACGCCGAATTACTGTTCTTGGGATTGAACAAAATGCTGAAGGTAAGCATGTTCTTCAGTTGGACGAAAAAGGGAATGTCCGTATTGCCATTTCTCCAAATGATGATGGAAACAAAGACCTAGTTGAATACAAAACGGTTGCTTTGAGAAATCTTGTAAATCTTCGGGCTACAGTTTATGCGGCTACGGATACTAAGCATGAACATCCTATTTGGGAGGGCGATGCAAAGGATCTTCGTAAGAATTATTTTGATGGTGACAGTAGAAATCTGAAGAGTTATATTCTAGATAATACCGCTTGGAGAGGTCAGGATTTTGATGGCAATACTGTTGCAGATGGTTTATATGACTATGTTATTAGTTACACACCAGATGTTCCAGGAGCCAAAGAACAATACACGACCTTCAAAATTCAGATTGATACTCAAAAACCTGTCATCACAAGTGGTTATATTCGCTTTAAAGATGGAAATCAAGAATTCGTAGCTCGAAAACCAAAAGATGTGGGTCAAGGCGGTATCCTTTCAGAAAAAGTCTTCTATATCACACCATTTGATCAGAAAGGGACCATGGTTCTAACTGGGAAAGACCAGTCTGGAACTCGTGCGCTTGAGAACACCCATCTGATTAAGGCCAATGCTGACGGTAGTTATACACTTCCTAAGAATGTTGACAAGGCTAATATTTACTATCTTGTTGAGGACTATGCAGGAAATGTAGACTATATCTCACTTGCTGAACTTGTCCGCGATCAAAATAGTGGTCGAGTGAAAATTGCCTTGAAGGATGCAAAAACAAACCAGGATATTGATACCCTCTACGTCTATCGAATCAAAAATAGCAAGGGACAATATGTTGATGTTGACAAGACAAAAGCGATTCATTTCTTACAGTTTGGTCATTATACAGCAGAAATTTTCAGTTATGACCGAACAGAATTAAAATTTATCAGTGCTTTGTCCCAAGAGTTTGACTTGACGGAAGAAAATAGTTTCCAAACCATTACCTTCCTAGCAAATCTCCTAGAATATGCACCGGTATCTGTTTCCTTCAACCAAGCAGTTCCAAAGACGACTACAGTGGTTCTGAAAGGAGAAGATGGGACAAGTATCACTCTTCCTGCTGAAAAATACGGTCAATACGCCTTTGGTAAGAAAGTTGCTACAGGTCGTTATACTGTACAAGTCACCTTGCCAACTGGATATGAACTCCTTGAAGATCTCGTTTCCTTGCTCGTGAAGCCAGGTCGAAATAATGCTTTGCGTCTATCTGTTGTGTCTAAGTTGGCCTTGATTGCTGCGGTAAATCAACAAAAAGAACTGGTAGAAACGTCTCGTTACTTTAATAGTAGTGCAGATAAGAGAAAAGCTTATGACCAAGCTTTCCAAGTGGCACAGTCAGCCTTGTCAAGCAAGTTGAAGCAAGAATTGATTGATGGCGTTCTCGCTAGTCTTGAGGCTGCTGGTAAAGCTTTGGATGGAAAAGATTCGAACGTTACAGCCTTGAAAGAAGCTATGAAAGCTTACTACGCAACGACTAAAACTGGACGATATGCGAATGCCAAAGAAAAAGTACGTCGAGCTTATGATCGTGCCTTCCAAGAAATCGCCTTACTAGCTGTGGACCCTAGAGTCAAACAGGATCAAATTGACCAATCTCTCATTGCCCTAGCAACAGCTAAAAGTAAATTGAATGGCAAAGCTACAGACTTCTCTAGTCTGAAGAAACTGGTCAAGGATGAACGTCTTTTCCAAGAAAAGAACGCGAGATTTATCTATGCAGACAAGAAAGAAAAAGCAGCTTATCTTTTAACTTTTAAAGAGGCACAGGAACTCCTTAAAGATCCAGGAGCGAGCCAAGAAGATGTCAAAGATGCCATTACAGCCTTGAAACAAGCCAAGAGAAATCTACATGGCAAAAAAACAAAAGCGAAAAGACATCCTTAAACAGGACTTTCTGAAGCTTTACTGATAAATGAGTCTGGAACTTTGTTTTCAGACTCATTTTTGGTTTACACTAGCTAGAAAATCTGCTATAATACTAGCTAGGAAAGAAAGTCTTAGGGCGTTCTTCAGCGAGCTTGGGGTAGTGGGAGCCAAGTAGAACAAGGTAAGAAACTGGCGCTTTCTGTCGTATTTTTAAAAACAATGAAGTAATAAATTAGGGTGGAACCGCGTTTCTGACGCCCCTAGTCGCAAGGCTTGGGTGTTGAAATTCGGTTCTTTTTGAATTTCGTCTAATGCCTAAGTAGAAAGGAGCATAATGCTTAAAGGATCTTGTTTATGCAAAGCAGTGACCTACACTTTAGATGAGGAATTGTCGGAATTAGTTTTTTGCCACTGCTCATTCTGTCGGAAAGCAACTGCGTCTGCCTATACAGTGAATGCCAAAGTTAGCAGTAAAAATCTAGTATTGCATGGAAAAGAACAGTTGGTTACCTATAGTTCATCTCCAGGAAAACAACGCTATTACTGTCAGAACTGTCATAGTCAAATTTTCACTGCTCAAGAAAATATACCAGAAGTCTGTGCTTTGAAACTAGGTACAATAGACGAATGCGATCAGAATTTACAAACTGTTCCCAAACGTCATATTTTTCAGGATCCAGCTTTTTCTTGGTTACTTGATGAATAAAGCTAAAAAGATAATATAAATTAAAGGAGTAAACAATGTCTAAGAAATTAACATTTCAAGAAATTATTTTGACTTTGCAACAATTTTGGAATGACCAAGGTTGTATGCTCATGCAGGCTTATGATAATGAAAAAGGTGCGGGAACTATGAGTCCTTACACTTTCCTTCGTGCTATCGGGCCTGAGCCATGGAATGCGGCTTATGTGGAGCCATCACGTCGTCCTGCTGACGGTCGTTACGGGGAAAACCCTAACCGTCTATATCAACACCATCAATTCCAAGTGGTTATGAAGCCTTCTCCATCAAATATTCAGGAACTTTACCTTGAGTCTTTGGAAAAATTGGGTATCAATCCATTGGAACACGATATCCGTTTCGTTGAGGACAACTGGGAAAATCCATCGACTGGTTCAGCTGGTCTCGGTTGGGAAGTGTGGCTTGATGGGATGGAAATCACTCAGTTCACTTATTTCCAACAAGTTGGTGGATTAGCAACTGGACCTGTGACTGCGGAAGTTACCTATGGTTTGGAACGTTTGGCTTCTTACATTCAAGAAGTGGACTCTGTCTATGATATCGAGTGGGCTGATGGTGTAAAATACGGAGAAATCTTTATCCAGCCTGAGTATGAGCATTCAAAATATTCATTTGAAATTTCGGACCAAGAAATGTTGCTGGAAAACTTTGATAAGTTTGAAAAGGAAGCTGGTCGTGCATTAGAAGAAGGCTTGGTTCACCCTGCCTATGACTATGTTCTCAAATGTTCACATACCTTTAACCTACTTGATGCACGTGGTGCCGTATCCGTAACAGAGCGTGCTGGCTATATCGCTCGTATCCGTAACCTGGCTCGTGTCGTAGCTAAAACCTTTGTCGCAGAACGCAAACGCCTAGGTTACCCACTTTTGGATGAAGCAACACGAGCTAAACTCCTAGCAGAAGACGCAGAATAAAGAGAGCGACAGTTTACGAAAATGGGCGAACAGAGTGAGCCTTGAGCCAGTTGCCGTAGTGATGAAGGTATCCTTAGTGAAGCTAAGGATACTAGGCAAAATTGGAGACTTTCGGCTCCAATTTTAGCAATGAAACAACGAAGTTGGTTGCTTGCGTGCCAATCACATAAGGCAAACTGGAAAATAAAAAGATACTTTTCGGAGAAAAAACATGACAAAAAACTTATTAGTAGAACTCGGTCTTGAAGAGTTACCAGCCTACGTAGTAACTCCAAGCGAAAAACAACTAGGTGAAAAAATGGCAGCCTTCCTCAAGGAAAACCGCCTGTCTTTTGAAGCCATTAAAACCTTCTCAACACCACGTCGTTTGGCTGTTCGTGTGACTGGTCTTGCAGACAAACAGTCTGATTTGACAGAAGATTTCAAGGGTCCAGCTAAGAAAATTGCCTTGGATAGCGATGGCAACTTTACCAAAGCGGCTCAAGGATTTGTCCGTGGGAAAGGCCTGACGGTTGAAGATATTGAATTCCGTGAAATCAAGGGTGAAGAATATGTCTATGTTACCAAGGAAGAAGTGGGTAAACCAGTTGAAGCCATTGTTCCTGGTGTTGTAGATGTCTTAAAATCCCTAACTTTCCCTGTCAGCATGCACTGGGCTAACAACACCTTTGAATACATCCGCCCTGTACATACTTTGACAGTTCTCTTGGACGAGCAAGAGTTTGCCTTGGATTTCCTTGACATCAAGGGCGGTCGTGTAAGCCGCGGTCATCGTTTCTTGGGACAAGAAACCAAGATTCAGTCAGCATTGAGTTACGAAGAAGACCTTCGTGCTCAGTTTGTAATCGCGGATCCTCGTGAACGTGAGCAAATGATTGTTGATCAAATCAAAGCAATCGAAGCTGAGCATGGTGTACGCATCGAAATTGATGCTGATTTGCTCAATGAAGTCTTGAACTTGGTTGAATACCCAACTGCCTTTATGGGAAGTTTTGATGCAAAATACCTTGAAGTTCCAGAAGAAGTTTTGGTAACTTCGATGAAAGAACACCAACGTTACTTTGTTGTTCGTGATCAAGACGGTAAACTCTTGCCAAACTTCATTTCAGTCCGTAACGGAAACGCAGAGCGTTTGGAAAATGTTATCAAGGGTAATGAAAAAGTCTTAGTTGCTCGTTTGGAAGACGGTGAATTCTTCTGGCGTGAAGACCAAAAATTGGTCATTTCAGATCTTGTTGAAAAATTGAACCATGTGACTTTCCATGAGAAGATTGGTTCCCTTCGTGAACACATGATTCGTACAGGTCAGATTGCCATTCTCTTGGCAGAAAAAGCTGGTTTGTCAGTGGATGAAACAGTTGACCTAGCTCGTGCAGCAGCTATTTACAAGTTTGACTTGTTGACGGGTATGGTTGGTGAGTTTGATGAGCTCCAAGGTATTATGGGTGAAAAATATGCCCTTCTTGCTGGTGAAACTCCAGCAGTTGCGGCTGCTATTCGTGAACACTACATGCCGACAGCTGCCGAAGGCGAACTTCCAGAGAGTAAGGTAGGAGCCATTCTAGCCATTGCAGACAAATTGGATACGATTTTGAGTTTCTTCTCAGTAGGTTTGATTCCATCAGGTTCTAATGACCCTTATGCCCTTCGTCGTGCGACCCAAGGTGTGGTTCGTATCTTGGATGCCTTTGGTTGGCACATTGCTATGGATGAGCTGATCGATAGCCTTTACAGTTTGAAATTTGATAGCTTGACTTATGCAAATAAAGCAGAAGTCATGGACTTTATCAAGGCTCGTGTTGATAAGATGATGGGTTCTACTCCAAAAGATATCAAGGAAGCAGTTCTTGCAAGTTCAAACTTTGTTGTGGCAGATATGCTGGAAGTAGCAAGTGCTCTTGTCGAAGCAAGTAAGAAAGAAGACTTCAAACCATCTGTCGAATCCCTCTCTCGTGCTTTCAACTTGGCTGAAAAAGCCGAAGGAACTGATACTGTTGATCCTGCTCTCTTTGAGAATGAAGAAGAGAAAGCCTTGGCAGAAGCCGTAGAATCACTTGTTTTGTCAGGGACTGTAAGTCAGCAATTAGAACAACTCTTTGCGCTTAGCCCAGTTATTGATGCTTTCTTTGAAAATACCATGGTAATGGCTGAAGATCAGACTGTTCGACAAAATCGTTTGGCTATCTTGTCGCAACTAACCAAGAAAGCAGCTAAGCTCGCACGTTTTAACCAAATCAATACTAAATAAACTCAGTCAAACGGACTGTATCTTATCACAAAGGAGAAGAAATGGATCTGAAAAAAATCGCTCGCATCAACGAGCTTGCCAAAAAGAAAAAAACAGAAGGCTTAACTTCTGCTGAAAAAGTAGAACAAGCTAAACTTCGTGAGGAGTATATCGAAGGCTATCGTCGTTCTGTTCGCCACCATATTGAAGGAATTAAAATTGTGGACGAGGAAGGAAATGATGTCACACCAGAAAAACTACGCCAAGTACAACGTGAAAAAGGGTTACACGGCCGTAGTATAGATGATCCTAACTCATAAAACGAAATGGGGTTGTAGATGATTTACATTCCCCTTTTCTGTTGTAATAAAAAAGAGTCTGGGACAAAAGTCTAATCTTCAATATAAAAAGCGAACAAAACGAGTTATCTGACACTCAGAATTCTGTCTTGTTCGCTTTTTTGCTCTAATCTATCGATTTTAAAAATTTATAATAAGGAATTCCTAAAATCAAAATCTTTTTGTCTCAGACTCTTTGTTTTAAATGAAGTAGTAAACTGCCAGCGGTTTGGCAGAAGCTTGCTTGAACAATGCTCAGCTAATCTTAGTTACCTGCCTCAGCGGGACTTCACTGTTGCCCTCTACAAGACCATCAATCAGATTAACAATCCATCTTTCTTGGTCATGATTGAGAAATTGAGAGAAGGAACTTGAGATACAATAAGGATACAGAGAGAAAAGCCAGACAATAGGAGCTTTCAGTACTGTATCCTTATTTTTTAAATTGTGAAACTCAAATAAATAGGTCTAAAAGAAAAGAATTAAGGTGTGTGTAAATTTAAAGTCTTATATTTTCTTACAAAGAAGATATAAGACTTTTGACATTTTTCATTTTATATGATAATCTATGACTGTAAAATCAAAAAACATCACAGAGTTTTTAGGAGGAAGTTATGGCTACTGCTTTTACTGCTGAAGAGAAAGAAGTAATTAGAAAGAAATTACATAAAGTTGCAAAGGAATGCCTTCAAAGATATGGGATTAAGAAAACCACAGTTGACCAGATGGCAGTAATGGTAGATATTTCCAAAGGTTCTTTTTATAATTTTTATTCCTCAAAAGAAATGTTATTTTTTGCGGTCTTAGAAGAATATCAAATAGATGTTATGGATCGCCTGACAGAACAATTAGGTATGGAAACCAAGATAGATACAAATCGTCTGGTACAGTTACTTTATGATTTTTATCAAGATTTTCGCTATTCATTTATGTATACCATATTTAAAAATCATGAAATGGAATTACTCGTAAGAAAATTACCAAAAGAGGCGATAACAAATCATCATCTGATAGATGATAGGATGGTTAAAAAAATTGTATCCCGAATCAACATTAGAGAAAATGTATCGGTAGAAATCGTCTCTGCTTTATTTAGAACGATTGCTATGACTATTCTACACATCGAGGAAATCGGCGAAAAACAATTTGATACCACATTGAAGTTAGTCATACAAGGAATTGTGGAGCAAATTACTAAGGAGGATAGGTAATGGTGAAAGAAGCAATTAGAACCGCAAACCTTTCTAAAAGATATGGAACAAAAAATGTTGTCAACAACTTGAATCTATCAATAAAAAGTGGTGAAATAGTAGGTTTTTTAGGACTAAATGGTGCAGGGAAAACAACGACGATGAGAATGATGCTAGGATTGATAAAATCTACATCAGGAGAATGTTATATCCAAGGAAAAAAGTTAGATCTGAGTAATTTAGAACTTCGAAATGAAATAGGTTATATTATTGAGACACCTTATTCTTATCCAGACTTAACTGTGAGAGAAAATTTAGAAATCGTTAGTAAATTAAGAGGGGTTAATAAAGATAATATTGACTGGGTAATTGAAAAATTAAAACTAAAGCAATATGAACATAAACAGGAGAAGCATCTTTCTTTAGGAAATGTTGCGCGTTTAGGAATTGCAAAAGCGATTATTCATAAACCTAAAATCCTAATTCTTGATGAGCCAACAAATGGATTAGACCCTTTTGGAGTTATTGAAGTGAGAGAGCTGTTAAAGGAATTGGCAAATAATCTAGGTACAACTGTTCTTATTTCAAGTCATAATCTGGAAGAAATATCTAAAATTGCTACTAGAATAGTCATTATACATGAGGGCAGACTTATAAGAGAAGTTGAAAGCAATGAATTAGAACAGTACTTAGAAAAGAAGTTACTAGTAAGTGGCTCTAATAATAAGGCAATGAAAGAAGTGTTATCTAACCATGGCTATCAGGTAAACATTCAATCAGACACAGAAAATAATATCCATTTCTTAGAATTAACTGATAGAAAATCTGTGGAATGCCCGGAAGATATTGCCACATTGCTAGTCCATGCAGGGTGTCCACCCAAATCGCTGGCTGTTGAAAAAGAAGATTTAGAGCATTATTTTTTAAGAATACTGAATGAATATAATGGAGGAATCTCGAATGAAAAAGCTTAGTTCCTGTATTTTAATTGAATGGAGAAAGTTAATAAAATCAAAACTTTCCATCGTAACTGCTTGTTCTATCTGTTTAGTTCCTTTTATTGTTGGGTTATTTGCAACTATGATGAAATATCCAGAGAATTTCAAAAATCTTGGTTTGATTTCTGCAAAAATGGAAATGATGAGGATAACAGACTGGTCGTCGTACTTAATGACTGTATCACAAGTCATTTCTGTTGGGGGATTGCTCATTTTTGGATTTACAGCATCTTGGGTTTTTGGCAGAGAATATTCTGATAAAACGATGATAGACCTATTAGCGCTCCCGATAAGAAGAGATACAATCGTATTATCCAAGTTTATCGTTATCGCTTTGTGGAGCTATATTCTATCAATTTTTGCACTTTTATTGGGATTGTTGGCTGGCAATCTAATTGGACTTGATGGTGGGAACTTAACGGTGATTTTCAAAGGTATACTTACTTTTGGTTTTTGTACTACTCTTACAATCATACTCTCTACTCCAGTAGCTTTTTTTGCTTGTTTAGGCCGGGGCTATTTGTCACCATTGGCATTTATTATTTTTACTATTATTTTTTCTCAGCTTGGTTCTGCTCTTAACTTTGGGAAGTATATTCCATGGGCGATTCCTGCACTCGCAAGTGGTATTGCAGGAAAAGCACTATTAAATTTTGGGAGCATTGTCAGTTTATTTGGGGTAAGTATTCTAGGTCTTATCGCAACAATAGCTTGGTGGAGATATGCTGATTACGATTAAAATGAAGTGATGAAAATGCTAATAACACAAAACTAAGTCTTATTCATTTCCATTCAAAACAACCCCTCCTGTTCAGATTGAAAAACAAGAGGGGTTATATTATGACAATCGAAAGTTTTGGGCGAGAGGAGACTATGTTAGTACCGTGGGCCTAAATGAAAAGATAGTTTCTAAATATATACGCGATTGGGAAAAAATGATCTTGTCTTTGATAAGTTAAGTGTCAAAGCGTTCTCAGATGGCAGTTTTAGAACAAGGTAAAATCTCGTTACGGGCATCAGTCAAGTGAAGGACAAAATCCAAAAAAGATGCTTGGTCTGAACTTTTTCTAGCAGGGGCCGGATTAAAAAGAGGCTGAGGAGAAAGAGCGGGAGGATAGGATAGAAATACCAAAGATTACTGATGAATTGGACCCCTTCAGCAATCCTCAAAGGGATGTAAGTGTGGGATAGCAGACTCTGTCCAGATAGGAAAGGCAAGACAATCGCAGTCATGGTCAGAATTAGAAACTAGCCCAGGTTGAAGATAGTGTTAGAAAATTGCTTCATGAGGACCTGTTCTCCATCTTGATGAAATAACGGTCTTCTCCCAGCTCAATCAGCTCGACTGGCTGAGGATAGAAGCGATCCATGACCTCTTTTTGAAGTATGTCTCCTTTAGGACCTTGGGCAATAATTTCAGCTTCTTTTAGGAGTAGGACATGATCCATAGCAGCAGTGATTTCCTCAACATGGTGGGTGACATAGAGGATAGTTGGAGCGTTCTCCATCTGTGTAATCTTACCAATCTGATCCAGCAGGCGCTCGCGAGCAAAGAGATCCAGACCGCTGGTCGCTTCATCTAAGATAAGCAGTTCTGGCTTTTCCATGAGACTGCGCGCAATCAGCAAGAGCTGCTTTTCCCCTTGAGAGAGACTGATGTAGCTCCGGCCAATCAAATCTTGTCCGCCAAGAGAGACCAGCATTTCCCTAGCTTGATCCAGCTCTGCTTGCCCGTAAGGAGCATAGAGAATACTGCTTTTATACTTACCTGTCAGGACGATTTCTTCGGCAATGAGATGGCTAGGCAGGCGTTCAGCAATGAAGGAGCCAACTACTCCAATCTTAGTTCGCAGCTGAGGAATATCGCCAGCGCCAAATTCCGTACCCAGAACCGTCACCTTGCCCTTGGTCTTCCAATGTTCAGCCATAAGCAGGCGCAGGAGAGTAGTCTTTCCAGAACCGTTGAGACCGAGAATGGCCCAATGCTCCCCCTTTTTCACCTGCCAGTTGAGATCCTTTAAGATGGTTCGGCCTTGTTTAGCCAAGCTTACATTTTCTAGTTTGATAATCTTTTCCATTTTTACTCTCTTTCGTTAAATCTCCTTTATTATAACAAAATTTAGGAAAAAATAACCGATAGGAGGAGGTAGATGTTTTATAAAAGTAAGCTGATGTAGGTCCTTTTGCTAATGATTATCTTCTTTATCTGATGTTAGATGAGGTCCATCCTATTACCATCAGGGTGCTCTTGCTCTTATCCAGCAATATCCATTGCATGCTGGGGATGATTGTGGCATCCCGACTCATTTTATCCTCAAAGAAATCGCCAAGTTCTTGGTAGATCGCTATGATAATCACAAGGAAACCCAGCAGAAGAAGAAGGAAGAGCTTGGAATCGATTGATTCCAGAGTCTCGATACCAAAAATAAGACGGAAGAAGGGTCTTCCGTCTTAGATTGAAGACAAACATTCCAAATGGTGTTTGCTTTTTCTGTTTGTCAGGCTAAAATTCCATCTTTTGATAGAATAATGGTCATTTGAACAAAATAAAAAGGCTTGTCCACCCTCATTTTTACTAGTTTTTTGAGATTCAAACACGCTAAAGTAAGCCCAATCTTATCTTCCATCTTGGACTTGCCTTTCTTTCTTGTATAACGAAGGTTGTGGTATTCTTTGGCAAGTCCCAAAGAGTCGCTCAATTGTTTCTTTGCGCTTCTTATAAAGCTCCTTCATCCCTCTTTGGTGTCGAATCTCTTCACAATATTCAAGTTCGTCTTTCCATACATGTCTTGTGATGACTTTCTGCTGATTCTGGCTCTGGGTACAAACGGATAATAGGGGACAGGCGATACATACTTTTGGATCACTCTTATACTCACGATAGCCTGCTCGGGTCGTCGTGCGATAGGCTAATACTTGGTTCTCTGGACAGAGGTAACAGTCATAGAAGGCATCATAAACAAAATCACCGGGTCTTAAGTTCCCCCTTACTCCCTTGGGGCGGGTATAGGGGAAGACAGGGATAATGTTTCGCTGTAATAAATAATGGGCAATAGCTGGGGTCTTATAGCCTGATTCCGCAATAATGTAGCGTGGGGAGAAAGCTTCTAACTTTGAAAAAAGGGCAGGGAAAGCCTGACTGTCGTGTACATTTCCTGCTTCAACACTATAAGCCAAGGCCCAACCATGCTTATCACACGCTACTTGGGCAGAATAGGCAAATACTTCCTTGTGTTCCCCCTTGTGGAACCAACCACTCTCAGGATCTGTCCTTGAGATTTTCTTTTCCTTAGCCTCGCTTTCTTTTGCGGGCTTTAAGGACTTTTTTCGTGTTTTCTCCTATCTACATCAATCTCAACTTCCAATTGCTCACTCATAAATTTAGCTTGTTGGGCAACCATTTCCTTATGATACTTGTGACTGTTAGCTGCAGCTTTGATATGGGTACCATCCACAAATATTTCCGAAGGATCCATTAAACCAGCAAATAAAGCTTGATGGAGTACTTGTAAAAATATCTCGGTAATCAGTTCTTTATCTTGAAAGCGACGACTGTAATTCTTTCCATATGTGGTAAAATGAGGCACCTTGTCATCCAAGCTTAGTCCAAGAAACCAACGATAGGCTACGTTTACTTCAATGTCTTTAATGGTTTGGCGCATGGAGCGAATGCCATAAAAGCATTGAATCAAAGGAATTTTGACTAACATGACGGGATCGAGACTAGGACGACCATTATCTGGACTATAGGTATCTTCAACTAAGTCATAGATAAAGTCAAAATCAACCTCTGATTCCACTTGGCGAAGAAAGTGATCTCTTGGGACCAATTCGTCTATCGTATAGAAGCCATATTGGCAGCGATGATAATCTGGTTTTTCTTTGTGAAACATAGTTAGCACCTCACAACTTTTCTTACCTCTATGATACAACTTTACAAAAAGAAAAGCCCTTAGAAAAGTGTCTTCTAAGGACTTTGTATTCGATCTGAAAGGAGCAAATGGCTCCTTTTTAGTTTCTTAGTTGCTTGCACCAGAAGTAGCATCAGCGTCACCACCGTGGCCTCCAGCATCACCTGAATCAGAAGCGCCAGAAGTAGCATCGGCGTCTCCATGACCTCCAGCTGCAGGAGCAAATGGTCCGCTACCACCCACCAAACGTTGCCCCGTTTCTTTTAGGTACCAGTCAAGCCATGGCTGGAAGTTAAAGACGATTTCATTGATTCCAGCATATGATCCATCAGGATAGTACATTGCTTGGTAGTTGTGAGTGTTGATAACACCTGCAGGAGAACCTGGAACGATCGTGCGGACGTATTCTTGGTTTCCGTTGCGAAGTGTTCCGATAACCCACTCTACGTTCTTCATACGTGCTGGTGGAAGAGAACCATGAACAGTCGACATACGGCTACCTGATTGAGGCGGTACACGTTTTGCAAACATGGTGTCTGGATCTTGGTGAGCGTTGTTGTAGTAGAGGAATTGGTTGTTGTCATCAGCGTATGTCAATTCAAATGGCATAGCTTTCAAGAACATATCGATTTGGTTAACTGTAAGGATACCGTGGTCCAATTTGACATAGGTATCACCAGAAACAGCTCCAGTGATTGCTGCAACTTTTTCTACCCATTCTGGATCGTCAGGATCAACTTCTGTGATAGTTGTAGCGATTGGTTTTCCACAATCCAAATCTTCTGGTTCGATTGGTTTTGGTTTTTTCAATTTCGAAACGACTCCTACGTATTTTACAAAGTTATCTAAGCAAGTTTCAAGGAATTTAACAGTTCCTTCGTTGGTGATATTTCCGTTGTTATCAAAAGCTTCCTTAGCTTTACCAAGAAGGAATTCATTTCCTGGAAGCGTGTAGGCATTAACACCTGGAGCATCAAGGATTTTACGAAGGTGAACTTGGGCACGTGATGTTCCTTGGTCATAGTATGATGCACCAACAATCATAACAGGCTTGTTTTCAAATGGATGAACTTCGTATGAAAGCCATTCAAGTACAGATTTGAGAGAAGCTGAGATAGTGTGGTTGTGCTCAGGAGTGGCGATAATGACACCATCAGCACGTGTAATCTTGTTATACAAGAAACGCAATTGGAAACTTTCGTCCCATTTTTCGTCTTGGTTAAACATTGGAACTTCGTCGATTTCAAGAACTTCTAATTCAAATTTGAATTTGAAATTGCGACGGATAAATTCCAAGAGTTTGCGGTTATATGATTGATCGTAGTTTGATCCAACAAGTCCAACAAATTTCATTCTTTCGGTCTCCTATCTTACAAATTTTCCCAGTCAAATTCTTCTGCATCTTTGCGAAGCAATTCTTGTGCATTGCGCAATTTTTCAGTAATTTTCACAAAGATACGGAAGTCATCAAAGATGGCATCCAATTTTTTGATGACATCAAGGTCAACCAAGTCACCACTTGGGTTAAATGCTTGAAGAGAGTGTGAGAGCAAGAATTCATCTGGAAGAACATTTGCCTTGATTTCAGGAGCATTCAAGATTTGACGAAGTTGCAATTGGGCACGAGATGAACCAAGTGTACCGTAAGAAGCACCAGTGATCATGATTGGTTTGTTCAAAAGTGGGTAGATACCGTAAGATAGCCAAGCAAGAGCGCTCATCAATACCGCAGGGATAGAGTGGTCGTACTCAGGAGTACCGATAATCACACCATCAGCCTCTTCAATTTTAGCTGCAATATCAAGAATTTCAGCTGGAAGTTGCTTATCTGCTGGTTTGTTGAAAACAGGGATATCCTTGATTTCAACGAGTTCAATTTCAGCTTTATCAGCAAAGTGTTTTTGCATGTATTGGAGCAATTGGCGGTTTGTAGAACGTTTAGAGTTCGTTCCAACAATGGCAATAAGTTTTAGCATGAGATTTCCTTTCTCTTTTTACATAATACAATTTTGAAGGCCTGAAGAACATGCAAGGCGTCCCTCTTTGTCGATGAGGATGGCTTCAATACCATCTATACTTTCGACTTGCCAGAGGATAGAAGCGCTTCGTTCTCCGAAAAGGCGCGTTGTCCAAATCTCACCATCAACGGATTTATCAGAGATAATCGTTAGGCTAGCGAGATCGGTTTCGACAGGGAATCCTGTCTCACTATCAAAGATATGATGATAGTCTTTTCCATCTACTGTCAGGTGGCGTTCATAGATACCTGAAGTTACAACGGATTTGTTAGAAGCAGGAATGGTTAGGAGATGATTGCCACGAGGATTTCGCGGATCTTGAATCCCAATCTGCCAGGCTTTCCCTTCTTTGGCTTGGTTGTTCCCGATGGTGAGGATATTTCCTCCGAGATTGATCAGGGCAGAGGTGACACCGTGTTCTTTCAAATACTGGGCAACCTTATCTGCACTATAGCCCTTAGCTAAACAACCTAAATCAAGCTTCATTCCTTTCTTCTCTAAAAATACAGTAGAGCTAGTCGGATCCAACTTGATAAAATGCGGGTCAACTAGAGGCAAGACAGCTTCGATTTCTTTAGAGTCTGGAAGCCGTGCATCTGCAAATCCGATTCGCCAGGTTTGAATCAAGGGGCCAATGCTGATGTTTAGATGGCTAGATGGAGCTAGGCTATGCTCAAGTCCAAGAGCAATCAGTTCAAATAGCTCAGGATGAACCTTAACAGGTGCGATCCCGGCCTGGTAGTTGATTTCCATCAGTTCGGATTCTTGACTGTTGGCGTTGAAGCGGTATTCGAGCTCCTTGAGCAAATCAAAGGCTCCTTGAAGTAGGCAATCAGCCTGTTCATCTACTAATGAAATCGTGATAGTTGTTCCCATTAGCCGTTCAGAACGTGAATGAAGAGGCAAGCTACCAGCTCCTTTCTCTTTATAGGAAATCATTCAATATAAGTTGGTTAAAGAAAAATTAAACCCCTTACATTTTCTTTCCATGTATCTAGCATATCATAAAGTCAGCGTTTTCACAAATGAATTTTGACAAAAAGTCAAGAAATATGCTCAAAATTAATATGAAAACGATAGAAAAATTAGATTTATCAATGTTAAGTGTATTTTTTTCTGAAAAAAAGAGAATTCTGAGCAAATACCTTGTAAACGCTAACAGTAAATGATATACTAGAAAGGTAAATCAAAAATTAAAGGTAGGAATTTTTCTATGAGTAAAATCGTTGTAGTTGGTGCTAACCACGCTGGTACAGCTTGTATTAATACCATGTTGGACAACTTCGGACATGAGAACGAAATCGTAGTATTTGACCAAAACTCAAATATTTCATTCCTTGGTTGTGGAATGGCGCTTTGGATCGGGGAACAAATTGATGGCCCAGAAGGTCTCTTCTACTCTGATAAAGAAAAATTGGAAGCAAAAGGTGCTAAAGTTTACATGAACTCACCAGTTCTTTCAATTGACTACGATAACAAAGTTGTGACTGCAGAAGTTGAAGGAAAAGAGCACAAAGAGTCTTATGATAAATTGATCTTTGCAACTGGTTCAACTCCAATCTTGCCTCCAATCGAAGGTGTAGAAATCGTTAAAGGCAACCGCGAATTCAAAGCAACTCTTGAAAATGTACAATTTGTTAAATTGTACCAAAACGCTGAAGAAGTTATTGAAAAACTTGAAGACAAGAGCAAACACCTTGAGCGCATTGCCGTTGTTGGTGGTGGTTACATCGGTGTTGAACTTGCAGAGGCCTTTGAGCGTCTTGGAAAAGAAGTGGTACTTGTCGATATCGTAGACACAGTCTTGAACGGCTACTATGATAAAGACTTCACTCAAATGATGGCGAAGAACTTGGAAGACCACAACATCCGCTTGGCTCTTGGTCAAACAGTTAAAGCCATCCAAGGTGATGGAAAAGTTGAACGCTTGGTAACAGACAAAGAAACATTTGATGTGGATATGGTGGTTCTTGCTGTTGGTTTCCGTCCAAACACAGCTCTTGCTGACGGTAAGATTGAACTCTTCCGCAACGGTGCCTTCCTCGTAGATAAGAAACAAGAAACATCTATCCCAGGTGTATACGCTGTTGGTGACTGTGCAACTGTTTATGACAATGCTCGTAAAGACACTAGTTACATCGCACTTGCTTCTAACGCTGTACGTACTGGTATCGTTGGTGCTTACAATGCTTGTGGCCATGAATTGGAAGGAATCGGAGTTCAAGGATCAAACGGTATTTCAATCTACGGTCTTCACATGGTTTCAACTGGTTTGACTCTTGAAAAAGCCAAAGCTGCGGGCTATAATGCAACTGAAACAGGCTTTAACGATCTTCAAAAACCAGAATTTATCAAACATGACAATCACGAAGTTGCCATCAAGATTGTCTTTGATAAAGACAGCCGCGAAATCCTTGGTGCACAAATGGTTTCACATGATATTTCAATCAGTATGGGAATCCACATGTTCTCACTTGCTATCCAAGAGCATGTAACCATTGATAAATTGGCTTTGACAGACCTATTCTTCTTGCCACATTTCAACAAACCATACAACTACATCACAATGGCTGCACTTACAGCTGAAAAATAAAAATTGATGAACTATCTGGCCTTAACTGAAGGTCAGATAGTTTTTTATGTTAGTGTACCCGGACAATTATTGTTTTTCTATCTTGTACTTCATTCTAATCTGACTTAAAATGAAATGGTAGCTACTAATACAAGTGATGAGGATTAAGAAATGACTGAAAATCGTTATGAACTAAATAAAAACTTGGCACAGATGCTCAAAGGTGGGGTTATCATGGACGTTCAGAACCCTGAACAGGCTCGGATTGCGGAAGCTGCTGGTGCAGCAGCTGTCATGGCCTTGGAGCGCATTCCAGCTGATATTCGTGCAGTTGGTGGGGTTTCCCGTATGAGTGATCCAAAGATGATTAAGGAAATCCAAGAAGCGGTGAGCATTCCAGTGATGGCCAAGGTTAGAATCGGGCATTTTGTAGAAGCTCAGATTTTAGAGGCTATTGAGATTGACTATATCGATGAAAGTGAAGTGCTGTCTCCAGCTGACGACCGTTTCCATGTGGATAAGAAGGAATTCCAAGTTCCTTTTGTCTGTGGGGCTAAGGACTTAGGAGAAGCCTTACGTCGTATCGCTGAAGGAGCATCCATGATTCGTACCAAAGGAGAACCGGGTACAGGAGACATTGTTCAAGCCGTTCGTCATATGCGCATGATGAATCAGGAAATTCGCCGTATTCAAAACCTACGTGAGGATGAGCTCTATGTGGCTGCAAAAGACTTGCAAGTCCCTGTTGAATTGGTTCAGTATGTCCATGAACATGGAAAATTGCCAGTTGTAAACTTTGCAGCCGGAGGTGTGGCAACACCAGCAGATGCTGCTCTGATGATGCAATTGGGAGCAGAAGGTGTTTTTGTTGGATCAGGTATTTTCAAGTCAGGAGATCCTGTTAAACGAGCAAGTGCCATTGTTAAAGCCGTAACCAACTATCAAAATCCTCAAATTCTGGCTCAAATCTCAGAAGATCTAGGGGAAGCCATGGTTGGTATCAATGAGAATGAAATCCAAATTCTCATGGCTGAGCGAGGAAAATAGATGAAAATCGGTATATTAGCCTTGCAAGGTGCCTTTGCAGAACATGCAAAAGTGTTAGAAAACTTAGGTGTTGTTAGTGTCGAAATCAGAAATTTAGAGGATTTTCAACAACATCAGAGTGACTTGTCCGGTTTGATTTTGCCTGGTGGAGAATCTACAACCATGGGCAAACTCTTGCGTGACCAGCAGATGTTGATTCCCATCCGAGAAGCTATTTTATCTGGACTCCCAGTCTTTGGAACTTGTGCGGGCTTAATCTTGCTAGCTAAGGAAATTATTTCTCAGGAAGAAAGTCATCTAGCGACTATGGACATAGTAGTTGAGCGCAATGCCTATGGGCGTCAACTAGGAAGTTTTTATACAGAAGCAGAATGTAAGGGAGTTGGCAAGATTCCAATGACCTTTATCCGCGGACCAATTATCAGCAGTCTTGGAGAGGGTGTGGAAATCCTAGCAACAGTTGATGATCAAATCGTTGCAGCTCAAGAAAAAAATATGCTGGTAACCTCTTTTCATCCAGAATTGACAGATGATGCTCGCTTGCACCAGTACTTTATCAATATGTGTAAAGAAAAAAGTTGAGAATCTTTTCTCAACTTTTTTACATGTAATAAACAATCGCGATATATTGAAGTGCAGATGCCGCTAGGATAAAGAGATGCCAAATCATGTGGAAATAAGGTTTTTTCTTAGCGTAAAATCCAGCTCCAACTGTATAACAGAGTCCGCCAGTTACCATGAGACTCCAAAAGATGGGCGTTGTTTGACTGATAATGGCAGGAATGATAGCTAGAACCAACCAGCCCATAATCAGGTAAAGGGCAAGGCTGAATTTCTCATTAACCTTTTTAGCAAAGATTTTATAGAGGATGCCGAAAATGGTTGTTCCCCACTGAATGGCAATGATCAGATAGCCAAACCAGTTATTCATCAAAGTCAATACGACCGGCGTATAAGAGCCAGCGATAGCCACATAAATCATAGAATGATCGATGATTCGCAAGACGTATTTGTGGGTCGAACCATAGGCCATAGAGTGGTAAATGGTTGACGAGAGGAACATGAGAAAGAGACTGATAACAAAGATAGAAACACCAAAAGATGATAAAAAACCATGTGCTTCATAACTATAGGTGGATGAAATAGGGAGTAGGATGAGCATGATAACGGCACCCACAGCATGGGTCACGCTATTAGCAATTTCCTCTCCAAAACTGAGTTTTTTACTGAGTTTTAGACTGGTATTCATTGGATTTCCTCCTCTTCTTTAATAAGGATTAAGTCTAGAGTTTGATGATAGAGTTTAACCGTTTGACAGCTGGTTTGGATAATAGGATTTTCTGGATCAATCCCATGGTTCATGTAGTCCACAAAAGAATTGTAGAGCTGGTCTGAGCTCGCTTGAGTTTCTAGACTATTAAGCGTCTGGGCGATTTCCTGGATCGAAAAGACAGATTTGAGAGTAGTGATAGCAATCAAACGGGCAATCTGTTTGCGTTGGTATTTTTTCTTGTCAGGCTTTGTCAGATAACCATGTTTGACATAGTTATTGACCATGGATGCGGTCAGGCCCTTGTCCTTATCTGGAGAGATAGGGGCACAGACTTGATTGACATAAAGTAAAACTTGATCCAGATAGAGGTCAATGTTTGGAATGTCTTCCCATTTTGGGTAGGAAAAGTTAGAATTCATTTCCAACTCCTTTTTATCTAGTTTTGATAACTAGATTATAAAATAATAAAAAACAAAAGTCAAGTTTCAACTGCTTGTAGAAAGCTTTAAATTATGCTATGATGAGAGAAACTAGTTAGAAATGAGGGGAAAAGATGGAGATTCGTTTAGCCTTTCCAAACGAAGTAGATGCGATTATGCAGGTGATGGAGGATGCCAAAAAGTGTTTAGCCAAGTCTGGTAGTGACCAGTGGCAAAATGGCTATCCAAATGCCGACATCATTATTGATGATATCATCTCTGGTCAAGCCTATGTGGCCTTAGAAGAGGGAGAACTGTTAGCCTATGCTGCTGTGACCAAGAACCCAGAGGAAGCCTATGAAGCGATTTATGAAGGAAGTTGGCAGGGGGAAGAATCAGAATATCTGGTCTTTCACCGTATCGCTGTGGCAGCAGATGTCCAAGGACAAGGAGTTGCTCAGACTTTCCTAGAAGGATTGATTGAAGGTTTTGATTATCTAGATTTTCGTTCAGATACGCATGCACATAACAAGGCCATGCAGCATATCTTTGAAAAGCTGGGCTTCAGTCAGGTTGGAAAAGTTCCAGTTGATGGGGAACGTTTGGCCTATCAGAAATTAAAAAAATGACGCAGAAAAAGTACGCAAAAATGTTCTACCCGTCGCCAATTGGGACCTTATCCTTAGTTGCTGACGAGCAATATCTGTATGGAATTTGGGTACAGGACCAAACTCATTTTGAGAGGGGATTAGGGGATGAAACGATAGAAGAAGTTGCTAGCCATTCTGTATTAGAGAAAGTTATTTCCTATTTAGATACCTATTTCGAAGGCAGTGTTCAGCATCTATCTGACTTACCTTTGGCTCCCATTGGAACGGATTTTGAAAAGCGGGTCTGGGCTTACTTACAGGCCATTCCTTATGGTCAAACAGTAACTTACGGACAAATAGCTCAAGACTTGCAAGTGGCTTCTGCTCAAGCGATTGGCGGAGCAGTGGGACGTAATCCTTGGTCCATACTCGTACCCTGCCATCGTGTGCTGGGGTCAGGCAATCGTCTGACAGGCTATGCATCGGGAGTCGAAAAGAAAGCCTGGCTCTTGCAACATGAAGGTGTAGCATTTCAAGAAAATAAAAAATAGAAAGAAAAGAAGATGTTAGAATTTATCGAATACCCAAAATGTTCAACTTGTAAGAAAGCAAAAAATGAATTGGATAAACTTGGACTGGAATACCAAGATGTCCACATCGTAGAAGAAACACCAAGTGAAGACGTGATTTTAAACTGGTTGGAAACTTCCGGTTTTGAAGTGAAACAATTTTTCAATACCAGCGGGATCAAATACCGTGAACTGGGCCTAAAAGATAAGGTGGGAAGTTTGTCAAAAAAAGAAGCAGCCAAGCTTCTAGCGAGTGATGGTATGTTATTGAAACGTCCAATTTTGGTGGAGAATGGTGCTGTTAAACAAATCGGCTATAGAAAACCCTATGAGGACTTAGGTTTGAGATAGTTTTTATTTATCTCCTTGATAGGTAAAATATATAGCCTCCCTGTTTTAAAGTATGATAAACTAGAAGATAGACGAAGTCTGAGCAGCTCGTAGCAAATAATTTGCTTGCGAGCAGAAGTATGATAGAATGAATCATTATCAGGAGAGGATGTTTTTATGACTGTTATAACATTTTTAGCATCAGATTGGTACCAAAGTTTGATGCAACTCATTCCGGATGGTAAGCTCTTTAGTTTGCGTTCGGTCTTTGATGGAATTCCAAGGATTGTCCAACAACTGCCTACAACCTTGATGTTGACGCTTGGGGGTGCACTCTTTGGTTTGCTACTTGCCCTGATTTTTGCCATTGTTAAGATCAATCGTGTTAAGATTTTATATCCCTTGCAGGCCTTTTTCGTCAGCTTCTTAAAAGGTACCCCAATCCTAGTCCAACTTATGTTGACCTACTACGGAATTCCTTTGTTATTGAAAGCTATCAACCAGCAATGGGGCACTGGTTTTAATATCAATGCGATTCCAGCGGCACTTTTTGCGATTGTGGCCTTTGCTTTTAATGAGGCGGCTTATGCAAGTGAAACGATTCGTGCAGCCATCCTTTCTGTTAACCCAGGTGAAATTGAGGCGGCACGCAGTTTGGGTATGACTCGTGCGCAAGTATACCGTCGTGTGATTATTCCAA
Organism: Streptococcus oralis subsp. oralis; assembly: GCF_002096435.1. Lineage (GTDB taxonomy): Bacteria > Bacillota > Bacilli > Lactobacillales > Streptococcaceae > Streptococcus > Streptococcus oralis_AA. The sequence goes on from NZ_NCUI01000025.1 coordinate 667,908, forward strand.
ATGCGGCGGTGGTAGCGACGCCGACTTTGATCAACTCCCTTATCGGCTTGACCAAGGGAACTTCTCTAGCCTTTAGTGCGGGTGTTGTGGAAGTCTTTGCTCAAGCTCAGATTTTAGGTGGAGCTGATTATCGCTATTTTGAACGTTTCATCTCCGTTGCCCTTGTTTATTGGGTAGTCAATATCGGAATTGAAAGCCTCGGCCGTTTCATTGAGAGAAGAATGGCTATCTCAGCGCCGGATGCAGTATCTACAGATGTGAAAGGAGACCTTCGTTAATGATTAAGATTTCGAATTTAAGCAAATCCTTTTCAGGACAGACAGTCTTGAATCATCTGAACTTGGATATCCAAAAAGGCGAGGTAGTGGCTTTGATTGGTTCATCTGGAGCTGGGAAATCAACCTTTCTTCGAAGTTTAAACTATCTTGAAACTCCAGATAGTGGAACGATTCAGATTGACAATTTTAAAGTTGATTTTTCTAAGATTAGCCAAGAAGAGATCCTAACCCTTCGTCGCAAGTTGTCTATGGTTTTCCAACAGTTTAATTTGTTTGAACGCCGAACAGCTCTTGACAATGTCAGGGAAGGTTTGGTTGTCGTTAAAAAATTATCGGACGAGGAAGCAACAAAAATCGCCAAGGAAGAGTTGGCTAAGGTTGGACTTTCTGACCGTGAAAACCATTACCCTCGCCACTTATCAGGTGGACAGAAGCAACGGGTTGCCCTCGCGCGTGCGCTTGCTATGAAACCAGATGTCTTGCTCTTGGACGAACCAACGTCGGCACTGGACCCAGAATTGGTCGGTGAAGTAGAAAAGTCTATTGCAGATGCAGCCAAGTTAGGTCAGACCATGATTTTGGTCAGTCACGATATGTCTTTTGTAGCCCAAGTGGCAGACAAGGTTTTATTCCTAGATAAAGGGAAAATCATCGAGTCTGGCACACCGGATGAAATCATCAATCATCCGAAAGAAGAACGGACAAAAGAATTCTTTGCTAGTTACAAACGGACTTATATTTGATATAATAGAAAAAGGAAAACTCAGTTAGTTGGACTAGCTGAGTTTACTCTTTAAAAAAGATAGAAACGAGAGAGATCATGCTACTGCATTTATTTTCTTTGTATTTCGAGAGTTTGATCTTAACGACCGTCCTTGTCGTGATTTTTCTGGGGATTTGGATCGGATTGAGAGCCATGTCTGGTGTGGACAAGACAGCCAAGGCTCGCCAAGCTCATCTCTATGATATTATTATGATTGGAGTTTTGGTCGTTCCGGTATTATCCTTTGCCGTCATGAGTTTGCTCTTGGTTTTCAAGGCATAATCCTTGCGTGACTAGCAAGAATGAGTTAGAATAAAGATAGTTACAACAAGAAAGAAGGAATCGAAATGTATGATACGATTATTATCGGTGCTGGACCTGCGGGAATGACCGCTGCCTTATATGCTGCTCGCAGCAATCTGAAAGTGGCTTTGATTGAAGGTGGTCTGCCAGGCGGGCAAATGAATAACACATCTGATATTGAAAACTATCCAGGTTATGCCAATATCAGTGGACCTGAATTGGCTGAAAAGATGTTTGAACCACTTGAAAACCTTGGAGTGGAGCATCTTTATGGCTATGTTGAAAATATTGAAGACCAGGGTGACTATAAGAAGGTAATCACTGATGATCAAGTTTACGAAACCCGTACTGTCATTGTAGCAACTGGTTCTAAACACCGTCTTTTGGGAGTTCCCGGAGAAGAAGAACTGAACAGTCGAGGTGTTTCTTACTGTGCGGTCTGTGATGGAGCTTTCTTCCGTGATCAAGACTTGCTCGTAGTTGGTGGTGGAGATTCAGCGGTAGAAGAAGCTCTCTTCTTGACTCGCTTTGCCAAGTCCGTCACTATTGTTCACCGTCGAGATGAACTTCGTGCCCAAAAGGTTTTGCAAGACCGTGCCTTTGCAAATGAGAAAGTCAACTTTATCTGGGATTCTGTTGTCAAGGAAATCAAAGGTGAAAACCGAGTAGAATCTGTCGTATTTGAAAATGTAAAAACGGGTCAAGTGACAGAACAAGCCTTCGGTGGTGTCTTTATCTATGTTGGTTTGGATCCTGTTAGCGATTTTGTTAAAGAATTGAATATCCAAGACCAGGCAGGCTGGATCTTAACAGACAATCACATGAAGACGGCTTTTGACGGGATCTTTGCGGTTGGGGATGTTCGCCAGAAAGACCTTCGCCAAGTGACAACAGCAGTTGGAGATGGAGCCATCGCTGGTCAAGAAGCTTACAAATTTATTACAGAACATAGTTAATACACTTCGAAAATCTCTTCAAACCACGTCAGCTTCGCCTTGCCGTAGGTATGGGTACTGACTTCGTCAGTTCTATCCACAACCTCAAAACAGTGTTTTGGGCTGACTTCGTCAGTCTTATCTACAACCTCAAAGCAGTGCTTTGAGCTGTCTACAGCTAGCTTCCTAGTTTGCTCTTTGATTTTCATTGAGTATAATCATAAAAAAGTTTCCAATCAAGTGATTGGAAACTTTTTTTATAGTCGGTTTCGGAAAACTTCGTACATGAGAATGGCTGCAGCAACACTGGCATTGAGGCTTTGAACATGCCCATTCATGGGAATGGTTATCATTTCATCGACCTGTTTTTTGATGTTGCTCGAGATGCCTTTTCCTTCATTTCCTATGATGAGGACGATTTTCCCTTTTGTATTCCACTTGTGGCAAGGGGTACCGTTCATATCCGTTCCAAAGGTCCAGAAGCCTTCATCCTTGAGTTTGTCTAGGGTTTGACTGAGGTTGGTCACTCGCGCAATCGGTACATGCTCAATAGCACCTGTGGCCGTTTTGGCAACGACAGGAGTCACTCCGACAGCACGGTGCTTGGGAATGATGACACCTGAAACATTGGTCGCATCAGCTGTTCGCAAGATAGAACCTAGATTATGGGGATCAGTTAGACCGTCCAGAATCAATAGCAAAGGATTTTCTTCTTGACGTGTTTTTGCAAGGATGTGATCCAGCTCGCTATAGGCAAATTCGGACACTCGTAGAACAAAACCTTGGTGGACAGCGCCTTCTGTCATCTCAGAGAGGGATTTTTTTGAAGTCCAAGAAATGGACACCTTTTTTTCTGTAGCCAGTTCCTTGACCTTCTCAATATTCTTACCTCGAAGATCTTCTTGGAGGTAAAGTTTGTTTCCAGTGTTTGCAAGGAGGGCTTCTGTAACGGCGTGGACGCCATAGACAATATCATTTGTTTTCATGCCTCTATTATAACACAAAACCCCGTCTTGCAACGGGATTTTCTTTATTCAAGGATGAGGAGTCCATCTTTGACAGCAAATGGATCTTTTTCATTGATACGATCGTAAAACATGATTCCGTTTAGGTGATCAATTTCATGTTGGACAACGATGGAGTTGTATCCTTTGAGCTTGATACGGTGTTTTTCTCCATCTTTGTCAAAGTAGTCAACAGTAACGCGAGCATGGCGGACTACATAGCCAGGTACGTTTCGGTCAACAGACAGGCAACCTTCTCCTTCGCCAAGAGCAGCGTCCTGAACAGAGTGAGAGACAATTTTTGGATTGTACATAATAGCTTGCAAGTCGTAGGCTTCCTGTGGAGTTTCACCTTCTTCCACAATATTTGGCACTAAAACAGCGATAATGCGTTTTGAGATATCGAGTTGGGGAGCAGCAAGTCCAACCCCACCGCGGAGTCCCATCTTTTCAGCCATAACAGGATCTTGGGAATGTTTGAGGAATTGCATCATCTTTTCACCAAGGATGATTTCCTGGTCAGACAGTGGGAAAGTGACCTCCTCAGCAACTGCGCGAAGAGTTGGATTCCCCTCGCGGATAATATCGTTCATATCAATTAAGTGAGCAGCTTTTGTAATACGTTCTATTGCAGACATTTTCTCTCCTTTCATTACCTCTACATGATAACACAAAATAGGCGAGAAAGAAAGTCGCAGAAGTTCCTAAAAAATAATATAATAAACGGTATTCCTCTTTTGTCTGTGGTATAATAAAAGAAAAGACTTGCACCAAAAAACAAGGGGGAATAAAGATGGAAAAGCGACAAGATAGACGGTCTCAGGGCTCTCTTTATGGGGTGTGGAGAACTAGTGTGGATTTCTTTCGGAATTATAAATCCTGGACCAATGCCCAGTTTATTATTGTGTTATTGCTTGCAGTTGCCTTATCCATGGGGGGGAACTTATTAGTTCGAGCAGTACAAGGTAGTAAGGGAACAAGCCCTGGTAGCCAAACTCTTGATTCAGCTAGTACATCTGGTCAATCCAAGGAAGATCAGTCTGGTGAAACAACGGCACGTATCATGGCAAATGGTGACCTTCTTTATCATATCCCTATCTACCGAACAGCTCTTAAAGAAGATGGGACCTATGATTTCCATGAAAATTTTGAGTATGTAAAACCCTGGCTCAAGCAAGCGGATTTAGTGATTGGTGACTTTGAAGGAACTGTGAACAAGGACCACTATTTGGCAGGTTATCCTCTTTTTAATGCACCTGGTGAGGTAATGGATGCGATCAAGGATGCAGGCTATCAAGTTCTTGACCTGGCTCACAATCACATCCTAGATTCACAGATAGAGGGAGTGGTTTCAACGGCTCAAGCTATTGAAAAGGCTGGAATGACACCCATCGGAGTCTACACACATGAATCCCGAGACCAAGCTCCTATAGTCATCAAGGAAGTCAATGGTATCAAGGTAGCTCTCCTGGCCTATTCCTACGGTTTTAATGGCATTGAGCAGTATATCTCTCAAGAGGACTATAATCGCTATCTTTCTGATTTGAATGAAGATAAGATGAAGGCAGAAATCGAGCGTGCAGAGAAGGAAGCGGATATTACTGTCATCATGCCTCAGATGGGAATTGAGTACCAGCTAGAACCAACGGAAGAACAGAAAACACTGTACCATAAGATGATTGACTGGGGAGCTGATATTATCTTTGGAGGGCATCCTCACGTCGTTGAACCTGCCGAAACAGTTGAAAAAGATGGTGACAAAAAACTGATTATCTATTCCATGGGAAATTTCCTCTCAAACCAGCGCATTGAAACCATGCAAGATGAGGAAAATGCCAAGTGGACGGAGCGCGGTGTTCTCATGGATGTGACCATTAAGAAAAAAGATGGCAAGACTAGGATTGAAACTGCCAAAGCGCATCCGACTTGGGTCAATCGAACACCCAAAGGAACTTACTCTCCAGAAGGCTATCCGCTCTTCCTCTATCAGACCTATATCCTAGAGGACTTCATCGAGGGGGGCAGTCACCGTGACAAGTTGGACGAGGCGACCAAGGAACGAATTGACACGGCCTATAAAGAAATGAATGAACATGTAGGGTTGAAGTGGTAGGTACTCGCCCTAAAGGAGACGAGATGACGATTAAATTGATTGCAACAGACATGGATGGAACCTTGCTAGACCCGAGGGGGCAGCTGGATTTGCCCCGCTTGGAAAAGCTTTTAGATCAGCTGGATCAAAGGGATATCCGTTTTGTCATTGCGACAGGGAATGAAGTTCACCGTATGAGGCAATTACTGGAGCACTTGGCGAGTAGAGTAGTTCTGGTAGTTGCCAATGGGGCGCGTATTTTTGAAAACAATAAACTGATTCAAGCGCAGATTTGGGATGATGCTACGGTTGACAAGGCTCTCCTTCATTTTAAAGGGAGAGAGTGTCGAGATCAGTTCGTCGTTACCAGTATGAATGGGAGTTTTGTCAAGGAAGGAACGGTTTTTACAGACCTGGAAAAATTTATGACTCCAGAGATGATTGAAAAACTTTACCAAAGGACCAATTTTGTGGATGAGCTAAACTCAGACCTCTTCGGTGGAGTGTTAAAGATGAGCATGGTTGTTGGTGAAGAACGTTCTAGTTCAGTTTTGCAGGAAATTAATGATTTATTTGATGGTCGTGTAAGAGCTGTTTCTAGCGGTTATGGCTGTATCGATATCCTGCAGGCTGGGGTTCACAAGGCTTGGGGATTGGAAGAATTACTCAAGCGCTGGGATTTGACATCAGAACAAATCATGGCTTTTGGTGATAGCGAAAACGATATCGAAATGTTAGAGCTGGCTGGAATTGCCTATGCGATGGAAAATGCGGCTGATGAGGTCAAGGCAGTTGCGACTGCCCTGGCACCAGCCAACAGCCAGGCGGGTGTGTATCAAGTTCTAGAGAATTGGTTAGAGAAAGAGGGATAGGGTGGCAGTACAGTTATTAGAGAATTGGCTCTTAAAGGAGCAGAAAAAAATTCAAACCAAGTATCGTGAATTGAATCAAGTATCTGTTCTAGAGCCAGATATCATCTTTATTGGTGATTCGATAGTGGAGTATTACCCTCTTCAAGAGTTGTTTGGGGTTGCCAAGACGATTGTTAATCGTGGCATACGAGGCTATCAGACGAGATTGTTATTAGAGAATTTGGATGCCCATCTTTATGGTGATGCTGTCGATCAAATTGTTCTCCTAATAGGAACAAATGATATTGGAAAAGATATTCCCATGAATGAAGCCCTGGATAATCTTGAAGGTGTGATTCAATCGCTCAACCGAGATTATCCGCTGTCACAAATAAAGCTTGTTTCTATTCTGCCAGTCAATGAAGGAGAAGAATACAAGCAGACAGTATATATTCGTACCAATGAAAAGATCAGAGAATGGAATCAAGCCTATGAGGCTCTAGCCTCCGCCTATATGCAAGTAGATTTTCTACCAATTTATGATAGTTTGACAGATTCAGAAGGACAACTTCAATCAGCCTATACAACGGATGGCCTCCATCTAAGTGTAGCCGGTTATCAAGCCTTATCAGAAGCCTTAAAAGGGTGCCTTTTCTAAAGAAACGGCTTGATTTTGCATTTTTTTTGAAGATAGGTTATAATAGTTCTAACATCCTGGGGTCGTTACGGATTCGACAGGCATTATGAGGCATATTTTGCAACCCGTGTGGCGACGTAAACGCTCAGTTAAATATAACTGCAAAAAATAACACTTCTTACGCTCTAGCTGCCTAAAAACCAGCAGGCGTGACCTGATTTGGATTGCTCGTGTTCAATGACAGGTCTTATGATTAGCGAGATACGATCAAGCCTTGTCTAGTGGTTTGATAAGAGATTAATAGACTCGCAGTTCCTAGGCTTGAGTTATGTGTCGAGGGACTATTAAAATAATACATAACCTATGGTTGTAGACAAATATGTTGGCAGGTGTTTGGACGTGGGTTCGACTCCCACCGGCTCCATTATTATTTCTTAAAACTTCTTAAAACTTCTTAAACCGTTGAATTGTCAACGGTTTTTATTTTATCTTTTTTATTATTTTCTAAACTTTTTTAAAAAAAGGAGTTACAAAAGGAGTTACAAAAAGGAGGTATCCCTCCTAAAAGTCTATATAATTCGCAAATCTTTCCCCGATATCATCTTTTGCTTGTTTGGTAATGTGAGTATAGATATTCATGGTCGTTTTTAAATCCGAGTGGCCGAGCCTATGCTGAACTTGCTTCAAGGTCATGCCTGCTTCAAAGCATAGACTAGCGTGCGTGTGCCTGAAACCGTGTATCTTAATTGGCTTTACTTTGCTATCTTTGACAATATCTAGCAGCCATTTTCTAGGCAGCGTGCTAGGAATGGGTTTATTCAATTCATTTCCAAAAATGTAATCTGAGTCAGTCGAACTTTTCTTGTACTCAGATAGCAGTTTTTGAGTTTTTGGATCAAGACTTATCAAACGTTTACTGCTAGCGGTCTTAGTAGAGCCTATTTCTTCGCCCGCAAAACCTCTTGTAATGGCTTTGTTTATGTCCAGAGTGTTATCTATCCAGTCCTCCCATTTAAGGGCTAAAATCTCGCCTTTTCGTGCCCCTGTGAATGCTAACAGACGGAACAGAGTAATCTTCCTAATATCCTCTGTCTTATCTACCAGTTTTAGAAATGCTTTCAGCTCTTTCTTGTCATAAAATTCGCTAGTGCTATCATGGCGCTTCTTTACTGTAGTCACTACGCTATCTATAGGATTGCTACTTGTGTAGCCATGCCGCACAGCATACTTAAAGATATTGTTCATCAAGCCTTTTAGCTTGCGGCCGTAGACAAGCTTTTTCGACCAAGCGTTGACTTGCTCTTGCATTTGTATAGGGCTTATGTCGATTATTTTTTGGTTGCCTAATTCTGGGTAAATATGGTTCTTGATATTTCTGTAGGTCTTAATATATGTGCTTTCCTGTACAGTATCATAGTATTCTTTTAGCCATTCTTCGCATACTTCATAAACCGTCTTTTCTGTCTTGCTTTCCTCGGTCTTTTCTAATTCCTCTTGTAAGTTTAGAATGGCAGCTCTAGCTTTCGCTTTAGTCTGAAAACCTCTGCGGGTCACATATCGGCTAGTGCCTTTTGCTTTTCCCATGTAAACACGGATCATATAAGCCGTATCACCATTTTTCTTCTTGTAAGATTTGATTTCCATTGATTTTGACCTCATTATTTGATAAAATGAGTACAAGAAAACGACCTTTTGAATGGTTGTTTCTTATACAGGATTTCCCTACATTCAAGCTTGCTGGCCGAGAATGTGGGGATTTTTTTGTTTTAAAGGCCACTAGCGAATTTCAGATATTCATCTTGTATCATGATTTCGTCTGCAGTGGTTTTTAAATTGTATTTTTTAGCAAAATTAGACCAGTTAAATGCTGCTGGGTCATCATAGCTGGCCAGCTCTTCCTGGACCAGATAGCGGATCATGAAACGATTAGCTTCATTTTCGCAGCGCATAGCAGAGTGACGGTATATAGAGCCGATATGCTCTAAGTGTCCTAATTCGTGTAGCAATACTCTGTGGCGTTCTGCAGGCGATAAGGAGCTGTTCAAGAAAATAGTCCGTGTCTCTGCGTCATAGAAACCACGCCCAGCCCATTGGTCGGGCTCAAAAGTATATAGTGATACCTTATACTGCTCCAACAGTTCTTTTTCTTTATCCATAATCTCCCTCACCTAAACTATTTCTTGCTATTGAGGTAGCCCTCTATAATGCCCTTAATAGCTCGCTTGTCATCATCGGACAGCGGCTTGCCGTCAAACAGCATAATGCGTCCGTCCAAGTCGTCAAGTTCTATTTCATTCTCTGGAGCTTTTTCTCCTGCGATAGCTGGGTTATCTGTCCGACCTAGTAAGTAGTCGGTGCTGACATGGAAGTAGCTTGCAATCTCTGTAATGCGTTCCGCATTAGGTGTGGAATTCTTTATCTTATAAAGTGTATTTCTTCCATAACCCAAATCTTCTTCTACTTGGCCAAGGGATTTTCCACGTTTTTTTGCCAATTCTTTTATTTTTTCAAATGTCTCAAACATTGATTTAACAACCTTTCTAAGACACAACAAAAAATATTTAACAAATTTGGTGTAATTTCCTTGACTGATTATCCCAAATAGTGTAAAATAGTTTTTGTAAGTAATAAACAACTAAAAAAACAACTAAAAAAATAAATTATAAAAGTGTTTTGGCGAACGGTATTTATGAATTTATTGTTGTTTTTATCATGCTTTCATTTTATCCCATTTGGTGTAATGTGTCAAGTGATAACATAAAAAACAGTTAAAAATTTAGTTGTTTCTTGTTTACAGATAAGTAGAGAGGAGAAGAAAAGGATATGAGCGAAGAAGAAAAAACCGAGCTTTTAAAATTCTTAATGACAGATTACGGACGAGGATACTTAGCTGGACTTGTTAGTGGTCTTTCAGTGATTTTGAAAATTTCAAAAAAAGCAGAGTAAGTTCTCCGCTTTCATCAAATTATTTTGATAGCTTATCTACAGCCTTTTGAAGTTCTGTGATTCCGTTAACTGTTTGAGTAAGTTTATTGATATCAAGTTCACCTGTGAAAAATTTTGAAGTGATATCTACTTGCTGGCTTTGTTTTAAGGCATCCAGTTTCAATTCATGCTCTTTTTCAAGTCTTTGTAATTCACTTTCAGATTGTGCCTTTAATTCTTTTATTTTGGAATCGGTTTGATGTTTATTTGCGAGATAAACAAGAAACGCAGGAACGCATGAGGTTAAAAAAGTTATCAAAATTTGATTAGTGTCCATGTACTCACCTCCTTTCTGCTTATATTATAGCAAAAAGGAGAGAAGAAATAGAAAGGAGAAATATATGCCAGATATCGCAAATGGTCGAGAAAGGGTTAATACTTTCTTAAAAGAGAAAGGAATCAAAAAAACAACTCTAGCGGTTGCTTACGGATTTAAGCGACAGGAAGTCACAAATATTCTAAGTGGAACAACAAAAGGACCGCGGGCTAACAGTTTCATTCTTCAAGTGATTGAAGATTATGGAATCGAGTAGAAAGGTAGGGGAGATTATGGCGCTAGAGCTTTTCGGTGAAGATTTTAAATCAGAGCTTTTCGCTGAACTAGTCGAGCTGAACAAGCAAGCGATAGTCGAAGCGAAAAGGCAACTTTCTAAACAAACAAAATGGGTCAACATCAAGGAGTTACAAGACGCCACAGGTTGGGGTCGAACGTATCTTGAAAAATGGCGAGACCAAGGAAGATTTAGAAGCATGCAGCACACAAAAGGAGGTAAGTATCTCTACGACCTAGAAGATGCACAACGCTTCTGCAGGTCGCTAGCAAAATAGAAAAAGCTACCGACAAAAATGTCGGCAGCAAATCAAAAATATCTACTTAGATTATATCACAGGAGAAAGGAAAAGTAAATGAACGAACTAGAAAGAACAGCCCTCAACGAGATATTGAGGACTGTGACATATATCGCTGAGAAGTTGGATGAAATTGACTCTAAGATTTCTTTGAACGATTTACAAGCTCTTGAGCATCAAGAAAATTGAGTTTCATTTCGATGTAGCGAATAGCTCCGTGCAGGTATTTCTTTAGGTCTGTGAAATCTTTATCAGGGTTATTTCTATAGTAATGACCTTCGTCATTACCGATATAAGCAGATGCAAGAGCGAATGTTTTAAGATCTTCATCCTTGATATATTTTTCAATAACTTGTTTTAATGACATTTTAATAATTTTATCTTCATCATCAGGATTTGTAACAATAGAGAAATCTTTAACAAAAAACTCAAGCGCCTTTCGATATCCGATACCTGCAATGTGGTCTAGTTGTTCATGTTCAGCTTTCAGTGCTTGAACGTAGATTTGCTTACCAATTGGAGAAACTATCTCTACATCGTCAGATATAGGTATATCGCTTGGAAGGTTAGGAATTACTTTGATATGTTCGATTTCGTATTCATAGTTGTAGGAATCGAGTGAATATCTTGCGGCTATAAACTCCTCTGTCCAGAAGTGCTTACAACCTAAGCATCTAAATGTTAATACTAAGCTTGTTTTATCTTCTCCAAGAGAAAAATAAGAAGAGTTCACAAGATGAGGATTGGTGGGTTTTTTACAATTCGGACAGATATCTTCAATGGTTACAGGTCTAGAAACAGAAGAGTTAATTTGCGCTTGAAATATCATGGCTTTTCTCCAATCGTTTTATTATCTCTATTATACAAAATTTAGAAAGGAAAAGTAAATGCAAGAAATAGCATTATCCGACAATTTAGCGCAGATTGAGCTTGAAATCAATCACCACAAGCAACTTGCTGGTCAATCAATTTGGGAAATCGGCAGACGGCTTAATCATGTTAAGGAGCATGACTTAGTGCATGGCGAGTTTAGAGATTGGCACGAAAGACTTGGTCTTGACAAGGACTTTGCTTATAAGTCAATGAAAATAGCTAAAGAATTGCCAAATGTCGAAACGTTACGACATTTAGGAACAACAGCATTACATCTTATCGCAACCTTGCCAGAGGAAAACAAGCAAGAACAGATTGAACGGATTGAGCAAGGCGACAATCCAACAGTCAGAGAACTGCAAGAAGTCAAGCGCCAGCTCAACCTTGCACGAAGCGCCAACGACAGCTTGCGAGAGCAGAACGAGCGCTTGGCAGAACAAGCCTTGAAAGGTCTTGAAACCAAGACGATTGAAAAGGAAGTTGTCAAAGAAATCGAAGTGAAGCCGGCAGACTACGACGCTACTAAGTCGCTCAATGCTACGCTGCTTGAAAAAAATAGCCAACTCAAACGAGAATACGAGGACTTGAACAGCCGAGCAGAGTTTATCGAGGAGCAATATAACAAGCTTGTCGAGGAGCGCAAGGCAGTCAATGAAAAGTCGGCTAAGTATGACGAGCTGACGGAAGCTATCAAGCAGTCACAAGGACAGCTAAACGAAGCACAAGCGAAAATCGGCAGCTATAAGAGCCTACTGTCATTTATCCGCAAGGGAAATGAAATGGTCGTAAACATGGGCGGTCTGGTCTATGTGGACGAACAAAGGATACTACATTCTGACAGCAAAGTCAGAAACGAATTTGAACAGTTGCAAAAAGCAATCAGCAGACTTGCCGAGGACATGAGAAGCATGCTGAAAGAAACAGAAGTATTAGAAGGAGAAATCATATGACAAACGAAATCATTGGAAAAAGCGCAAGCAACGAACAGTCGCTATCAGAAATCGGCGTAATGCGGAAAATGCTAGATAGCATTGAAAATCATGAGCATCGCATTACGAACTTAGAAGACACTATGCGAGTGAACGCAGTACAAGAAAACATGCTGACAGAAGAAGTCAACAAGAAAATCGTTGGTTTCCTGCAAGGGAAGAAAGCCCCTGCCTATCGTGATAACCATATCCGAGGAAAGGCATACTCAGACATCAACCATGCGATCCGTAAACACTTTGGAGTTCGTCGTCGTGAAATTCCAGCCAAAAACTTTCATGACGCAGTATCTTTCATTCGTCGATGGTCTATTAGCCCAGAGCTGAAAGATGAAATTTTCAATGCAAATCAACAAGTATCGCTGTTTAACTAGAGGAGTAACACATGGAGCCAACATTAGGAAGTCAACTTTTAGGAGTTGCATTAGTAGCTACTATCGCATTCGTCGCAGGCTGGTACGGAAACCGCATGGACGCTCGCAAACGTGCTAAGAAAGAGCGCTTGGCACGCTTAGAAGCTGAGCTAGTGGCTCAGTATGAAGAAGATATGCGCTTGTATCACGAAGAACAACGGAAAGCGGAAATGGAAGCTCTGGCAATGGCTAGAAAAGCTATCACGCCAGCGTTTTCTAGCTAGGAAAAGATATTATGTTAGGACTTTTGGAAGAAATCGATCGCTTGCGTGCCGACTATGTGCATTTAGGTAGCGAGCTTGGAGAGGTTATCAATGAGCAACAAGATAAAATCTTGGCACTCAGCAAAGAAAATAAGCACCTTAAACGTGAAATATGGAATTTAAAGAAGACAAAAAGGAGAAAGTGATGGAAGAAAAAGAATTAGAAGAACTTGCTTTTGCTCTGCAAATTGGACAGCTCGTTTTGCAGACAGCAAAATCAATTATTAAAGATGAAAATTTGTTGAGAAGTAACGGTGTATTTGCTATTGACAGCCACAAGTTCGAGATAAAGATATCAGAGGTATCTGATGAACAAAAGGAGGATTTGTCTTGATATTTAAAAGAATTGTGACAATGGACGAATCAATTGAATTTAACAATTGCGAAGTAAGAAAGGTTGACGATAGCACGAAAAAGCTTTTAGGCGATAAAGATTTGATAGAAGTCGTTGAAGAAGGGAAAAGCTATCTCGTAAACACAGACTACATCATCATGATTAATCTTTGATTATTAGGAGGGAAAGATGGAACTGAAAGAATTAATCGAAAACGTGCAGCAGTGGTCGAAAGACCGCGGATTGGATAAGGCTGACAGTCGTAAGCAGCTATTGAAACTCTATGAAGAGTTTGGGGAACTTGTCCAAGGACACCTCAAAGGGAATGTTGAGCAAGTCAAGGACAGCATCGGTGACATGCTAGTCGTCGAAATCATCTACTGTCAGCAAAGAGGGATTGAGTTTGATGGTAATCATAAACAAAATTTATGTTTTCCTAACGATGTCACAAATATATTGCAATGGATTGCTATCTTCATCGGCGATCTAACGGGAAATATCGGCACCGGAACAAGTAAGACGAACATATACGACATCAATGATTGCTTATACTTAGTTAGTGAAAAATACAGCACAACGCTTGAAGCCTGCCTTGAACTAGCATGGAATGAAATCAAAGATCGTAAAGGCAAGATGGTTGATGGTGTGTTTGTGAAAGAAGAAGACCTATCAAAATAAACAAAGGGAGAAAGAAAATGAAAAACACAATTAAACTATCAGCAATCGCATTCGCAGCAGTTAGCGGGCTACTTATCTCAAATCATGTACTGGCAAGTGAAGTCAGCAAGGATGGCACAGAAATCACTGTCACAGAGCCGACAGTAGAAGTGCAGAAGCAAGGCGATAGCTTCTACGACAAGGTAGATGTGACTGTTAAAACAGACATTCCGGACGATGTCGAAATCAACCAAGGTGACACGCTCACAATGCCGCTGCCGCAAGAGTTGGAACTGGAAACGAACTACGAATTTCCGGTCACTAACAACGAGGGTGCAGAAGTCGGTCAAGCAACTGCAAACGCAAAAGAAAACAATGTGACTACAGTATTCAATGACTATTTCAAAGAACACCCTTTGAATAAGTCAATCTCGCTTAACTTGCAGACTAAAATCAACAGAGAAGTCGTGCGAGAAGAAGGCAAAATGGAGCTGAATTTCAGTGGCACAATCGTTGAAATGGAAAGTGGCAGCAAGGGCGACACTAACCCTAATGAGGAACTTTACAAATGGGGCACGCAGGACAAAGAAGACCCTAACGTCGTTCACTGGGTAGCGAGGGTCAACTATCGCAAGGCAACAATGAACCGTGTCAACGTTTCAGATACTTGGGATAATGAGGGGCGCTATGTTCCGGGCAGTATGAAAATCAGCTATCTGCACTCTGCCAATCCGTGGACTTATGCTTGGCCGGGCAATATGGATATGCTTAGCATGCGTGAGAATGGCTTTGACTATTATGTCGGGTTCCTCAACAATGTACTGGTCTTTGAGTACAGCGTACGATACGCTACACAAGCGACTGTGCCAGTCAACACTATCAAAGTTACTGCTAATGACTATTGGATTGAGCATAAAGTTGATTACAAGTGGGTGTCTGGAAGCGGTACTGCAGACGGCAAGAACCGTCCTAAGCCAATCTGGGAAATTCCAAACGAAGCGCCACAGGTTGATAAACCAGAGCTGAACATCAATGACATTCCGCTTATGCCACCTGCTCCTATTTTGGATAAGCCAGAACTTGATTTGAACGATGTTCCGCTGTTACCACCTGCGCCAATCTTGGAGCTGCCAGAGCTAGTAATTCCGGACGAACCTAAGCCGGAATTACCGCCTAAAACACTTGAAAAAGAGCCGCCTGCTCCAAGTGCCAAGGAAGAACCAAAAAACGCAGTAGAGGGCAAATTAGAGACTTATACGAACGAATTACCAAGGACAGGAGATGCAGGAAATGTCATACTGCCTGTCATTGGAGCTATTGCTGTGATTGGTACTGCGATAATTTGGAGGGATAAGGATAAAAAATAAAGAAAGGAGAATTGATGGCGCAAAGACGAATGTTTAGTAAGAAAATAACAGAAACAGACAATTTTATTGATATGCCTCTGTCAAGCCAAGCTTTATACTTCCACTTAAACATGGGAGCAGACGATGAAGGATTTATCGATAAGGTGAAAACAATCCAACGAACGATTGGAGCTAGTGATGATGACGTAAAAATCTTGATTGCTAAAGGATTTATTATCCCGTTTGAAAGTGGAGTGGTTGTTATCCGACATTGGAGAATTCACAATTACATTCAGGCGGACAGATTCCAATCAACAATTCATAAAGAAGAAAAAGAACAGCTTGAATTTAATAAGTCAAAAATCGCTAATATCAAGCCTTTAGACCAATGTATACAAAATGTATACAAAGTGGATACACAGGTTAGGTTAGATAAGGATAGATTAGAGTTAGAGATAGATAAGGATAGATTAGAGTTAGATAAGGTTAACAACCTTAACTATACAGGAGGAGAAAATGAAAAAAAATCTTTTTCTCAGATTATCAAAGAAAGCAATATCAAACTTAACGACAGACAAGCTCAAATGTTACTAGATTATGTTGGCTTAGACAATATGACAATCGAAATGATCCAATATGCAATTGAGCTGACAGAAGATGCAGGAGCTAATAACTTTAACTATCTAAATAAGATTTTGAAATCATGGAGAGAAAAGAAGTTAACTTCGCTAGAAGCGATCAAGAAAGATTTTGAAGAATTTGAAATCAGAAAATCTAATCCATCAGCGGATAATCCAGCGGTCTTTAAACCTTATCAAGACGAGTTGCCATTTTAGGAGGTTTGCATGATTGAAAAAATTGGATTTGAACCACTGCACTATGTAAATGAAGACGAGATATGCCCTAAGCACTCTTGCTATATGTGGACGTTTGAGAAGCCTGTGCGGGCGACAAATAGAACAGAACCATACCAACCAACCTTCTGTCCGCAATGTGTCAGAGAGAAGGTAGAACGTAAGCAAGAAGCTGAAATAGGAGAAGCGTACACTTCGTCAATCCTCAGAAATACATTTGATGTACTGGATAAAAACAGCTTAATCCCTAACGGCTTGAAAGATGCCAGTTTCAAAACATTCACAGTATCAACCGAGGCTGATAACCTAGCTAAAAACTTCGCCCTGAGAATAGCAAAACACTATTTCAAGGGCGGCAAAGGCAATACAGTCATTGTCGGAGATGCTGGACGAGGGAAAACGCATATTGCGATAGCAATAGCAAGAAAGATAAACGCAGACTTTAAGGCTATTAACACACCTAAAAGCGTATTGTTTATGAACGTTCCAGCTATGTTTCAGAAAATCCAGAGTGGTTTTGGTCGTAGAGATGTACGAAGTGCAGACGACTGGTTGGAACTCTTGAAAAGAGTTGACTATCTTATTTTGGATGACTTCGGAAAAGGCGACCAAGCGCAGTGGAAGAAGGACTTCTTGTATACCTTGCTAGATGCGAGAGATAAAACAATTATCACAAGCAATCTATCAGGCTCAGAGATGAAGAAGATATTTGATGCAAGCTTAGTTAGCCGGGTAGCAAAAGGTTCAAAGGAATTGAGTTTTAAATATCCGCAAGATTCTGAAGATAGGAGAACATTACCATTTTGAACAACGAAAGAACAGGATACAGAGTATCACAAATGATTGATGACTTCGAGCGGATGTTCTACCCGCTGTCAGACATCATGAAAGAAAAGCTACTAGCGAGTGATCCAGTAGCATCAGAAATGAAAATTAAGGATTTAATGCTATGTGCATTGCTAAGAGAGGTAGGCCTATGACAATACCAGAACTTGAAACAGCGTTGCTATATCATGTCACACCTAACGAGCGGAAACGCATGAAATGGTACAAGCGACATGACGCAGTGAAATTTGTCAAAGAGCTTTGGCGACTTTGGACGAAGTATAGCGAGGTCTTGGAATGATTGAACCATTTGACTATGACCGTTGGCTGACGACAGAGCCGGAACAACCAGAGCCGAAAGAAGAATGTTTTATCTTCTCAGGCGGTCAATGGCTCTATATCGGAGACAACATATAACAGGAATGTGCCTGAGAAGCCACAAAATGGCGCACAATCGATTTTAAACTATCGAGAGTATAATTGTTCCACCGAAACAATAAAATGGCTTAGAGGCGAAAATATAAGCAATAACTACAAAAGTAGAATGACAATAAAGATTTAAGGAGTAACGATATGAGTACATTGTATGAATTGACAGGGCAGTTTTTAGAAATCTATAACATGGATTTAGATGACGAAACAAAGTTAGATACTCTTGATAGTATCGACTGGAACGAAGATTACGAAAACAAAGTTGAAAATTATATCAAGGTTATAAAAAACTTAGAAGCGGACGTTGCGGCACGAAAAAATGAACAAGACCGTTTGAAGAAATTGAATGACTCTGACAAGAACAAGATCGAGCGAATGAAATCTGACTTGGCTGCAAGTATGGAGCTGACCGGACATGACAAAGTGGATACAGCGTTGTTTAAGGTGTCATTTAGGCGTTCTAAGAGCGTTGAGGTCGATATGGTGTTATTGCCCGACCGATACAAAAAAATCGAATACAAAGCAGATAAAACTGGTTTAAAGCAACTTCTGGCAAGCGGTAAAGAAATACTCGGTGCTGAACTGGTCGAAAAGAAGAATTTGAATATCAGGTAGGAAAAATGAAAAAATCAGAAACGTTAATCGAGTTTAGCAAGGCTTTTGCTAAAACTCAACAAGAAATGAAACAGCCTTTGAAAGATGCAAACAATCCGTTTTTTAAAAGCAAATATGTACCACTTGAAAACGTAGTAGAAGCAATCACTGAGTCAGCAAGCAAAAATGGATTGTCATTTACACAATTTCCGTCAAGCGATGAAGTAGGAAATGTGACAGTAGGAACGCTTGTAATGCATAGTTCCGGCGAATGGATAGAGTACGACCCTATAAAGATGAAGCCGGTAAAAAACGACCCTCAATCAATCGGATCAGCCATCACATACGCTAAGCGATATGCCTTGTCAGCAATTTTTGGCATCACAAGCGACCAAGACGACGACGGGAACGAGGCTACACAATCGAAGAAGCAACCGAGTAGACAAAAAGCACAAGCGGATGACTTGAAAATTACAAAAGAAAAAGCAGAAGCGTATAGACGAGAGGTTGTTCAGATTGCAGAAACAAAAGGGTCTAAAGACGGTGCTGTTGCCGCTTGGTTCTTGCAACATTTAGAAGTTGCAGACTACAAACAAATCAAGCAGTCGCAAATTCAACAAGCGGATGCTTTAATTCAAAAATTGAAAGGACAATAATTAATGCTTAACAATGTAGTTTTAGTAGGTCGTATGACAAAAGATGCGGAACTGAGATATACACCGCAAAATCAAGCGATCGCAACATTCACTCTTGCTGTAAATCGCAACTTTAAAAATGCGAATGGAGAGCGAGAAGCGGATTTCATCAACTGCGTCATTTGGCGACAGCAAGCTGAAAATTTAGCGAACTGGGCTAAAAAAGGAGTTTTGATTGGTATAACTGGACACATACAGACACGAAGTTACGAAAATCAGCAAGGACAACGTGTATATGTGACAGAAGTAATTGTAGATAATTTCCAACTTTTGGAAAGTCGCAATCAAAGTCAAGATAAAGCTCAAACAAGTTCGGATGAAGTACCAGACTTTAGCCGAAATAATAACTCAAACGGAAATCCTATGGATATTTCAGATGATGATTTGCCGTTTTAATGGAGGAGGAAGATTTCACCAGCCATGCCATTTGCTCACAACATATCCACTGGCTGGTGGATTTTGATTAGATTATGAAATATGAATTATTTAACGACCATTTTGAAAATGCGAAGCGATATAACATTCCAAGAGCGCAGTTAATTATTGCTGATATACCTTACAATTTGGGAAACAACGCTTATGCCTCTGACCCTAGATGGTATAAAGACGGGGACAACACAAACGGCGAAAGTAAACTTGCAGGTAAATCTTTTTTTGATACAGATAATGACTTCAAAATCAACAATTTCTTTGATTTTTGTAGCCGTCTACTAAAAAAAGAACCAAAAGAAAAAGGGAAAGCGCCAGCTATGATTGTTTTTCATGCTTGGCAGCAAAGAGAGCTAGTGATTGAATGTGGACGTAAGCATGGTTTCAATAACGCTTATCCGCTTTACTTCACAAAGAAATCTAGCCCACAGGTATTAAAAGCAAACATGAAAATTGTTGGTGCGGTTGAAGAAGCAACGGTATTATATCGTGACAAACTCCCTAAATTTAACAATGGTGGGGCTATGATACTCAATCATGCACCTTGGGAAAAAGACAACTCTTACCCCGTTATCCACCCCACGCAAAAGCCTATACCGGTCTTAAAACGATTGATTGAAATCTTTACTGATCCAGAAGATGTAGTAATTGACCCTGTTGCTGGAAGCGGCTCAACTCTGCGGGCAGCGATTGAGATGGGGCGCTCTGCCTATGGATTTGAAATCAAAAAAGATTTTTATAATAAGGCAAAAGAGATAATGCTTGCTAATTTTCAAGTAAGTCTGTTTTAGGAGGTTGGGATGAAATTAACACTAAACATTGAGCCGAAACCGCAGAGCAGACCGAGATTTACAAAATTTGGGAAAGCTTACGACACAAAGGAAATGAAAACGTGGCGGAAATTGTGTAGCTATCTTGTAAAAGTGGCTTGGGGAAGAAAAGAACAACTAAAAGGGCCGTTAAAAGCAGATATACGCTTTTTGATTGCTCCACCTGAATATATAAAAAAAGTCAAAAAGAACAGACAGGATTTGCTAGATGAAACTATACCAGTAGGAAAGAAACCTGACCTTGATAATTACGAAAAAGCTTTATATGACAGTATGACAGATATTGCATATAAAGACGACGGTCAGATAGCGTTACATAATGTTGGTAAGTTTTACAGCCTGAACCCTCGCATTGAGGTGGAAATAGAGGAATTGGAATGACTAAAGAGGAACTTTTAAAACATTATCGGCACTCTTTGGAAGTCTATCAAAACAGGCTTGCCGATAGGGAAGAAGATAGGTTTTATATGAAAGTTCACGGGTACAGAAACGCTTCTTATCGCAAAGAAATGCTTGTGAAGAAAATCAATGAAATCAAGAAGATAATCAAGGGGTTGGAAGATGAATAAACAGGAATTAAAACAATTGCTAAAAGACAGCGAAGTAAAGGGATTGAAAATTTTTGGCAATGAGGTTTACGGCATTCCGTCAAGTACAGTTTTAGGGCTTGTAGACCAGTTAGACGAACCAGAAAAAGGCTATGCAGAACAATCTCCACAATATCTCAAGAACATACTGGCACGAATTCGAGAATTGCCATTGCATGATAGAGAGGTTTGGTTAAAAGCTATCATGAGTGAATTTGAACAGGATTTCAGTCATGCTAAATGGCGTGAGGGATACGAGCAAGGAAGGATCGAAAGCATGACGGAACGTGAAAAAGTCAAAATTCCTGAGTTTGTAGCTGACTATATAAAAGACGCAAAATGCTGGGATTGGGATATACAAGATGTAATGAAGTATGTGGATGACGAAGAATGCGCCGAACTTTTAAAATGGTTTTACGAAGAAAAAAATATGGAAACTTTCGCTCGAGCTTGGCTTGATGGTTACGAGATTGAGCAAGAAAAGCGGTATCTGGTGAAGATGTTAGGCCTTTATGAAAAAGAATGTTATTTGAAGAGAGGCGTAAGAGCAGGAAGTTGGTGGTTTGGTTGCAAAACCGATGATACCTCTGATAAACACACCCGCAAAGAACTAGAACAAGCTAATTTTGGCTGGGTGTTTGATTGCCCAGGGATTGAGGTTGAGGAGGTGGAGTGATGGAACGACCTGAACGATACCCATCTGGATACTTCATTCCTGAACTGATTGAAGATGAAGATATTATTTTTAACAAAGACAGTGAATATCACAAGCAGAGGAAAAAAGAAAAGAAGAATCCTATTTTCAAAAGAAATAAGCCCCGAAATAGATGGGCGCTTTGAGGAGGTAACAGAATGAGCCTTACGCTAAATAGCACAATTGGAGACTTAGTTTTGGCAATCGGAGAAATTATCGTTGAGTCTGACGGTAAAACCAATACAGCGATGCTAGAGATACCTGATCAAGACTTTTACTTAGAGATTGCGGTCAAGCCAAAGGAGGAGGTACAAGATGACTGAAACTAATGTACAGAAGTTTTACAGAATTTTGGCCGAAAAAACAGAAATTTTTGGCACAAAGAAAGAAATGATGGCGCAGCTAGGGTTTGAGGGTGCACAACTAAACTCTGACAGGACTAGACTTAACAGCGACGAAAGAGCAGGACGCTTTCCGCCAGTTCGGCTGATGATTAAGCTAGACAGCTTGTTTGACAGAGAATTTTTGATTACTTGCTTGCGTGAGAAAATGGACTGCAAGACAACTGATAAGCGCTGGCTAAAAGTCGCACAAGATTACATTGATGATAATTCAAAAATTGGGGGGGCGACGAGCGACAGCGAAGCAGAGCGACAACGTAAGCTAAGACGCAGATTAAAGCGTGAAATGTACTTAGAGAGGTCTTTTGGGATTTGAGTATGAAATTAAAAATAGGTGATTATATTAGAGTTTTAAAAAATGGCATTTTTTTAAAATTGTACAAATCAAAAACAGGTGAATACGTTAAAGTTTTAAAAAATGGTGAGTTTTTTAAAATTGTATGTTTGAAAAGGAGGAGGTGAGCTAGTGGATAGAATGGGCGAAGTACCGCTTTTGCCAGAAGTTAACGAAAAAGTGACTATCCGAAGAGCAAAGAAGAAGTTGGGAGAATATCCAAGGTGGAGAGAGATAGCGTGTGACGAAGCCTTGCAAAAAGTGACGCAAGAATTTACTTTTGAAACAAGGGCTAATAATGGCCCGAGCAGGCCGGTTGAAAACTTGGCGATCCGAAGAGTAGATGCAACAGCAGAATTAGAGGAAATAGAACAAGCAGTATCAAGGTTATACAATCCAACTTATCGCTTTATCTTATATTCTCGCTTTCTAAAAACATTGCCAGAACCGGCTTATGTCATCTATTCGGAATTAGGGATAGAAAAGACACGTTATCAGGAGTTGTTAGATTGTGCCTTGCTAGCTTTTGCTGAACAGTATCGCAATTCTGCTTTGGTTTGCGAAAAGCGGTAAAAAAGCGGTAAAAAAGCGGTAAAAATGCGGTAAATACTGGCTTTTGATAGTGTTACAATAGTATTGTCAAGAAATTGACAGATGGATTTTCAACTTTTTCCATACATTACTCCTATGATTCTGGGCTAGCAGTTGTCAAAGGCTATTAGCTCATAAGGCCACATTAAAGCGCGGACGTTGACCAAACGAGCGATGTTTCATAATCTCCTTTAAAATATTTTTAGTTCTATTTACCTTTCTGAATTTTCCTGCTTGTGGCCGGCAGGGTTTATAGACGATTTAGGGAAGTTAACCGGTTCGAATCCGGTATCGTCTTTTGGCAGATAAGCAACAGTCTGCCGACTGAAACTTTTTCTATTTTATTAAACTCCTAATAATTATTTTTTGGAAGTCGTAGCAAGGTGCTGCGAGAGCGCAGGTTCGAGTCCTGCACGGCTTTTTAACTTAGAAATGGCTGCAGAGCGGCTGAACCTCGCATGATTGCATGGCTACTTATATCCTAGGTAAGTTATAAGCTAGACAGTTTGATTCTGTTAGAGGTTTTAAGTTTTATTTAGTTTTTTAGTCGCATAAAGCGGCTTTTTATTTTGTCTGAAAGAAGCTCAGCGAATGTGCAAAGAATGGCTAGAAGGTAATCGGAATAATATTGTATTTCAAGGGAATGCGGGAGCGTTCCTTTTTTGCACAAATAGAAAGGTGGTGATGTAATGGAATTTGTGGAACCGTTTAGAGATAAAGATGACATACAAGCGATGAAAGATTATTTAATTTCTGACAGTACAGATAATCCTGAACGTCGCCGTCGGAACTATCTCTTGTTTTTAACCGGCATAAATTCAGGATTGAGAGTAGGGGATATCGTAACTTTAAGAGTCAAGGATGTCCAAGGATGGTACATCAAAGTAAAAGAGCAGAAGACAAAGAAAATAAAAAAAATAAAGATGACAAAAAATCTCAAGAAAGAAATGAGAGAGTTTGTTGAAGGTAAGCCACTTCATCATTACATATTCCAAAGTCGAAACGGGGCAAATCAACACTTATCAACCGGAATGGCTTATCGAATTATTAAAGATGCTGCAGAAGATTTAGGAATTGATAATATCGGCACTCATTCAATGCGGAAGACTTTCGGATATCACTATTATAAAAAATATAAAGATGTTGCGACACTGATGGCTATGTTCAATCATTCTAGCCCTGCAATTACTCTGAGGTATATAGGGATTAATCAAGATCAACTAGATATGACAATGACGAGATTCGGTTTGTAGCGCTTTTCTTTTATTTTAAAAAAATCAATTAAACATATTGAGTTACTGCTTAATTGGTTTGAGGAGATTGTCCAAAGTCCTTGAAATAAAAGAAAAGTTAGATAATGGCGAATTAAATAAAATATAAGATATAACGAATTAGAGCAAGAAAGGGGTGAGAAAAATGACTAACTCAACCATAATTAAAAATGTTTGGGAGGAACTAAAAAAGAATCAAAAGTCACTTGATGAGATTCAACAAGCGGTATGGGATATTATTATACTCAATCAATTAAATAATTCTCAAATCGCTGCATTGTTCACTTCGTTAATGCGTGAAGCTTTACTACAACCACATAACAAGAATCTTTTAGAAAAACTCGATATAACGGATGATAAGCTCAATCCAGAAGTTACAGTGACAATACAAAAGATACTAACAGAAGAATGGATGCGTAGAAATCTATGAATCTGATGACTCCGGATATATTAGACAAACTACGACAATGGTTAGCAGATGACACAGTAAAGTATTTTTATTGGCTAAAAGAATGGCGAATCATTCGAAAGGTCAGAAGAAAAATAGACAACAACGAATGTCAACGCTGCAAACGAACAGGTCGGCACAGTCCTGCTGAGATGGTTCACCACATCAAAGAGGTCAGAGCTTATCCAGAACTTGCCTTGACATTAAGCAATACAGAATCGCTCTGTAACGCATGCCACAATCGAGAACACCCAGAGAAACTACAAAAATACAAAATAAAAAAATTTGACAACATAGAGCGATGGTAAAGCCCCCCGGTCAAACCAAATGCTAATTCCGAATGGGGGAACGAGCAACGGGAGGGGGTACCTCGGAAAACAAAAAGACGGAAATTTTATCGAAAAAGCGAAAAAATCGCATTTTCGGGAGAAAGGAGCAAGTTTTGACAAAACTAGCAAGTGTTTACAGAACAGACCAGCCACTAGAGCAACAAAAGAAGTTTAAAGATCAAAGAGGAAAAATCAGAAATTCTTTGCTGGCTATTTTGAAAGAACGAGAAAAAGACAAAGAACCTTTTCTTGATTTAGTTGAGCAATATGTTTCTATGTGGGGGGATGTCCAGAAATACAATCTGGATCTTTGGGTAAATGGTATTCGTTTAGAAAATGGCAAAAATAACGACTCTCAAAAATTGAAAGTCGCAACAAACAAGCAGATGTTGGTTTTGTTAGATAAATTAGGAATCAGCGCTGCTGAAGTTAAAACAGATGACGGCGAAGATTTGTAGAGAGCCTTTTTCTTCAGGTTCTTGCCATATTGATGATTTTCTAAACGATATTATTTTAGAGCGATTTCCGTTTAATCTGGAAATGAGACAGATGGCTGACCTAGTAATGGCAGCAATCCGAGACCCAGACATCTATGTTGATAAAAAAGCAATAGATGATTTCGTGGATTTTATAAACGAGTATCGCCCTTATGAATTAGCGCCACCTCAGCGTTTTATACATGCTTGTATACGTGGACTGAGATATCGGTCATCTGGTAGATTGGTTTTTAAAGAGACTTTGCTACTATGTGCTCGTGGTTTTGGTAAAAATAGTATAGCCTCAGACGAGGCTTTTTATTCTGTCACAAACAGAGGAGGAGTGCCGAAGTATAATGTCGATATCGTAGCAACAAGTGAAGCACAAGCAAAAACATCTTTTGAAGATGTTTACGACACAATCCGAGATAATTCTTCGCTGCAAAAGGCTTTTAAGTACACGCAAACCTTAATACAGTTTAAAAACATGCGTTCGAAGTTGCAATATCACACATCGAACGCTAGGACTAAGGACGGTCTGCGGCCGGGTATGGTTATTTTTGATGAAATTCACGAATACGAGAACTATGCGAACATCAAAGTATTTAGCTCAGCGCTTGGAAAAGTTCCGGATGCTAGAATTTTGTACTTGACGACAGACGGATATCTGCGAGGGGCTGTTATTGATGATTTCAAGGAACTTGCCAAGGATATTTTATCGACTTGCGACTATAAAGCGGGCTTACTACCTATCTGGGGGCGTATTGAGTCTTTCGAGGAGTGGGAAGATGAAAATTGTTGGATTAAAGCCAATCCAATGCTACCGTATCTTCCGACATTGCAAGAACAGTATCGTGACGACTACAAGAAAGCTAAGCGAAGTAAAGAAATGTTTATTGAATTCTTGACTAAGCGTCTAAATTATCCCATTGAAGATACAACTCATGGAGTGGCTGAGTGGGAGGATATTGTGGCGGCAAGCAGACCACTGCCAGATGATCTTGAAGGTGGAGAGTGCGTCGGAGCTATTGACTATGCCGATGTTAGAGATTTTATTGCTGTTGGCTTGCTTTTCCGACGAGGGAAAATGCGCTACTGGTTGCATCATACTTTTATTGTGTCCGAAGCTTTAAAGTTGCAAGATTTTAAAATGGACTTTACTTTACCTATCCAAGAGGGATTGGTAACGATTGTGCCAGGAAAGATAATGGACCCTCAATTAGTAGCAGATTGGTTTTTGAAAATGGCTCAGAAATTTAAAATCAAAAGTATTGCGATGGATGATTATAGAAAAGCAGTTGTTAACGAGACTTTTGAAAAAGCGGGCTTGCCTATCGAGGTAGTTCGGTCTGGTGCGCTGACCCACTCAAAACTTGCCCCAACAATCGATATGATGTTTGCAAATCATGAAATTTGTTTTGGAGAGGATAGGATGATGCGTTGGTATACTAATAATGTTTACGTTGATATTGATGGCAAGGGAAATAAGACTTATAAAAAGATTGACCCAGAAAAGCGTAAGACAGACGGCTTTATGGCTTTTGTCCATGCAATGGCTATTGAGGAGCAGTTGAAATCTCCAACAATTAAGATTAATAGAAGACTAAGGAGCTATACAGGCTAGAAAGGAGGTGAGAGCTATATGGGAATTTTGCGGAATGCGATTGATTGGATTGCTGGACCTAGAGCACCTGTAGTAGGACAAAAAAAGGAAATCATGGCTTACGTTAAGAGCCAACAAGAGAAAATACAGATTAGAGAGTATGCTCTTGAATTGTGTATCAACAAGATTGCTAATGCTCTGTCTTTGGCAGATTTTGAAACATACAAAAAAGGCAAGCAAGTCCAAGAAAAGATGTGGTGGATATTCAATTTTGAACCAAACCAAAATCAGACACAAATTGCCTTTATATCAGATATTGTTCGTCATATGGCGAAGAATGCTGATGGTGCCTTAGTTATTCAAAGTGGCGAACAGTTTATCGTTGCCAAGAATTTTGATGTAGAATATCGAGCGTTTCTGCCAAATCTTTATAAGAATATTGAGGTGGCAGGAGGATATAGGCTTAATAAAGTTTATACAGAAGACGAGGTTTTACATTTTGTCCTAAACGACTCTAAAATAAGCAGCTACTTAGACGGCCTGTATTCTGAATATGGCAAATTAATATCTGGCGCCATTCGCAATTATAACAGGAATAATGCTTTAAAATTGGGATTGAATATCAGCACGATGTTTGATCAACAGTTTGGCAGCAAGGTAGTTAATACAGATAAAGACGGACAGGACATAACAGAAGCAGACGTCATCATCGATGAGATGTATGAGAATCGCTTTAAGGCTATTCTATCTGACACTGATTCTATTACTCCGTTAGAAGAAGGGCTCAGTATCAGTAATGTAGTTGATACAAAAACCAATACAAAAAGCGGTGCTGTTACAACAGGAGACATATCTGATACGATTTCTACTGCTATTGATTTTGCTGCGGATGCCTTTTCAATACCAAAGGGTATTATGAAAGGAGATGTTGCAGATGCTGGTGAAATCAGAGAAAACTTTGTAAATTTTGCCGTCCGACCATTCGCAGATGTTATCGAGACAGAAGTCAATCGCAAACTGTATAGATATACAGAAGTCATAAAAGGCAATAAGTTGAAAATACAGACAAACACTATCTTGATTTACAGTATCGAGAAGTTTGCTGCTCCGGCTGAAGCCTTGTTGAGAATTGGCGCTTACAATCCTGATGAGATTCGTAAAAAACTTGGTGAAGAACCATTAGATACTGATATGTCCAAGGCTTATTATGTGACTAAGAATTATGCCACAGAATCTGAAATGATGGAATTGAAAGGAGGTGAGAAAACGAATGGACAAAAAGCTGATTAACAAGATTCCGAAACGTGTTGAGGCAGCTGTCAGTGAAAATAAAGCAAGACTTTATCTACATGGGACAGTAGGAATTGCATACGATGGCTTTGGCTTTGAGACAGTAAAGAATGCACTCATAGGTGTCAAGGCTGACACAATCGAAGTTCACTTGAACTCTTATGGTGGCGATATGTTCGAAGGTATCGCTATCAAGAATTACCTTTCGCAACGGAGCGAAAATATTCGAGTGGTAATTGATGGCATTGCTGCTAGTGCAGCATCTGTTATTGCTATGGCTGGCGATGAAATCCTGATGCCAAAAGATACGCAGTTAATGATTCATAATCCTTGGACATGGGCGGCAGGAAATTCTAAAGAACTCCGCAAAGTAGCGGATGATTTAGATAAAGCAGCTGTATCAATCGAAGAAAGCTACCTGAAACGCTTTGTAGGTGAGCGTGAAGAGTTAAAAGTTTTACTGGATGAAGAATCTTATCTAACGGCTGATGAAGCCGTTGCTCTCGGCTTGGCGGATGCTGTTTTCGATAAAGATGAGACAGAAGAACCGGCTGACGAACCAATCAATAAAACTGCAGCTTTATTAGCTAAATATAGTAGAACAAAAGCTGCCGCTAGTGTCGCAGATGCGACAGAGTCAAAATCATCAAATGATGGTCTTATTAAATTTGCAAAGTTGTTCAAGTAATTGAGCGGCTTTTTATTTTATACTTTGGAGGAAAAATTATAATGAAAAATCTTGATCTACAAAATGACAAGAACATGATTGAAGCTCGTGAGGAGCTGTTTTCTGCTCTTCGAACTGATGACGAAGCTGTTCAAAAAGAAGCTTTCGCAAACTTTCTAAATGGCCTCGAGGCCAATGTTGCCGAGCAAACAAAAGCACATATGGCCGCTTATCAAGACGGCGTCAATGATGAGGCAATTCTTGCTGAGCGTGGATTGCGTCGTGCGATGACTTCTGGTGAAAAGAAATTCTTTGCTGAGGCAGTGCAAAAGAAGAAGATTGATGGGCTAGATACTACTTTCCCTGAAACAATCATTGAAGATATCTATCGCAACTTGGTTGAAAATCATCCAATCATTTCATTGGTGGATGTACAACACGGCACCGTCAAGACTAAATTTGTTTATGGCGACTCTACTAAAAAGCGTGCTTTCTGGGGCGCAATCCCAGCAGACATCAAGCAAATCTTGTTAGATGCCTTTAAGGAACTTGATATCTCCGCATCTAAGTTGAGTGGATTTATCGCTGTTCCAAAAGGATACTACGAGCTGGGGCCTGCTTGGCTAGCTAATTACGTTGTGACATTCTTACAGGAAGTTATGGCTGCTAGTCTTGAAGAAGCTATTGTAAATGGTGATGGTGATAAAAAACCTCTCGGAATGACTCGTAAACTCAGCGGAGATACAAGCGGCAAGTATCCTGAAAAAGACAAAGTGACATTGGCAGACTTTAAACCGAAGTCTCTAGCAGTCATCCGATCCGCTCTTGCAAAAGCTAAAACGGATAATGGTGAAGTTGTTGCTCTTGTGAATCCGACAACTTACTGGGCGAAAGTATTCCCTGCTTTGGCTTTCCAAAATCAACAAGGTCAATGGGTTAACACTCTTCTTCCAACTGGAGAGCGCATTGTCCCAACTCATGCAGTCCCTGAGGATACCTTGGTATTTGGTGTTATGAAAAACTATCTTTTGGTAGTAGCTGATGATATCGAAATCAAGAAATACGAGGAAACTTTAGCTATTGAAGATCTTGATTTGCACATTGCGAAATTCTTTGGAAAAGGTATTCCAAAGAATGAAAATGCTTACTTTGTGGCTGACATTTCAACAATGGAAGGTGCGACTCCAGCTACTCCTGAAACTGCCCCAGCAGTGAAGAAAGAAGATACAATCAATCCGGCTGAACTTTAAGGAGGTGAAACATGCCTATTCTGGTAAGAGTAATCGAGGATTTCCGTGATAAAGAAGCGGGAATCCAACGCTCTACCGGTGAGGAGTTTGAAACTAGCAAGGGTCGGTTTGCGGTGCTTGCTGGTGCCAATCCTTATCGTAGGGCTTTTGTAGAAATGCTACAGGATACTCCTGACGATGATGTAGTCGAGGAGGCAGAAGATGCCAAGCCTTTAGAAGCTCAAACGGTAGCTGAATTGAAAGCTTCACTGGATGAGAAAGGTATTGAGTACAGCAATAGAGCTACTAAAGCGGACTTAATAGATCTACATCCATAATGGAGATGGAGGAACAGATGGAAGAAAAGAAAGTAAACACCTTGGACGATATCAAGAAGCATCTTCGGGTTACTTGGTCATATCAAGATGAGGAAATCCAGAGTATCATTGACGAGGGTAAGGCGTTTATTGAGGATATCTGCGGTTCCTCTGATTTTAATACAATTGGTCCTGCGTTTACAATGCTGCGGAACTATTGCAGATACGCTTGGTCTGGTAGTGTGGAATTATTTGAGGAAAATTACAAAAGACAGTTATTACGACTTCAATTGTCGAACGGCATGAGGAGGTTCAAGGAGGCTAAAAATGGCAAGAAGCATTGATACGCCCTTGAATGATGGACTGCTTGAATATGGAACAATCCAGACTGTACGTGATGAAAAAACATCAAAAAAGACAGGAGAAGCTTTCTTGAAGACAGGAGAGCTTTTCTTTAATTTTGCGAGTATCAATGTAAAATTTGATACTTTCCAGGTATCCAGTCTGAGCACGGTTGATCTAAAAGTCAAGTGTTACTTTGTACAAGGATTACAAAAGTCTCACAAGATTAAAATTGTAAATGAACTTTTTGAGATTGAAAGTTTAGATCCAACGAGAGACAGACGATATATCTTTTTATTTTTAAGAAAGGTAGGCAAATGGGATGACAACAATCATTTCCAAGCGACTTGATGGGCAGAAATTAGAAAAGGTTGTAGAGATTATTCGAAGTGTTGGTTTTCCTGTGTTTGATATGGAGTTAGGCAGGGATGAAGTTGCTGAAAATAAATCTTTTTTTCTTTATAACGAAAAAGGGGACATCAGGCCAACTGAGCGGAGAAATCAATACAAACAAGACTTTATATTAATGTTTGTTAGTCGTGATGGGAAACAGATAGATGAGATTTCTCTTATCGAACCTTTACGTGATGCCGGCCTTATCTTTGATCAGATGGATCATAGCGAAGGAAGATTGTTAGATACTGATGATAAAGCAGAAGTATTGACATTCACTTTTCATTATCCGGTGTTGATAGATAGGTGATGTAGATGGTTAAAGCGACGATTGATTTTAAAAACTCTGAGCGATTATTGCAAGCAATGAGTAAAATCCCAGATCAGTCAGAAGAAGTTATTAATCGGATTTTAAAATCCAAAGGAACAACTGAGGTGATGCATGGGATTATTGGATTTATGCCGATAAGTGCCAGAAAAAAACACCATGCCAAGGAATCATCTAGTCTAAAAGAGAGACTATTTAATCTTGGATTTGAGGTTTTACCTAAACCAACATATTCATATTTGGTTTTCCCTAACGACGGGAGAGGGGCGCATAACAAAGTGGCTCAGGAGTTTTTCGAAAAAGGCCTAGAAACAAAAGAAGATATGCTTTTGGATATGCTGGTTGACGAGCTTGTTCGAGTGCAGGAAAAAGCACTCTCAATTTAAAATTTGGAGGAACAAATGGATATTACACAACAATTTGATAATTATGAGGTAACAAATGGCCAATTTTTAGAAAAAGGTCAGAATGCAGTTAAACTCGGCTGCACAGGTGCGCTGAATATTGAAGCGGAGACAAAAACCATCACTAAGAAATGTGAGGGGAAAGTAGCTCGTGAGGTGACTAGTGTCACCAAGTTGAACGGTACTTTTACTGGGCACATGCCTGTAGGAGTATTACGCTCTGTCTTTGGACTTAGCAACAAAGATTTAGAAGCCGGTATCTATGGATACGGTAGCAAGTCAGTCGGTGCTAAAGGAGCGTTGACTTTTGATGGATACGATATCGGTCGTGAACATCATAAATTTATCGCTTTCCCTAATATGAACTGGACTGGCGGCCTGAAATTTGCAATTACTAACGGACAAGAAGAAATTGCAGAAGTTGAAGTTACTTTCTCTGCATTAGTAGATGAAAATGGCTACTTCTACTATGAAGCTTTTGAAGATGACATCACAAAAGAAGATGTCAAGACCAAGTGGAACAAGGAATTCACTTCTACACTTGTGAAGAAAGCTACTTTATAAGATTTTTATGAGGTTGGATTTTCCAACCTCAATTTTTGAATATGGAGGACAAAATGAAAGATAGTAACTTGATTACTGAAATTGAACTACTTGATGGTTCAACTGTGCCTATTAATTCTCGGATCTCTATCCAAGACTTCACACGTGCTCAGAAAGAAGGTCTTTTAAATAAAGGCTTTTTAAATAACATGTTGAAGCGTCAGGGAGCATCAGGAGTAAACGCCGAAGATTATCTAAACGCTGTATTTGTCTGTTATCGAGCAGCAGGAGGAAAACTTGCTGCAGAAGAATTTAAATCAATCTGTCCGTTTGATTTGGAACTTTTGGGCACTATTTTCGGTCAGATGATGACTGGCGGGAAGCCTATTGAAAAAACAAAATTTCAAGCTAGCCTCGAGGCTGCAACAAAAAAGTAAGTTCAGGCGGAAAAAGCAAGTCTAAGAAAATCCCTAAGTTGGATTTGGATGTAGCTACTCTAAACGATGTCATCTGTTACTATGCTTTTATTTTTGACCTCGGTATTCAAACTGTGCTAACTTTTCCAATTCACGATTTGGAAGAGATGGCTTATACAAAGATAGCTATTGAAAATTGGAAAAACAGCGAGTAGAAAGGAGGGAATGAATGGCGAAAAATGCAGAGGTGAAAGTTACCTATAAAGTCCTCAATTCCGAATTCAATAAAGGAATTCGTGAAATGGGGCAGCAGGTGACAACTCTGAACAAAGAATTTCGTCTCCAGCAGGAACAGATGAAGCTTTCCGCAAGCTCCACTGAAAAGCTAGAAGCGAATCTGACAAAGCTAAATAAAGAGTATGATATCGCCAAGCAAAAAACCGAATATGTGGCAAAGGCCTTGGAAGAGGTTAAGCGAACAACTGGTGAAAACTCGAAAGAGACTCAGACATGGACAAATAAGCTATTAGATGCAAAGCGTAATGAAGAATATTTAAAAAACGCAATTTCCCAGACAACACAAGCTTTAGAGCGAGAAAAGCAGGCAACGAGCCAAGCTAATCAGGAATCTGAAAAGCGCAAGCAGAAGCTTTCGGAGCTCAAAAATGAGCAAGAACGCCTTTCTCAGGAAGCTGAAAAGGTATCAGCTAAGTACAAACTGGAAACGGCAGCGCTCGGTAATAACGCTACTGAGGCACAAAAGAATAAATTGCGTAAGCAAGAGCTTGCTGAGCAGATGCAAATTACAGCTAAAGAGGTCTCTAATCTAGAGCGACAACTGGAAGTATCCAAGCGAGAATATGGTGAGAATAGTGCAGAAGTTCGTAAGCTTGAAACAAATCTGTTACATGCAAAAGGGGCTTACACAGAGTATTCTAACGAGTTAGCTCGAGTGAATGATCGTATGGGCCATTTTGCTGATCGTGCGCAAGCAATCGGGAGCAAGCTAAAAGGGGTTGGTAGTAGTCTTACCACACATGTTACTCTACCGATTGCTGCAGGCGTCGGTTTAAGTATTAAGGCTGCTAGTGATTTTGAGACTGCTTTTGCTGGCGTTAAAAAGACAGTTGATGAAGTAGTCGATAAAAATGGTAAAGTTGTCGTTTCGTATGCGGATTTAGAAAAGGGCATTCGTCAGATGGCTAAGGAGATACCAGCTTCTACAACTGAAATATCAGCGGTAGCAGAGGCGGCCGGACAATTAGGAATCAAGACTGAAAATGTCCTCGGTTTTACTAAGACGATGCTTGCAATGGGTCAGGCTACTAACTTATCTAGTGAAGAAGCCGCAACAGCTTTAGCTCAGTTAGCAAATATAACGCAGATGCCTCAAGAAAGCTTCCAAAATCTAGGGTCATCAATCGTTGATCTCGGCAATAATATGGCTACAACCGAAGCGGATATCGTCAATATGAGTCTACGATTGGCTGGTACTGGACATCAAGTTGGATTAACCGAGGCAGATATTCTCGGACTTGCTGCTGCGATGAGCTCTCTTGGTATCAATGCCGAGGCAGGCGGAAGCTCTATGAGCCGTGTCATGCAAAAAATAAATTCTGCAGTGATATCGGGAGGAGAGGAGCTTGGAAACTTCGCAAAGGTGGCCGGAGTGAGTGCTGACGATTTCTCGAAAACATGGAAAGAGAAACCTACTGATGCTATTGCTCAATTTTTAAAAGGATTGGACGGCATAAAAAAATCTGGAGGAGATGTTACTGGCACTCTGAAAGAGTTAGGTATAAACTCTGTGCAAGAAATCGACACTTTACAACGTATGGCTGGTGCTGGTGATTTATTGTCAGAAGCAGTTAAACGTTCTAATAATGCTTGGACAGAAAACAAGGCCTTAACTGATGAAGCTCAAAAGCGTTACGAGACATTTGAAAGCAAACTAAAACTTGTAAAAAATAAAATAACTGATATCGCTATTGAATTCGGCGGTCCTTTTATGGATGCTGTTTCTAGTGCACTTGATGCTTTAGAACCGGTTTTTAAATTTTTAGGAGATATGGCTAAAACATTCTCAGAAATGCCAAAAGGAACTCAGCAAGCCATTATAGGCGTTATTGCCTTTGTAGCTGCGCTAGGACCTATAATTACAGTGATTGGGAATATATCGACAGCTGTAGGAGCAATAGCTGGTCTTTTTGCCGAAGGTGGGGCTTTAGCAGGCGTTGCATCATGGTTTACAGGCACGCTAATACCTGCTATAACAAGCGTCGGTTCTGCTATCATAGCTGCTGTTGGGTGGTGGATTATTCCAATAGCTGCCGCAATTGCTGGGATTGTATATCTTGTTGTGACTAATTGGAATAAGATAGTTGAATTTACAAAAAAAGCTTGGAATGCCATCTGGAAGTTTATCAAGCCGATTGTTGATGAAATTTGGAAGTTCATTAAAGGTATTTTTGGTAAACTTGTGAAATGGTGGGAGGAAAATCACGAACTCATCGAGCGAGTTGCAGGGAAAGTTTGGAACGCTATTGTAAGTACGATCAAAACTTTTACAACCGTCATAAAAGCATTTATTGACTTTATTGCCCCATTATGGGAAGCAACATGGAAGAATATCAGTACGATAGTAGAGGGAGCATGGAATGTTATCAAGACTGTAGTCCAAGTCGCTCTTGATACAGTGTTAGGTCTGATTAAATTTGTATTGCAGATTATTGACGGAGACTGGTCGGGTGCTTGGGAAACTCTCAAAGAGACTGCTGGTAAGGTTTGGGATGGCATTGTATCTCTGTTTAAGACTTTTGCTGATACAATCGTAGAAATTTTAAGCAATATATGGGATGGGGTATCTGAATTCTTCAAACCTGTCGTAGATTTCTTTGTTGGTCTATGGGATGGAATCAAAAAAGCATTTGAAACCGCATGGAACGCTATTGCCGACTTTCTATATCAACTATGGCAAGGTATCGTAGATACTGCTACAGCGATCTTCAACCCAATCATTGAATTCTTTACAAATATTTGGACATCAATTAGCGATGTTGCCAATACGATATGGACATCACTTACTGAATTTTTAAGCACTACATGGTCAGCAATTTCTGATACAGCTTCGTCCATTTGGCAATCGCTCACTTCAACTTTACAAGGAATTTGGGATGCGTTGAGTTTTGCTGCATCTAGTACATTTGCTGCAATTTCAAATACTATTTCTAACGTCTGGAACGCTATTACTTCTGTAACTTCGAATGTATGGAACGCTATCAGCTCGACTTGCTCTAATATCTGGAACTCGCTTAGTTCGCTTGCCTCAAGTATTTTTAATAGTATTAGTCAAAGTATATCGAATGTCTGGAACTCTATTAGTTCGACTACTTCTAATATTTGGAATGGAATCAAACAAACAATTTCAGATGTTATCAATGGCGCTAAAAATATTGTAAAAAGTGGTATTGATGCTATCAAAAGTGCATTTAACATCAGTCTTAGTTTTCCGCATATCAAATTGCCTCACTTTAGCGTGAGTGGTAAATTTAGTTTAAATCCACCATCGATACCTAGTTTTAGCGTTGATTGGTATGCGAATGGTGGATTGATGACAAACCCGACAGCATTTGGAATCAATGGTAATCGTATTATGGTCGGCGGAGAAGCTGGTCCCGAAGCGATATTGCCTTTAACTCCCAAAGTTTTAGGAGGTATTGGTAGTGGTATCGCTAAGACTATGCAGAATATCACAAACAACACTCACGGAGATAGATATATAACTATAAACGCTGAGGTTGCTAGCGATTATGATGTAGATCGTATGATTGAAAAAATAGATGAGGCATTGGGAGAGCGTGAAGAATTGTTAAGTAGAGGGGTAGGTGGATAATGCTAGATGTCTTTTGTGAAACAATGAAATTTTCGGATTATGGTCTTTGTTTGGAAGAAAGGCCGGATATTCCGGTAGCAGAGCAAGAAATAATTTTCCATGATGGAATTGACGACAGAGATGGTGCATTGACGGAATATGGGGCCTTGAAAGATAGGGCCTTTTCTTTTCCTGTCAATTATCTAGGCGATAAGCCTGCTAAAAAAGTACTTAGAGAGTT
Organism: Streptococcus oralis subsp. oralis; assembly: GCF_002096435.1. GTDB lineage: Bacteria > Bacillota > Bacilli > Lactobacillales > Streptococcaceae > Streptococcus > Streptococcus oralis_AA. Next base: position 704,911 of record NZ_NCUI01000025.1, read on the forward strand.
TCGAGGCAAGCTGCTTGCTTTGCGTAATTTTAAAATGAGACTCAGCGACGAATTAGATATTTACTATTTGGTGAAGTCCGTTAAGATGGGGAATATTTCAAATGAGATTGAGGAGCACGGCTCTTTTAACTTGTCAATTGTAATTGACCCTTTTGATTATAATTGGGAACCAAAAATAGCGATTGGCGGGAATAGTGTTAGTGTACAAAATAATGGTACTTATCACGCTTTACCAGTTATCACTGTAACAGGTAGCGGAAGCGTATCTATTCTAACAAATAGCGGTACTCCTGTTGCAATCGTTGGTCTAAACGGAAGTGTGGTAATTGATAGTGAGAAGTTAGACTTTTACAATCCGTCTAATCCATCTATACGAAACATTAAAGTTCATGCAAGAAAATTCCCGACACTCCCTGCTGGGAACAACGTTATAAGCACAACTGGTAATGTGACAGCTATCAAAGTAGAGTTTAAGGAGAGGTTTAGATGATTTCAGTATTTCCTAACACAGCTAAAACTACTGAGGAATTAGCAGGTCTAGGATATCCAATTTTAGATAGACTGTGTAAATCAGCTGTTTTATATGCCACTTTGAACGGTGAGCAGTATATAAAGTTGGTCATACCTCACAGAGCTGAAGCTGTAAAAAAAGATATTTTACCAAAAGGCCGAGAAATCTTAAAAATCATCGATATGGATGACGAAGAAGATTACTATAGGGTCAGAAAGCCAAAGTATAATCTGAGTAGCACAACCATTATCGCTGAGCATATTTCATCTGACTTAATCGACAACTTAATTGACGATATTAATATCGTTGGACTTAGCGGCCAAGCTGCTATGGATAAGATCCAAAAAAGCACTCAATATAAACATCCGTTCGAATTTAGGAGTAACATCACAAGTAACGCTAATCTAAGACTAGTAAGGACAAATCCTTTACAAGCCTTGATAGGTACAAATGATAACACCTTTGTTAAGCGTTTTGGAGGAGAGTTGCGTCGTCGTAGATTTATGATGACAGTCAATGACCGTATAGGCGTCGAAAGAACTGGAACTATCAGGTCTAAAAAAGACTTGACAGGATTTGAAAGTGAAGTTGATTGGAATGCTGTAGCAACTAGAATCATGCCGAAAGGCCCTAATGGTATCTTGTTGCCAGAGAAATATATTGATAGTCCTTATATCAATAGATATGAACACCCTATCATCAAAGTAATAAACTATGATGTTGATTATGAAGGTGATTTCAAAAATCTTTCAGCAGTCGAACAAGGGAATATCTATAACAAGATTAGGTCAGCTGTAAAAAATGATTTCAAGAATGGTATAGATTCTCCTCCAGCAACTTACAAAATCACTTTTGCAAATCTTAAAAATACAGAGGAATATAAAGATTATAGAGCTTTAGAGAATTATTCTTTAGGCGATATTATCGAAGTATACGAAGAAAGTCACGATGTTTTTATAACCGTCAAAATAGTCCATATCGAATGGGATATACTTACTGGACGATATATTTCTATGACTTTGAGCAATATCAAAGAAAGTTTTTTGAAAGGTGGTATAAATCGCTCTGCTGAACTATCATCAAGGGTAAATGAATCAGAGTCTACAGCAACAAAAGCTTTAGCTGCTGCCGATGGGAAGACTACTAATTATTATGGCTATGAAGAACCAAGAAATCCTCAAAAAGGGGATCTATGGTATAAGCGAAACGGTGATGAAGATGAGATGTGGCAATGGCAAGAAGTAAATGGGCGTTTCCAATGGGTCTATCTCGTCGGAACTGCACAAAGCAATCAAATCAAAAAAGACTTTGAAGTGAAAGTGCAAGCGGTAAATGATACGCTAGAAAAAACAGCAAACAAAGCGAACGAAGCTTTGGAAAAAGCGGGCGGTATCATCGACAGCCAAGAACTTCTCAATAAAATAAACGCACAAATAAGGGCTGACGCGTTTAATGAAAATGGAGATGGCGCTGGAAAAAGATTCAAGGCACAGTCAGAACTCATAAGATCCTTAAACAGACGAACAGGCGACATAAGTAGAGAAGTCACTACATATCAACAGACGAATGATGCTGCGCTTGTCCGCATCACTCAATCCTTGGAAAACACAGTTACTAAAGCAGAAATGAAGCAGACTGCGGACGGGATAAGAGAAACGATTGTAGAAGTGCAGACCAAAGGGGCGGGCGGTCCTAATATGATTCGCAATTCTCGGGCGGACGAGGGCTTGAAATACTGGGAACACAACGGGAAGATGAGTTTTACGGCTCACAGCTTCTACTTCAATGGACAAAAACGAATGTTCGAGTTAAGGCCCGGAGCGATTGCGAAGTCTCAACGATTTATTGTGAAAAGGAATCAAGAGTATGTGCTAAATGTTTTGGGGTTTGACAACAACTCAAAATACTTCAAAATATTTTTCTGCAAACGTAAAAAGGGGTCAACAGCAGACTTTGACGAAAAGCAACTAGTGTTTGATGGTCAGCCTCGTTGGGTTGATGGTGCTGTCTTTGACAACGGTAGAACTGTCAAGAAATCCTTTAAGTTCAATATCGGTGATTTTGATGATGGTTATCTTCAGTTTGAGTACGACAAGAACAACCCTAACAAGTGGGGCGGTCTATTTGTGACCGAGATAGATTTTTACGAAGGCACGAACGAACGGTTGTGGCAGCCAGCCCCTGAAGATGGGGCCGAGTGGGTAGATAGTCGAGTGACGACGCTAGATAGAACGTTAGACGGCATCAAAGCGACTGTCACACAAGTAAAAAATTATGCTGATGCAGACGGCCAAAGAAAGCAAGAGCTAACTCAGCTAGTTCGAGATGAAACTGCAAAAGGTGTCACTACTTTACTAACCAAAGTAGAAGAAGCTGGCTACGTCAAACGTGCTGAAGTCCAATCAGTCGTAGAGACTCAAAAGCTATACGATAGGCTTATCGGCATGACAGAAGAAAATGTCAAGCAAAATATAGCCAGAATGACAATGACTGATAGTATATTCCAGACGGAAATCAGCAAATTGGTAAGCAAGGAGCTTGATGTAACAAACTATATCATTGATCCTTACGAAATTAGCAATTATCGTCTGGACTCGTACACAGCCATTAAGCAAGTAGCGCTAGAAGCGGTCAGCGGAAGTGTCTATAGCAAATTAACTTTTGCTGTAGATGCGCAAGGCAACCGCAATATCTATATCCCGATGTATTCACTGTCTGAGACTACTCAGCAGTTTTCTTTTGCAGTAAAAATCGAAACTGCAGGCGGCCTACAAGTTAGAAATATTTATTACAGGAGCAATAACAACAGTGATTACACACTTTCGAAAAGCGTCAATGGTGATGTTTATACTGGTTCTTTACCAATTCTAGGCAAGAATTCAAAAATCAATCCAGAGCTAAAAATTGAATTTGCTGGCACTGGAACAGCAAAGATATCTAAGCCGATTGTGGTTGATGGTGCAGAAGCCAAGACTGAATACGAACCAACAAAAATTGAGCGTTTGTTGACACAATCTGAAAAAGCAGGTCAAGCCGTGAAAACTATCCAGACACAGCTTGCTGGTTCGTGGGCTGTAAAGAACCTAAACTCAGCTGGTGATATTGTAGGGCAAGTCAATTTGACAGACGGTGACTTTAGGTTTGTTGGTAAGAGATTCCACATTACAGGCGAAACGCTGATAGACAATGCAGCTATTAAGAGTGCAGCCATCGAAAGCGTCTCAGCCGATAAAGTCACTGCAGGGACGATAGATGCTAATCGAGTCAATCTTATTAATCTAAACGCAAATAGTATCACATCAGGCACTATTAGTGGTATTGATATAAAAGGGGCTACTTTCAAAGGTCAAAATGATGAGTTTGTTATCGACAGCAGGAACAACTCGCTTTTATTTAACCAAAATACTTTTTTAGGTTTTCAAAACAATAAATACAGTAATTACTCTGTGTTTAGTGATGGTAGTCGGATCGTGAACGGTGGCGGCTCTGGTCTAGTCATTGCTGCTGGCGTTAATAAAAGTGATTTTGATTATTTAAAAGACCGACCGAACAATCGAGATTTGTATTCGATTTTGTCAGGTGGAAAAAGTGCCGCTTATCTGGCAGTAGGTGCTGATAACTCGAAAACTCGAGGCGTCATCACTGCTACAGCGCGAACCGGTTTGAAGTTTGAAGTTTCTAAAAGCGGAGGTGCTTACTTAACTATCGGAGATGGTCATGCTACAGGAGAAAACATTGGCAGAGTATTTCTGCAAGGCGACGATGTGAATATCTACAGCTCGAGAAAGATGCAGATTAGCTGTCCAAACCTCAGACTGCTAAAGGGTAACAAGGACTTGATCGAGTATCATAATGGATTGGCAAGACTTGTCAAAATGATAGCTGAGCGGAACGGCTGGACGAATGTAACAGATTACTCAATTTAAAGGAGAGAAAATGCAAGAACAAACGTATCAACATATCACAAGCGACTTAGGGACTAAGATTGCCAATCAGGCTATCGAAATTGCCGAACTAAAAGCGGTGTCCGCTAATTATAAAGGCGCTTTGGAGCAAGCTCAAAAAGAACTAGCTGCTTATAAGTCTGTAATCGATAGCAATGATAAGCTGCGTAAAATGTTTGAAGAAGAAAAAGGCAAAGGGGGTGTAGCATGAGCTACGAAGTAAAAGATGTATCTGGCCAGTACGGCGTTAATGGTGAAATCACTCGCACGATTGTAACAATCTATCAGCAACAGCCTTACTTTTCCACGGCTGCTTATCCTCTAAATGGTGACCATACGCACAAATCACACGAGGAATTACTAACTTTGATTAAGGCTGAGTTTTTTAAAGAGCATTACACAGCGTATGCATTTAAAGAACTTGACAAGTCAGTAGCTGAGCAATCAGAAGTGATTGATAAACTAGCTAAGTTGTCAGAAGTAACAGTGCTTGATGCAGTGACTAATACTGACAATCCTGTAGATCCAACAATCTACAAAAGATATTTGGAACTTGTGGAGTTAGCTAAAATCGGCACAACCTATCAAGCTTATGACATTTTCGCTCTCATTGACGAATCCTACTCCGAGCAATTCGGAGAAGGTAAGAGAGTACTTGTGCAGGTCAACAAAGAATTTACGTACAATGGCGAACCAGTCGCAGATTTTCTGACGGGTGGTCAATTGGAATTGGCCGGTACTGGCGTGGCGTATCGCTGGACTAAACCAAAAAACTAGAAAGGGGGTGAGACATGGAAGTATTTGAATGGTCTCATACGCTACGTGATATCGTTAATACACAAGATAAATTAATTGTCTTTACTTTAACGCTTATCATGGGAGCTATGGTAATCGATTTTTTAACTGGTACGTTAGCAGCTCGAGTTAATCCCAACATTGACTTCAAGAGCAAGGAAGGCATTAATGGCATTCTGCGCAAGTTGGCCAGTATCGCTCTTTTGAGCTTCTGCATTCCGCTTTCTATCCTTTTGCCAGAAGGCATAGGATTAGGTGCGTTGCAGATTTTATATATCGGTTATTTGTTTTTCGAGCTAAAATCAATCTTGGAAAATTTTGATAAGCTCGGTATTAATACGATGATGTTTAAGGACTTCATCGAGAAATTTTCAAACATCGAAAAGGAGGATAAAAACGATGAACTTGACAAATAAACAGTATGATCTCGCAAAGCGGGTAGTCACTATTGTAGCGCCTGCAGCGATCACACTTATTACTGGTCTTGGCGCTCTGTATAAATTTGATACGACGGCAATTACCGGTACAATCGCTTTGCTAACTACTTTTGCAGGTACTGTACTTGGAATTTCTAGCAAGAATTACAATATCAACGGAGGTGAGTAGTCATGACTACTCAAAAACAACTACTTGATAAGCTGGAGAGTGTAGTCAATCAGCGACTAACAGTCCCGACCAATCCTTATGGCGGGCAATGTGTTGCTTTGATTGATAACATTTTGCAGTATCAAGGGCTATACAAGCTTAATTTTAGCTATGTCAACGCTATTGATTGCTTAGACCGTGCTGCAAGCTTAGGTCTTAAAGTAACAGGCTTTAACGGGGCTAACAATCCGCCTGTGGGAGCAGTGTTTGTGTCTAACTGTCTGCCATATCACGAGTTTGGCCATATCGGATTTGTGGTCGCCCACAATGCAGACGGCACAGTAACGACGATTGAGCAGAACATCGACAGTAATGCTGACGCACTTTATAACGGCGGATGGACCCGCAAGGTTATTCGCAATCTATCTAGCGACGGCACATTTAGCTATGTCAACTGGCAAGCACCAGCACAGCAAATGCTCGGCTGGTTTGAGTTGCCTTTTGATAATGACACACCGCAACCAGCAGAAGAAAAAGTTAATCTGCGGTTGCTTGCATAAGACGAAAGGATTTAATACATGCTACCTTATTTTATTAGGTTTAGAACGAAACAATACGAAAAAGACGGATTCCCAAACGGGTCTGTCTGGTATGCTGACAAATTCGCTGGCACGATGCGTTGGGTAAACGCTGGTGCGGAGGGCGAAATCAAAGGCAACTTTAAAACGATTTACGGAGCAGACATCGCTTATATCGATGTTAAGGATAATTATCCTATCCACTTGCGTAGAATGGAGCTAGACGGCCTTAAAAAGGCTGACCGGCTGCTCTGGTAACACAATGAAAGGAGTTCGCTCCTTTTAGTAAGACACTTTTAAATAATACACTGCCTCGGCCAATCGGTCGGGGCTTTTTTTGTTTGCTCAAAAAAATAAAAATATTTAAAAAAAGTTTATAAAAAGTGTTGACAATGTACGCAATGCGTGTTATAATATAATCAAGATAAAGATAAAGGAGAAATAAAATGACAGTCGAAGAAATCTTAAAAGCAATCAAAGAAACAAATTACGAATTTTACGGCATCCGTGGTTGGGATGAAACTTATAAAATCGGGCAAGTACTACCAGAATCTGTAGAATGGGACTACGAATACGATCAACCTACAGAAAATGAAGTAGGGGGAACTTGCACAACATTGATCGATTTTTACCAAGGTGTGGACGAAGACAAAGAAATCATCGAAGCCATTGAAAAAGCTTTAGAAATCCAAAAAACATACTATCACTATCCTAACCTTTATTTAGTCGGTAGTGACGTTAGAAATCCATATAACGCTTACGAAGCAGACGAAAACGAAGCTATCCTTGCAAATGCAACGGTCATCAATAAAATCAAATAAAAGGAGTAAAAAGATGAAATTTGAATCATTTAAAGAATTATATAGTGAAGCATTGGAAGATACTACTCTTGAATATTTTATTGCAGAAAGAGGATGGCAGGACTGGATGGATGATTACAAACCAGACGAAGTAGTTAATCTCCTAAACCACATTTACCGTCTGGCAAACAACCCACTAAAAGAAACCAGGGAGATGTCAAGGGCAGAATTTAGTAGACAATACAATATCCCGATCAGGACTTTGCAAGATTGGGATTTAAAAAATAGAAATGCCCCAGGGTATGTAAAAATGTTAATTGATTTTGCGCAATTTACAAACGGTTTATAAAAAATGAGAAAATTAAATTTAACAAATAAAACATTTGGCAGGCTCACTGTTTTAAAAGAGACTCCAAGCCCTGAAAAAGAATCTCGTTGGCTATGTCGATGTGAGTGTGGCAACTATGTTGAGATACGAGGTAGCGCTCTAACCGGAAACCGAACAAAATCTTGCGGGTGTTTGGCAATAGAAACCGCTAAAGATGTTGCAATAAGGGAAGAGATTGCTGCCAAAGCTCACAAAGCATATAATAACAAGAGGGTTGATGGGGTAGCTACGTTTTTAATCAATGACAAAATGCAAAAAAATAACACTACTGGTTATAAAGGGGTGCAAAAATACTACTTGGCAAGTGGCGAGGCTAGATATAACGCTTATTTGACTGTAGGAGGTAAACGATACGCCAAAAGAGGCTTTAGTACACCACAAGAAGCATACGAGTATAGACAAGAGTTAGTAGCTAAATACGTCCCTAGAAACGAATAGAGACGCGATAAAGACCAGATCAGTTTGTCTGTATTTGGTCTTTTTTTGTTTGCTAAAAAATAAAAAAATTAAAAAAAGTTTATCAAATCTCTTGACAATATACGCAATGCGTGTTATAATGTAATCAGAAATAAGGAAAGGGTAGCGAAAAGCTACAAGGTAAAACAAAAATGAAAGTCACTAAATATAACAAAGTTTACGAAGTCAGCGAACAAGAAGTTGAGAAACAGATCAGAATTTTAGCTGATATGCTAGAAATGAATGAAGATGGAGAATACACTGGTCCAGTAGCAGCAGAGGTTGTTAGTCAAGAGGATATTAATAAAGAAATCAAACAGCTTAAAGAAAAAATCAAAAAGCTTACAGAACGCGACAACGACACAATTGCTTACCTGCTTGTCTGGACAGAAGAAGATGCAGAACGTGTCCGCCAAGAACGGCAAGAACTAGGGTTTGGCGATTTATATGATGAGTTGTTTGAAGATGATGCAGAAGAAGAAGTTTTTAGCAAACCTGTTGAATAAATTGACTACAAAAAAGAGGGGGGTAGTTTCCCCTTTTGGCTTTGGGAACGGAAAATCTTGAAATTTTCCTCCCTGACGGACTTGGCAGGCCGACAGCAATGTCAGTCTGTTTTAGGTCTAAAACCCAAAATCCGCCCAAAAGAGCATTAAAAGGAGTTATATTTTTGAGTAGATACCGTCATATAAATACTTCGGGTACTCCCACCGGCTCCATTATGAACAGGTATACAGTAGATTTTTTCCAAATTGTATCCTTCGTTGTATCCTATTTATTCTAGTATGTTAGTGGAGAATTACTCAAGAGGCTGAAGAGGACGGTTTGCTAAATCGTTAGGTCGGATAACTGGCGCGGGGGTTCGAATCCCCCATTCTCCGTTAGATAAACCCAGTGTTTTTCTAAATAACTATCCTTGGAGGTAGTCTCCAAGAGTAAATTTTCATAATGAGGTGAAACATGAAAAAGATCAAGTTACTAAGTATCTTAGCACTTTCGACGGTTGTCTTGGGTGCATGTTCTGTATTTTCTAATCAGTCATCTGAAGCTTCTTCTGACAACAAGGAGAATACGGAACAAGTTGAGAAGAAAGATGAAGCAGCAGAAGTTAAAGAAAAAGTTACAAAAGATGCTGAAATTCTCTTAGACTCAGTTCTCACTAGCGACTCTAGTCGATTTAAAAAGATTTATGGCGAAACCTATGAAAAATGGACTGAGGCCATTTTTGCAGTGCAAACAAGTGAAAAAATCAAAGAAGAAGGGCTTTCACCTGCATCTACCTACTCAGTACAATGGCACAAAGATTTCCCTGTAGAAACTCCAGAAGAAACCATTTCAGGTTTCTTGAAGATGAAACGCAAGTTATTCCAAGATATCGGTTCTTACACTGTTAAAGATGTGAAGGTTGATGAATCAGGTAATACTGCGACTGTTACTTTTAACTCTAAGAAGTTGCATTCTAAAGGGTTGACTTCATCAATTCGAGAAGTTCTAACAATTCTTATTGGTGGTATCGATAACCTAGGTAAGTACAACCAAGCTGGTTCAAACGTCGACATTAAGCGTTACCAAACATTGGTGACATATTGGATTTACGAACACCTCTTCAGAAAAGATTTTGCTACCTACAGTGATGTAGATGCTGAAGCTGCTCTTACACCTCTTACTACTGGAGATTTTGATACAGAAATCAAACTAACCAAGGATAAGGATGGAAACTGGCTGATTTCTCAAGAAGATTATCGTACTTTATCAACTGAGTTAATGGATACTACTGAGGGATATGATAAGATTGATCGTAAGAACTCTACAAAATCTAAGAGCAAATCTACAGACAAGTCTTCTGATAAATCTTCAGATAAATCCACTGATAAATCCACTGATAAATCAACAGACAAATCTTCAGATAAAAAAGATAAAAGCAATATCTAATCCTAAGATTTAAAAGAAAAACAAGTAGTCTTAATAAACTACTTGTTTTTTTATGAATTAGGATAGGGAAGGATACAGAAAAATGTGATGTGATAGTTAGAGTAACTCAGCCTTTCATTTCTATATATTGTTCTTAGAACGATAAAAAAACTGCATTGAGGTGCAGTTTTTCTTTTTTCTACGGAAGACATGGGATTCGAACCCACGCACGCTGTTACACGCCTACCGCGTTTCCAACACGGCCTCTTAAGCCTCTTGAGTAATCTTCCAATACTTACTCAAATAGTCTACCATAAAGCCACTTATCTTGCAATAAAAATTTTGGAAATAAGAAAAATGATAGAATTTGAAAGAAAATGATAAAAAATGCTTGACTTTAGTAGAGAATGTGCTAGAATGAATAGTGTAAACGATAACAGGAGGTGATTTGGTGTTAAAAACTGAGCGGAAGCAACTGATTTTAGAGGAGTTAAATCAACATCATGTAGTTTCCCTAGAAAAATTGGTTAGTCTATTAGAAACATCAGAATCGACAGTACGAAGAGATTTGGACGAGTTGGAGGCGGAAAACAAACTTCGCCGTGTGCATGGTGGAGCAGAATTGCCCCACTCCTTGCAGGAAGAAGAAACCATCCAAGAAAAATCTGTCAAAAACCTTCAAGAGAAGAAGCTACTGGCTCAGAAAGCAGCCTCTCTTATTAAGGAAAAAGATGTCATTTTTATCGATGCTGGAACGACAACTGCTTTTTTAATCAAGGAATTGGTTAATAAGAATATTACAGTTGTGACCAACTCCATTCACCATGCGGTTCAGTTGGTTGAAAAACAGATTCCAACTGTCATGGTTGGAGGAAGTGTCAAGATGGCAACAGATGCATGTATCGGTGGTGTTGCTCTTAACCAAATTAATCAATTGCACTTTGACCGTGCCTTTATTGGGATGAATGGTGTCGACGATGGTTATTATACGACTCCAGATATGGAGGAGGGAGCCGTGAAGCGTGCTATTTTGGAGAATGCCAAACAAACCTATGTCTTGGTGGATTCGTCAAAGATTGGTCAAACTTGCTTTGCCAAGGTAGCACCGCTTAAACGCGCTATTGTCATCACAAGTCAAGGGCATGAGCTCTTGCAGGCTATTAAGAAGAAAACGGAGGTAATAGAGGTATGATTTATACAGTCACACTTAATCCATCCATAGACTATATCGTTCGCTTGGACCAAGTTCAAGTCGGCAGTGTCAATCGTATGGACAGTGATGATAAGTTTGCTGGTGGGAAAGGAATCAATGTCAGTCGTGTTTTGAAGCGCTTGGATATTCCTAATACTGCGACTGGATTTATCGGAGGTTTTACTGGTAAATTTATCACAGATACTTTGGCAGAAGAGGAAATCGAGACGCGTTTTGTCCAAGTAGCAGAAGATACTCGCATCAATGTCAAGATTAAAGCAGACCAAGAAACAGAAATCAACGGAACTGGTCCAAATGTGGAACCGGCTCAGTTAGAAGAGCTGAAAGCTATTTTGTCTAGTTTGACTGCAGAAGATACGGTGGTGTTTGCAGGTTCGAGTGCTAAGAATCTAGGTAATGTTATCTACAAAGATTTGATTGCCTTGACACGCCAGACTGGTGCGCAAGTGGTTTGTGACTTTGAAGGACAGACCTTGATTGATAGTTTAGACTACCAGCCACTTTTGGTTAAACCAAACAATCACGAGCTTGGAGCTATCTTTGGAGTGAAACTCGAAAGTTTAGATGAAATCGAGAACTATGCTCGTCAGTTACTGTCCAAAGGAGCTCAAAACGTTATTATCTCCATGGCTGGGGACGGTGCCCTTCTTGTCACATCCGAGGGAGCATACTTCGCCAAACCTATCAAGGGAACTGTGAAAAATTCAGTCGGGGCTGGTGACTCTATGGTCGCTGGGTTTACAGGTGAATTTGTAAAATCTAAAGACGCAGTAGAAGCCTTCAAATGGGGAGTAGCTTGTGGAACAGCAACGACCTTCTCGGATGACTTGGCAACAGCGGAATATATTAAAGAAACATATGAAAAAGTTGAGGTAGAAAAACGATGAAAATTCAAGACCTATTGAGAAAAGATGTCATGTTGCTGGATTTGCAGGCAACTGAAAAAACAGCTGTCATCGAAGAGATGATTAAAAGTTTGGTAGATCACGGTTACGTGACGGATTTTGAAACCTTTAAAGAAGGAATCTTAGCGCGTGAAGCTCTAACTTCCACTGGTTTGGGTGATGGAATCGCTATGCCTCACAGCAAGAACTCTGCAGTTAAAGAAGCTACGGTTCTCTTTGCTAAGTCAAACAAGGGTGTTGACTACGAAAGCTTAGATGGGCAACCAACAGATCTCTTCTTCATGATTGCAGCTCCAGAAGGTGCCAATGATACTCACTTGGCAGCCTTGGCAGAATTGTCTCAATACTTGATGAAAGACGGATTTGCTGACAAACTTCGTCAAGTAACATCTGCAGATCAAGTTATCGAACTCTTTAACCAAGCTTCAGAAAAAGCTGAGGAGCCTGTTCAAGTACCTGCTAATGACTCTGACGACTTTATCGTAGCTGTTACAGCTTGTACGACAGGTATTGCCCACACATACATGGCTCAAGAAGCCCTTCAAAAAGTGGCTGCTGAAATGGGTGTTGGGATTAAGGTTGAAACAAACGGAGCTAGCGGTGTTGGTAACCAACTAACTGTAGAGGACATCCGCAAGGCTAAAGCTGTTATCATCGCTGCTGACAAGGCTGTAGAGATGGATCGCTTTGATGGAAAACCTTTGGTTAACCGTCCAGTTGCAGACGGTATCCGTAAGACAGAAGAGCTGATCAACTTGGCTCTTTCAGGAGATGCTGAAGTTTATCGTGCTGCTAATGGAGCAAAAGCTGCAACAGCATCTAATGAAAAACAAAGTATCGGTGGAGCTTTCTACAAACACTTGATGAGTGGTGTATCTCAAATGTTACCATTCGTTATCGGTGGTGGTATCATGATTGCCCTCGCCTTCTTAATCGACGGAGCTTTTGGTGTGCCACAGGATAGTCTTGGCAATCTCGGATCCTACCATGAACTCGCTTCAATGTTCATGAAAATCGGTGGCGCAGCCTTTGGTTTGATGCTTCCAGTCTTTGCAGGATATGTAGCCTACTCTATCGCTGAAAAACCAGGTTTGGTAGCTGGTTTCGTGGCTGGTGCTATTGCCAAAGAAGGTTTTGCCTTTGGTAAAATTCCTTATGCTGCAGGTGGTGAAGCAACTTCAACTCTCTCAGGTGTCTCATCTGGTTTCCTAGGTGCCCTTGTTGGTGGATTTATCGCAGGAGCCTTGGTTCTTGCTATCAAGAAATACGTTAAAGTTCCTCGTTCACTTGAAGGTGCTAAATCAATCCTTCTCTTGCCACTTTTTGGAACAATCTTAACAGGATTTGTTATGTTGGCTGTCAATATTCCAATGGCAGCAATCAACACTGCTATGAATGACTTCCTAGGCGGTCTTGGAGGAGGTTCAGCTGTCCTTCTTGGTATCGTTCTTGGAGGCATGATGGCTGTTGATATGGGTGGACCAGTTAATAAAGCGGCTTATGTCTTTGGTACAGGTACGCTTGCAGCGACTGTTTCTTCAGGTGGTTCTGTAGCTATGGCAGCAGTTATGGCTGGAGGAATGGTTCCACCACTTGCCATCTTTGTCGCAACCCTTCTCTTTAAAGATAAATTTACCAAAGAAGAACGTAACTCTGGTTTGACAAACATCATCATGGGCTTGTCATTCATCACTGAAGGAGCGATCCCATTTGGTGCAGCAGACCCAGCTCGTGCGATCCCAAGCTTCATCCTTGGTTCGGCAGTAGCAGGTGGACTCGTTGGTCTTGCAGGAATCAAACTCATGGCGCCACACGGAGGAATCTTCGTCATCGCTCTTACTTCAAATGCCCTTCTCTACCTTGCCTTTGTCTTGGTTGGTGCAATCGTAAGTGGTGTGGTTTATGGTTATCTACGCAAACCACAAGCATAAAATGGATTAGAATAGAAAGATTGTTACCATTTGGTGCAATCTTTTTCTCTTTTCGAAATGGCTGTGAAATATGGTATAATAAAAGAATGGCAAACAAGAATACTACAAAAACAAGACGGAGACCGTCTAAAGCAGAACTCGAAAGAAAACAGGCTATCCAGAGGATGTTGATTTCCTTAGGAATTGCCTTGTTATTGATTATTGCAGCCCTCAAACTCGGTGCAGCAGGTGTCACTCTTTACAATCTCATTCGACTGGTTGTCGGAAGTTTGGCCTATGTGGCCATTGGTGGCCTCCTCATCTATCTTTTTCTTTTTAAATGGATCCGCAAGCAAGAGGGACTTCTGTCAGGATTTCTTTGTATCTTCGCTGGCTTGCTCTTGATTTTTGAGGCCTACTTGGTATGGAAATATGGCTTGGAGCAGTCAGTTCTAAAAGCGACCCTGTCTCAAGTTATGACGGACCTGACTGGTATGCGGGTGACTAGCTTCGCCGGTGGAGGCTTGCTTGGTGTTGGACTCTATATCCCCATATCCTTTCTTTTCTCCAATATCGGATCGTACTTTATTGGAGTTCTCTTGATTCTAGTTGGGGCACTCTTGGTTAGTCCTTGGTCTATTTATGATGTCGCAGCCTTTATTGGAGCTCAGTTCAGATCCTTCATGGAAAAACAGGAACAGAGAAAACAGGAACGCTTTATCAAGAGAGAAGAAGAGAAGGCTCGTCAAGAAGCTGAACAAGCAGCCAGAATTCAGAGAGAACAAGAAGAACAGGATGCGCTGCCGCTTCCTCCTGTAGATCCTGAAACGGGAGAAATCTTATCAGAGGTACCAGACTACGATTTCCCACCAATTCCTGAGGAAGAATGGATTGAACCGGAGATTATCCTCCCTCAAACAGATTTTGACGTTCCTGATGTGGAAGAGGATTTTGAGGATGAAGAGGTACAGGTTGATTTTTCTGCCAAGGAAGCCCTCGAATACAAGCTACCAAGCTTGCAACTCTTTGCACCAGATAAACCCAAAGATCAGTCCAAGGAAAAGAAGATTGTTCGAGAAAATATCAAAATCCTAGAAGAAACCTTTGCTAGCTTTGGTATCAAGGTGACGGTGGAACGGGCTGAAATAGGACCATCAGTTACCAAGTATGAAGTCAAGCCAGCAGTCGGTGTACGGGTTAACCGCATTTCCAATCTGGCAGACGACTTAGCGCTAGCTCTGGCGGCCAAGGATGTTCGGATTGAGGCTCCAATCCCTGGTAAATCCTTAGTCGGAATTGAAGTACCCAACTCTGAGATTGCGACCGTTTCCTTCCGTGAACTCTGGGAACAGTCTCAGACTAAACCAGAAAATCTCCTCGAAATTCCTCTAGGGAAGGCGGTCAATGGAACTGCTCGCACCTTTGACCTTTCCAAGATGCCCCACCTACTTGTTGCAGGTTCGACGGGATCAGGGAAGTCAGTCGCAGTTAACGGTATTATCGCCAGCATTCTCATGAAAGCAAGACCAGATCAGGTCAAGTTTATGATGGTGGATCCAAAGATGGTTGAGTTATCGGTGTACAATGACATTCCTCACCTCTTGATTCCAGTTGTGACCAATCCACGCAAGGCCAGCAAGGCTCTCCAAAAGGTGGTGGATGAGATGGAAAACCGTTATGAACTCTTTGCTAAGGTTGGAGTACGAAATATCGCTGGTTACAATGCCAAGGTCGAGGAATTTAATAGCCAATCTGAGTACAAACAAATACCCCTACCTTTGATTGTTGTCATTGTAGATGAGTTGGCTGACCTTATGATGGTGGCTAGCAAGGAAGTGGAAGATGCTATCATTCGTCTCGGACAGAAGGCGCGTGCTGCAGGGATTCACATGATTCTCGCAACACAGCGTCCATCAGTCGATGTCATCTCTGGTCTTATCAAGGCCAATGTCCCATCTCGTGTGGCTTTTGCAGTTTCATCAGGTACAGATTCGCGAACCATCTTGGATGAAAATGGAGCAGAAAAATTGCTCGGTCGAGGAGATATGCTCTTTAAACCAATTGATGAAAATCACCCAGTCCGTCTACAAGGCTCCTTTATTTCGGATGATGATGTTGAACGCATCGTAAACTTCATCAAGGCTCAGGCAGATGCGGACTACGATGACAGCTTTGACCCAGGAGATGTCCCTGAAAATGAAGGAGATTTTTCTCATGGTGAAGCTGGCGGCGATCCGCTTTTTGAAGAAGCTAAGGCTTTGGTTATCGAAACTCAGAAAGCTAGCGCTTCGATGATTCAGCGTCGTTTGTCAGTTGGATTTAACCGTGCGACCCGCCTTATGGAAGAACTCGAAATGGCAGGTGTCATCGGTCCAGCTGAGGGAACCAAACCACGAAAAGTATTGCAACAATAAAAAAATAGCTTCTTTCCAAATTTGGAAAGAAGCTATTTTTTTGATTACTGGTTCGTTTTAGTTTCAGAACTCGTCGTATTTGACTGTGTTCCATTATCGCTTGTTTCTTTTGTTGAGGAAGGTGTAGAAGGATCCTGAGTTGTTGTTTTCTGCTCTTCTTTTTTCTCTTCTTTTTTATTGGATTGAGAAGTTCCTTCTTGCGTGGTATTTTCTTTAGTAGAAGTGTTGTCCCTGTTAGGAGTAGTATTTTCCTGAGGGGCTTCTTTTTGAATTTCCTTGACAACAGTTGTTTGAGTTGTCGTCGGTTCTTTTTTGTTGTTTTTGTTATTATCCATAGCGTTCATGATGGTAATAGTAGCAGTGATTAGGCCAAGGATACTACCGATGGTAGCAATCGTTTTTTGAAAGACAGTAAATCCCTTTTTGATGTGTTCTGTTTTTGGTTTTGAAGTTCTACGATAGTTAGACATGATACTCTCCTTTAATTATGATTTATTATACCTCATTTCTTTAAAAAAATCTTAAAAAAAGAGAAACCTCCCTTTCTTGTCGCAGGTCTCTTTTCGTGATACAATAGAAGGAGTGATTTTAGAAAGCGTGAGAAAACATGATCTACTTTGATAATTCGGCGACAACCAAGCCTTATCCTGAAGCACTTGAAACTTACATGCAGGTCGCTTCAAAAATTGTAGGAAATCCGTCTAGTCTCCATCGTTTGGGAGATCAGGCAACACGAATTTTAGATGCTTCCCGGCAGCAAATTGCAGATTTGATTGGCAAGAAAAGTGATGAAATCTTCTTTACCTCTGGTGGAACAGAAGGGGATAACTGGGTCATCAAGGGTGTGGCCTTTGAAAAAGCCCAGTATGGCAAGCATATCATCGTATCAGCTATTGAGCATCCAGCAGTCAAGGAGTCAGCCCTTTGGCTGAAAAGTCAAGGTTTTGAGATAGATTTTGCTCCAGTTGATAGCAGAGGATTTGTGGATGTTGAAGCATTAGCAGATTTGATACGTCCTGATACGACTCTCGTCTCCATCATGGCAGTTAACAACGAAATTGGCTCTATCCAGCCTATTGAGGCTATCTCAGAACTTTTGGCAGATAAGCCGACCATTTCCTTCCACGTTGATGCGGTTCAGGCACTTGCTAAAATTCCAACTGAAAACTATCTGACAGATCGAGTGGATTTCGCGACCTTCTCAAGTCATAAGTTTCATGGTGTCAGAGGTGTTGGATTTGTCTATATCAAGTCTGGTAAGAGGATCATGCCTCTTTTAACAGGTGGCGGTCAAGAGGGAGACTATCGTTCGACAACTGAAAATGTGGCAGGGATCGCAGCAACAGCCAAGGCCCTCCGTTTGTCTATGGAAAAGTTAGCTGTTTTTACTAGCAAGACGGGGCAGATGAAGGCAGTCATTCGCCAAGCCCTTCTGGATTATCCAGATATTTTTGTCTTTTCAGATGAGGAAGACTTTGCCCCTCATATCCTGACTTTTGGGATTAAAGGTGTTCGTGGTGAAGTCATTGTTCACGCTTTTGAAGACTATGACATTTTCATTTCCACAACCTCTGCTTGTTCGTCCAAGGCAGGAAAACCTGCGGGGACCTTGATTGCAATGGGAGTGGAAAAGGATAAGGCCCAGTCAGCTGTGCGTCTAAGCCTAGACTTGGAAAATGATATGAGTCAGGTCGAGCAGTTTTTGACCAAGCTAAAATTAATTTACAATCAAACTAGAAAAGTAAGATAGGAGCATTTATGCAGTATTCAGAAATTATGATTCGTTACGGAGAATTGTCAACCAAGCACAAAAATCGTATGCGTTTCATTAATAAACTTCGTAATAATATTTCAGACGTTTTGTCTATCTATCCCCAGGTTAAGGTAACCGCAGATCGCGACCGTGCCCACGCTTACCTCAATGGAGCAGATTACACAGCAGTTGCAGAATCGCTCAAACAAGTCTTTGGAATTCAAAATTTTTCTCCTGTGTATAAGATTGAAAAGTCAGTGGACGTTCTGAAGTCTGCTGTCCAAGAGATTATGAAGGAAATCTATAAGGAAGGGATGACCTTTAAAATCACTAGCAAGCGTAGCGACCACAACTTTGAATTGGATAGTCGTGAACTGAATCAAACTCTTGGTGGAGCTGTTTTCGAGGCTATTCCAAACGTGCAAGCTCAGATGAAAAATCCAGATATTAATCTTCAGGTTGAGATTCGTGAAGAGGCTGCCTATCTTTCCTATGAAACTTTTCGTGGAGCAGGAGGATTACCTGTGGGAAGTTCTGGTAAAGGTATGCTCATGTTGTCAGGAGGGATTGACTCACCTGTAGCTGGTTATCTAGCTCTTAAACGTGGTGTAGATATTGAGGCGGTTCACTTTGCCAGTCCGCCATACACAAGTCCTGGTGCCCTCAAGAAAGCCCACGATTTGACTCGGAAATTGACCAAGTTTGGGGGCAATATCCAGTTTATCGAGGTGCCTTTTACAGAGATTCAAGAGGAAATCAAGGCTAAGGCGCCAGAAGCCTACCTCATGACCTTGACTCGTCGTTTTATGATGCGCATTACCGACCGTATCCGTGAGGTACGAAATGGTTTAGTCATCATCAATGGGGAAAGTCTTGGTCAAGTAGCCAGCCAGACCTTGGAAAGCATGCAGACTATCAACGCTGTGACTAGCACTCCCATCATTCGTCCCGTGGTTACCATGGACAAGTTGGAAATCATTGACATCGCGCAGGAAATCGATACCTTTGAAATTTCAATCCAGCCTTTTGAAGACTGCTGTACTATTTTTGCGCCTGACCGTCCTAAGACCAATCCTAAGATAGAGAATGCAGAGCAGTATGAAAAACGCATGGATGTTGAAGGCTTGGTTGAGCGAGCAGTGGCTGGGATTATGATCACTAAGATCACGCCTCAAGCTGAAAAAGATGCTGTCGATGAGTTAATTGATAATCTCCTCTAATCAGAAAATCCAGAAGAATTCAGAAAAACAAATGAAAAAAGTTAGTTATTTATCCTTAAAATGGACAATTACTGACTTTTTTTCTATTTTTATGGTATAATGAGATAAAATTTTGAATATAGAGAGTTTTCTGACAATGAATCATTCCTACTTTTACTTAAAAATGAAAGAACACAAACTTAAAGTTCCTTATACTGGAAAAGAGCGTCGTGTGCGTGTGCTTCTGCCTAAGGACTACGAGAAAGACACCGACCGTTTTTACCCAGTTGTTTACTTTCATGATGGGCAAAATGTCTTTTACAGTAAGGAGTCTTATATTGGACACTCTTGGAAGATTATTCCAGCAATTAAACGAAATCCTGACATCAGTCGCATGATTGTCGTTGCTATAGATAATGACGGCATGGGGCGGATGAATGAGTATGCGGCTTGGAAGTTTCAAGAATCTCCTATCCCAGGCCAGCAGTTTGGTGGTAAGGGTGTGGAGTATGCCGAGTTTGTCATGGAGGTGGTCAAGCCTTTTATCGATGAGACCTACCGTACTAAAGCTGATCGGCAGCATACGGCTATGATTGGCTCTTCACTAGGAGGCAATATTACCCAATTTATCGGACTAGAGTACCAAGACCGAATTGGTTGTCTAGGCGTCTTCTCATCTGCTAACTGGCTTCACCAAGAATCCTTTAACCGCTATATCGAGCGTAAGAAATTGTCGCCTGAACAGCGCATTTTCATCTATGTAGGAACAGAAGAAGCAGACGATACGGACAAGACCTTGATGGCTGGCAATATCAAGCAAGCCTATATCGACTCGTCGCTTCGTTATTACCGTGATTTGATTGCAGGTGGAGTACACTTGGATAATCTTGTCTTGAAAGTTCAGTCTGGTGCTATCCATAGTGAAATACCTTGGTCGGAAAATTTACCAGACTGTCTCCGATTTTTTGCAGAGAAATGGTAAGTTAAGAAAGGAGAAAGCCAATGCATATTGAAAACCTCAGCCACTGGAGTGGTCACCTCAACCGTGAAATGTACCTTAACCGTTATGGACACGCTGGGATTCCAGTTGTTGTTTTTGCTTCATCTGGTGGTAGTCACAACGAATACTATGATTTTGGCATGATTGACGCCTGTGCTTCCTTTATCGAGGAAGGGCGAGTGCAGTTCTTTACTCTCTCCAGTGTTGACAGTGAGAGCTGGCTGGCTACTTGGAAAAATGGTCATGACCAGGCGGAGATGCACCGCGCCTACGAACGCTATGTGATTGAGGAGGCCATTCCTTTTATCAAGCACAAGACAGGTTGGTTTGATGGCATGATGACGACAGGTTGCTCGATGGGGGCCTATCATGCACTCAATTTCTTTCTTCAGCATCCAGATGTCTTTACCAAGGTGATTGCCCTCAGTGGTGTTTACGACGCACGTTTCTTCGTTGGCGATTACTACAATGACGATGCAATTTACCAAAACTCACCTGTAGATTATATCTGGAATCAAAACGACGGATGGTTTATCGATCGTTACCGTCAGGCGGAGATTGTCGTCTGTACGGGTCTCGGTGCTTGGGAACAAGATGGTCTGCCATCCTTCTACAAGCTTAAAGAAGCCTTTGACCAGAAACAAATTCCAGCCTGGTTTGCTGAATGGGGACACGATGTCGCTCACGACTGGGAATGGTGGCGTAAACAAATGCCCTATTTTCTTGGACACCTGTATCTATAAAAGGAGTTGCCTATGAATTATCTTGTTATTTCTCCCTACTATCCGCAAAATTTCCAACAGTTTACAATCGAGCTAGCTAATAAAGGCATCACAGTCTTGGGAATTGGTCAGGAGCCCTACGAACAACTAGATGAACCTTTGCGAAATAGCCTAACTGAGTATTTCCGTGTGGACAATCTTGAAAACATAGACGAAGTCAAGCGTGCAGTAGCTTTTCTGTTCTACAAGCATGGACCAATCGACCGCATCGAATCTCACAATGAATACTGGCTTGAGCTGGACGCAACACTCAGAGAGCAATTCAATGTCTTTGGTGCCAAACCAGAGGATCTCAAAAAGACCAAGTTTAAGTCTGAGATGAAGAAACTTTTCAAAAAAGCAGGTGTCCCTGTGGTACCTGGTACTGTTATCCAGACGGAAGCAGATGTGGATAAAGCAGTGAACGAAATCGGTCTACCAATGATTGCCAAACCTGATAATGGAGTGGGAGCGGCAGCAACCTTTAAGCTTGAGACAGAAGAGGATGTAAATCACTTTAAGGCTGAATGGGACCATTCAACCGTGTATTTCTTTGAGAAATTTGTCACTTCTAGCGAAATCTGTACTTTTGACGGACTTGTGGACAAGGATGGCAACATCGTCTTTTCAACGACTTTCGATTATGCCCATACACCACTTGATCTGATGATTTATAAGATGGACAATTCCTACTATGTGCTCAAGGATATGGATCCAAAATTGCGTAAGTATGGTGAAGCCATTGTCAAGGAATTTGGTATGAAAGAGCGCTTTTTCCATATCGAGTTTTTCCGTGACGGGGACGACTACATTGCCATTGAGTACAATAACCGTCCTGCAGGTGGCTTTACCATTGATGTTTATAACTTCGCTCACTCCTTGGATCTCTACCGAGGTTATGCGGCGATTGTTGCAGGTGAAGAGTTCCCAGCATCAGAGTTTGAACCACAATACTGTTTAGCTACATCACGTCGTGCCAATGCAAATTATGTCTATTCAGAAGAGGACCTTCTTGCTAAGTACAGCCAGCAATTCAAGGTCAAAAAAATCATGCCAGCAGCCTTTGCAGAGCTACAAGGGGATTACCTTTATATGTTGACCACTCCTAGTCGCCAAGAGATGGAGCAGATGATTGTAGACTTTGGTCAACGTCAAGAATAACGATTAGGACAAAAGGAGTTTGACTTCTTTTGTCCTTTTCTTAAAGATAAGTTAAATAAAGCGTTTTCCATAGATTCTTTTAGAAAAGATATTGCTAAAAGGCCTAAAAATTGATAGAATAAGGATTGTCTAAAAAAATTTAAGGAGAATCTATCAAATGGATTTTACATGGGCTATTAAATATGCCACAGAATTCTTGGGAACTGCTATTTTGATCATTCTTGGTAATGGTGCAGTTGCTAACGTTGAACTTAAAGGTACGAAAGGTCACCAAAGTGGCTGGCTCGTTATCGCGGTTGGTTATGGTATGGGGGTTATGATCCCAGCTTTGATGTTTGGTAATGTATCTGGTAACCACATCAACCCAGCTTTCACTCTTGGACTTGCTGTTAGTGGACTTTTCTCTTGGGAGCAAGTACCATATTACATCCTAGCACAAGTTTTGGGAGCAATCTTTGGTCAAGCTTTGGTTGTAGCGACTCACCGTCCTTACTACTTGAAGACAGAAAATCCAAACAATATCTTGGGTACCTTCTCAACAATTTCAAGCATTGACCACGGTACAAAAGAATCACGTTTTGCAGCTACTGTTAACGGCTTCCTCAATGAGTTTGTAGGTTCATTCGTTCTTTTCTTTGCAGCACTTGGTTTGACTAAAAACTTCTTTGGTGCTGAATTAGTAGCGAAAGCTCAGGCGACAATTAATGACCAAGTAGCTCAAGCTGCAGCGCAAGGAACAACAATTCCTCAAGAACAAGTAACAGCAGCGCTTGAGCAAGCAAAAAACCAAGCCGCTCCATTTTTGGCACCAGGTCTTGGAATTGCACACTTGGCACTTGGTTTCCTAGTGCTGGCTTTGGTAGCTTCACTTGGTGGACCTACTGGACCTGGTTTGAACCCAGCTCGTGACTTCGGACCACGTCTTCTTCACGAACTCCTTCCAAAATCAGTTCTTGGTCAACATAAGGGTGATTCAAAATGGTGGTATGCATGGGTTCCAGTTGTAGCTCCAATTTTAGCGGGTATTGCAGCAGTAGCACTATTCAAACTACTTTACCTATAAGAAATGAAACTGGGGAATCCCAGTTTTTTTGTTATAGAATTTCTAAATAAAATAGATATGGCTTGTAAAATATTCGAAAATCCTTTAAAATAAAAGAGTTGGAGGAATTTATGAATGTGAATGAGATTGTTCGGATCGTTCCGACTTTGAAAGTTAATAATCGAAAATTAAATGAAAGATTTTACATTGAAATCTTGGGGATGAAACCTTTGCTGGAAGAGTCTGCCTTTATTTCCCTAGGCGATCAGACAGCTACGGAGAGATTGATTTTAGAAGAGGCTCCAAGTATGCGAACACGCAAAGTTGAAGGTCTTAAGAAGCTAGCTAGACTCTTGATAAAGGTTGAAAATCCTTCTGAAATCGAGGCCCTTCTTTCTCAAATGAAGTCTCTTCCTCGCTTATTTAAAGGAAACCGAGGGTATGCTTTTGAGATTGTTTCTCCTGAAGAGGATGTGATCCTTGTTCATGCAGAAAATGATGTAAGAGATTTGGTTCCACTGGAAACTGTTCCTGAATTTTATTCAAATACAAGTATAAAATATGTGAGTCAATTTGAGGTTTCTATGGAGTTGCGTTTGCCTGAAAGAACAGAGAGTTTACTTGATTCTGAAGGAGTAGCGCAAGCAATCACCTTTACTAAAGGGCAAGGAGCAGATTTGGCTGTTGAAAACAATGTCACTTGGGACCTGTCGATGTTGAAATTTTTAGTAAGAAATTTTGATCTAACCAGTCTTCGTCAGAAATTTGAAAAGACAGGCTACTTTGTCCCTAAGTCTGAAAAATTCTTCCTTGGTAAAGATACCAATAACATTGAATTGTGGTTTGAAGAAGCATGAAGTTGGAAAAAATTCTAAGAAAAATAGAAAATCAAATCGAGGCAGGGATTTATCCCGGGGCCTCTTTTGCGTATTATAAGGATGGTGAATGGAAAGAGTCTTATCTAGGATTGAGTGATCCAGAACGGGGCTTCAAGACAGAAAGCGGTTTGGTTTATGATCTTGCTAGTGTGAGCAAGGTCGTGGGAGTGGGGACGGTTTTTACCTACTTGTGGCAGCAGGGCAAATTCGATATTGATCAACCAGTGACGGATTTTTTACCGGGGTGTGATTACCCAGATATTACCATACGGCAACTTCTGACCCATGCCACAGATTTGGACCCCTTTATTCCCAATCGAGACAAGTTAAGTGCAGAGGAATTAAGAGAAGCCATGTTTCACCTCAACAGACGAAATCAGCCAGCCTTCCTATACTCGGACGTTCATTTTTTACTCTTGGGCTTTCTTTTGGAAAAAATCTTTGACCAAGATTTGGATCAGATTATAAAAAAACAAGTTTTGGAAGCATGGAGGATGAAGGAGACCAAGTTCGGCCCCGTTGAGCAAGCTGTACCAACAGTGAGAGGAGTAGAGGCCGGAATCATTCACGATCCCAAAGCTCGTCTATTAGGGAAACACGCTGGAAGTGCTGGTTTGTTTTCGACTGTTAAGGATTTGCAGATCTTTCTGGAACATTACTTGAAAGATTATTTTGCTGCAGAATTGAGCCGAAATTTTTCTCCTTTAGATGATAAGGAGCGGTCTCTAGCCTGGAATCTGGAAGGAGCTTGGCTTGACCATACGGGTTATACAGGTACCTTCATTATGTGGAATCGGGAGAAGCAGGAAGCGGCTATCTTTCTATCCAATCGAACGTATGAGAAGGATGAGCGTGCCCAGTGGATAGTCGATCGAAACCAAGTGATGGAAATGATTCGTCAAGAGGAGTAGGAAGAAGCATGTCAAAAACCGTAAAAGGAACTCTGTATACAGTAGTGGCAGGGATTGCTTGGGGCTTGTCTGGAACCAGTGGCCAATACCTAATGGCACACGGGATTTCCGCTCTAGTCTTGACCAATTTACGACTTATCATTGCAGGTTTGGCACTAGTAATCTTATCCTATGCGACTTCAAAGGATAAACTCTATGCTTTTTTTAAAGACAGAAAAAGTCTACTATCTCTGTTGCTATTTGCAGTTTTTGGACTTTTCTTAAACCAGTTTGCCTATCTTTCTGCCATTCAGGAAACCAATGCTGGAACTGCGACAGTTCTCCAGTATGTATGCCCCGTTGGGATCTTGATTTATACTTGTATCAAGGAGAAGGTAGCTCCGACTCTAGCTGAGATTATTTCGATTGGATTGGCTATAGGAGGAACTTTTCTGATTGCAACGCACGGGAAAGTTGACCAGTTATCTGTCACATCCCTAGGTCTGTTCTGGGGCCTCTTTTCAGCCTTGACCTATGCCCTCTATATCATCCTTCCTATTGCTTTGATTAAGAAGTGGGGCAGTATTTTGGTGATTGGTGTCGGGATGGTTATTTCTGGTGTAGTGGCTATTCCCTTTACAGGAGTCTTACAGGCTAGCATACCAACCAGCTTAGATTTTCTCTTTGCATTTGCTGGGATTATCATCATCGGAACGGTTTTTGCCTATACAGCTTTCCTAAAGGGAGCTAGTCTGATAGGCCCTGTTAAGTCTAGTTTATTGGCTTCCATAGAGCCAATTTCTGCCGTTTTCTTTGCCTTTCTGATTATGAAGGAACAGTTTTATGCGATTGATTTTGTCGGTATGGCCATGATTTTACTAGCCGTGACCATTATTTCATTGAAAGATTTACTGTTGGAAATAAAGAGTAAGTAATTAAAAAATCCACTCAATCGAGTGGATTTTTTGTGTATAGATGATTAGTCTTTATTTTCGTGTGGCAAAATCAAGTTCAAGATGATTCCTGTCATGGCTGATAGAGCAGTACCTGAAAGTGTAACTGGGCCAAGTTTGAGGATGGCTCCCCCAAGTCCAAGTACTAACATGGCACTAGCAATGATGAGGTTACGCATTTGACTGAAGTCAACGCGTTCTTTAATCAAAACTTTCAAACCATTGCTGGCGATAACTCCGTAGAGAAGGATGGACATGCCACCAAGCACAGCATTTGGAATGGTTGAAATCAAGGCAGTGAATTTCCCTAGGAAGCTAAGAGCAATCGCGATGAAGGCCGCGTTACGGATAACAGAGACAGAAGCGATACGAGTCATCCCGATAACTCCTGTATTTTCTCCGTAAGTCGTATTAGCTGGTCCACCTAGGAAGGCTGATACAGATGTCGCGATACCATCACCGAGAAGCGTACGGTGAAGTCCTGGTTCTTTCAGGAATTGACGGCCACAGATTTGACTTAAAACTGTGTGGTCTCCGATGTGTTCTGAAATGGTTACAATAGCGATTGGTAAGATGGCGATTGTTTCAGGACCGAAGTACAAGTTGTACTCTTTAAAGGCACCACCAGTGCTAAATGGCAAGTAGAAACCAGGAATTTCAAACCAGTTTGCTTGAAGGACTGGGGTAAAGTCAACCAAACCAAGCATCATAGCGAAGATATAACCACCGATGATGGCAAAGAGGAAAGGAATGATACGAAGGAAACCTTTTCCTTTTGTATTGATAAAGGCGGCAATCAAGAACGTCACGACAGCTACAAGAGCGTTCTTCCAGTTTCCGTCTGCTACAAGTCCAGCATTCGTTACAGCAGAACCAGCAAGACCAAGACCGATAACGATGATCATAGGTCCGATAATAATTGGTGGCAAGAGTTTATCAATCCATTTCGTACCTGCAAAACGAACACTTGCTGCTACAAGGACATAGACCAAACCAGTCAAGATTACCCCCGTTTGAGCAGCAGATACATCGCCCCCCATTTCTTTCATGGCTAAAGACATAGCCGTGATAAAGGCGAATGAAGAACCTAGGTAAACTGGAACCTTAAAGCCAGTAGAAATCATGTAGATAAGTGTTCCAATACCGGATGCAAAGAGAGCAACCGATACGGGCATTCCCAAAATTAAGGGAACGAGAATGGTTGCACCAAACATGGCAAACACGTGCTGGAAGCTTAGAAGAATTCCTTTACCAGCAGAAGGACGTTGATCAACGTCTAGTAACAAGTCAACAGTTGATTCCTGTTTCATAAAAACCTCA
The DNA here is from genome assembly GCF_002096435.1 of Streptococcus oralis subsp. oralis. GTDB lineage: Bacteria > Bacillota > Bacilli > Lactobacillales > Streptococcaceae > Streptococcus > Streptococcus oralis_AA. Next base: position 732,278 of record NZ_NCUI01000025.1, read on the forward strand.
CTTTTGGGCACCAAAAAAGAGCCCATTATTTTGCAGCAATAGGCCCTCAGAGTAAGACTTTTTAAAAAATAGCTATCTTTTAAAAATTTATATAAATCTGCGCCTTCGTCACCTCACAGGATGACATTAAAAACCTTTGCTTGTGATAGTATAGCAGAAAAAAATGATTTTGTAAATCATTTTTTCCCGAGCCCAGAAATGTGAGAGCGAGGTCCGTTTTGTAAATCATTTTTTCCCGAGCCCAGAAATACGAGAGCGGGGTATGATTTTGTAAATCATTTTCTGAACTTTAAACAAGGGTGCACCATTGTTTAAAGTGGGCGTTTGTTGGGCATGCCAGCCTTTCTTGGGTACTTGTTAGGCGTCTCCTTTTTCTTTTCGACGACCGTGATGTAGCGCGGATCTCCATTTGGTAGGGCATAGCTGAGGTTGTCCTCTACCTTGCTAAAGAGGAGGTTGAGAGCGTTCTTGGCTTCTAGCAATTCCTCGGGCGCATTGCTGGCCTTGAGTGCCAATAGTTTGCCACCGACTTTAAGATAGGGAATGGTCAGCTCAGACAAAACCTGCATACGGGCAACCGCACGAGCCGTCACCACATCAAACTGGGCACGGAAGTTCTTGTCTTGGGCAAAGTCTTCTGCCCGTCCATGGTAGAAGTGAACACCATCCAAATCCAACTCCTGAGCCAAAAGCTGAAGGAAGTTGATGCGCTTATTGAGCGAATCAATGATGGTCACATCTAACTGAGGATAGAGGATTTTCATGGGTAGACTAGGAAATCCTGCCCCAGCCCCGATATCAAGAAGTTTGATAGTTTCATTTGAAATCAAACCTTGCAGGATGGGGGCAATCGAATCATAAAAGTGCTTAAGGTAAACTTCCTCTTTATCTGTAATAGCGGTCAGGTTAATCTTTTCATTCCACTCGACCAAGAGCTCAAAATAGCGTTCAAATTGGTTCTTTTGCTGGTCAGAAAGTGGAAGATTTTGCTCAGCTAGTAGGCTGTAAAATGTTTCTGGTTTCATAGTAGTTTCCTTCTCTAGTATCATCTTATTTTACCATATTCATTAAAAATTTGATATACTGGTAGTAATCTAAAAGAAGAAAGGAATAAGATTATGACTTGGATTATTCTTGGAGTTTTGGCTCTGATTGTTATTTTTGTGATTGTTAGCTATAACGGTTTGGTTAAAAATCGTATGCAGACCAAGGAGGCTTGGAGCCAGATCGATGTTCAGTTGAAGCGTCGTAATGATCTCCTCCCAAACTTGATTGAAACAGTCAAAGGCTATGCGAAATATGAAGGTTCTACCTTGGAAAAAGTAACAGAACTTCGTAGACAAGTAGCCGCAGCCACTTCACCGGCAGAAGCTATGAAGGCCAGTGATGCCCTTACCCGCCAGATTTCTGGTATCTTTGCAGTAGCAGAGAATTACCCAGACTTGAAAGCTAGTGCTAACTTTATCAAATTGCAAGAAGAGTTGACCAATACAGAAAATAAAATTTCTTATTCACGCCAACTCTACAACAGTGTTGTCAGCAACTACAATGTAAAACTTGAAAGCTTCCCAAGTAACATCATCGCAGGACTATTTGGCTTTAAAGCTGCAGACTTCCTTCAAACACCTGAAGAGGAAAAGGCAGTTCCTAAAGTTGACTTTAGCGGTTTAGGTGACTAAGATGTTGTTTGATCAAATTGCGAGCAATAAACGAAAAACCTGGATTTTGTTGCTGGTTTTCTTCCTACTCTTGGCCTTGGTTGGTTATGCGGTTGGCTATCTCTTTATGCGCTCAGGTCTTGGTGGCATGATTATTGCCTTGATTATCGGCCTTATCTACGCTCTGACCATGATCTTTCAATCGACAGAGATTGTCATGTCTATGAATGGGGCGCGTGAGGTTGATGAGCAAACAGCACCAGACCTCTACCATGTAGTAGAAGATATGGCCATGGTCGCTCAGATTCCCATGCCGCGTGTTTTCATCATTGAGGATTCATCTTTAAATGCCTTTGCAACAGGTTCGAATCCGCAGAATGCCGCAGTAGCAGCAACGTCGGGTCTCTTAGCTATCATGAATCGCGAGGAGCTAGAAGCTGTTATGGGTCATGAAGTCAGCCATATCCGAAACTACGATATTCGCATTTCGACCATTGCTGTCGCCCTTGCCAGTGCCATTACCCTTCTGTCTAGTATGGCAGGACGGATGATGTGGTGGGGAGGCGCAGGTCGCAGACGGAGTGATAATGATCGTGATGGAAATGGTTTGGAGATTATCATGCTTGTTATCTCTCTCTTAGCCATTGTTCTAGCACCTCTCGCAGCAACCTTGGTGCAACTAGCCATTTCCCGTCAGAGGGAATTTTTGGCGGATGCATCCAGTGTGGAGCTGACTCGCAATCCTCAAGGGATGATCAATGCCTTGCGTAAGTTGGAGAATAGCGAGCCGATGCATCAACATGTTGACGATGCCAGTAGCGCTCTTTATATCAATGATCCCAAGAAAGGTGGCGGACTCCAAAAACTATTTTACACCCACCCACCTATCTCAGAACGAATTGAGCGTTTGAAACATATGTAGAAAAAATGGCTCTTTGTCAACTGTAGTGGGTTGAAGAAAAGCTAAAATAAGCTCCATAATATCCATAGGGGATTTACCCACTACAAATATTATAGAGCCGAAAAATATTTGAAACAGGTGGATAGAAGAAATCACCTGCTTTTTTCTCGTCTTTTGAAAATGATGGACATTTTGAGGATAGTATAGTTGATGAGGGTTTTGATGTAGATAAAAACGTTCAGACACAGAGGATGATTGAGGCAGTGCGAGATGCACTATCAAAATTAAATGATGAAGAAAGAGAAATCATTGATAGACTTTATTTCAATGATGAAACTATTCGTTTGGTGGCTGAAATGAAAAAAATATCTCATCCAGCTCTCATAAAGAGAAGAAATAAGATATTGGAAAAGCTAAGAGAGTTGCTGAAAGAATTTAGATAGTAATGAGAAGAAGCGGGAAAAAAATTTTTGTCTGCTTCTTTTTAGATATTGCAATGTTTTAACTGTTATGATATAATAATAACAGTTAAAACACAAATAACAGTAGGGGGTTGATGATGAATATACAGATAAATAATTCCAGTGATGAACCAATATATCTGCAAATAAAAAATCAAATTAAAGCACAAATCATTTCTGGAGATTTGAAAGTTGGAGAACAACTACCTTCGATAAGATTCTTAGCGAAAGAAATAAGAGTAAGTATGTTAACTGCAAAAAGAGCTTTTGATGAATTAGAGTTAGACGGGTTTATAAATTCGGTACAAGGAAAAGGTAATTTTGTTGCAGCACAAAATAAAGAACTAATTCGAGAAGAATACTTAAAGAAAATTGAATCGAAGCTTCAAGAAGTAGTTGAACTTTCAGAAATTGCAGATGTATCCAGTGATGAATTGATAAAAATGTTAAAGAGTTATGTGGAGGGTGAATATGAGTAAATATGCTATTGAAATTAAAGATTTAGTAAAAACATTTGACAGTTTTAAACTAGGACCGGTAAATCTTACTATTCCGAAAGGAACAATAGTTGGATATATCGGACAGAATGGAGCTGGTAAAAGTACAACTATAAAATTGTTACTTGGGCTTTTAAGAAAAGACTCTGGCGATATAAGACTTTTAGATGAGGAAAATCCTAATAGTGTTGAACTGAAAGATAAACTTGGAGTGGTATTTGATGATTTGTTAGTGCCGGAAGAAATGACATTAATCGATGTTGAAAAGTTTTGTCATAGAGTTTATTCAAAATGGGATAAAAAGCAGTTTTATGGATTCGTTGAAAAATTCAATTTACCACATAAAAAGATGATTAAAAACTATTCTCGTGGTATGAAAATGAAACTTTCAATGGCTGTTGCTTTATCTCACAATGCTGAACTTTTGATTTTAGATGAAGCAACAAGTGGGCTTGACCCAATTGTAAGATTGGAAATCTTGGATTTGTTATTAGATTTTATGCAAGATGAAAATCATACAATTCTTATTTCTTCCCATATTTTATCTGACTTAGAAAAAGTGGCAGATTACATTGCTTTTATCCACAATGGAAAAATCTTATTTATGGAAACAAAAGATGAGTTAAAAGAAAACTACGGTATATGTACTTTATCCAATGAAGAAGTAAATAACATTGATGAAGAAGCCATTGTAGGAAGAAGAATACATTCTTTTGGGCAAGAGTTACTTGTTAAAAAGAGTCTTGTACCTGATGGTATCAAGTTACAAAAACCGTCAATTGAGGATATTATGATTTACTTTGTGAAAGGAGTGAGACAATAATGACATCATTAATTTTGAAAGATATAGCAACTTTAAAAAAGACATTATTATTAACGGTTACTATCAGTATTGCACTGGCTGTATATGGAATTTATGAAAATGAATTGTTTATGGTTCCGTTAATATGTGTAATGATTCCGCTCATACTTACTGCAATCGCCTTTGGCTATGATACAAAATCAAATTTCGAACAGTTTGCATTTTCGATGCCAATAAAAAAGAGCAGTTATGTGTTGAGCAAGTTTTTCTTTGCATTTGCCTTTGGTTTGGTTGGTTCAATCTGCATTTTTGTACTGTTGATGACAAAAAATCAAATGTCATTGGATAATATAGTGTTTATTGCTTTAATTACATTAGCTGCTAGTATACTTATGTCTGCCATTCAATTACCATTTATTCTTAAATATGGTGCTGAAAAGGGTAGACTCATTATGGTAATCACTTATTTCTTAATATTTGCTTTATCAACACTGTTAAAAGAAAAGTCAAATTTTCTTGCAGAACTAATGGAGATTTTTAGTAAGAATTCTATATCAATGATTTGCTTAGGAATTTTAGTTGTAAGCATATTAATCATAGGGCTTGCAGTAAAATTGTCCGTTATGATTATGGAGAAAAAAGAATACTAGTTATAAATTATTTAATTTGTAGTTAAGTGGCAGAGATGGAAAAACAATTTTTTCCTTAATTGTCAAGTCAAGTGCAACAAAGTTGTTCTTCTGATTAAGTGAGTATCTTTCAAGCTGTTTGAGTTAGCTCAAACAGCCCAAAGAATCCAGAGTTCGCCTCTGGATTTTTGCTATGTTCAAAAGTTATAAATCTAGTAAATCAACGACTTCCAAACCTTCCTCTGTCAAACGATAGATACTCGTACAAATCTCTTTTAAGAAACGTCTGTCATGCGAAACAGTGACCAGACCACCTGGATAAGAGGCAAAGAGTTTTCTGATTTCGGGTTGGGAAGTGGGAGAGAAATTTCGTGTGGGTTCATCCAGAATGAGAAAGTTTGGTTTGCGCAGAACTAAATCCAATAGAAGTAGTTTGCCTTGTTGCCCACCAGATAAGGAACGGATTTGGTGTTGCATCTCTGGATAACTGAAATTGAGACTGGCTAAGTGGGATTGGATTTTCTGTAATTCCTCTTTTTGCCCTGTCTGGCTGAGAAAGGCTACTGGCGATAGATCCAATTCCAGTTTTTTGTGGTAATCTTGTGGCATATAACCAAGCGAAATTTCTCTTTTGTCGCTTAGGAGTTGTTGCAACTTGGCTAACAGAGTCGATTTTCCAACACCATTGGGCCCGATAATACCGATTTTATCTTGACCACGGATAGTTAGTTGTAACTCCTGAGCTAAAATGCGCTCGCCAATGGACAAATTTTCTTTTTCCAGTTAGATTAAGACTTTAGAAGCCGCTAATGGTTGTATATGTGAGAAGAAGAGTTGGATTTGTTCCTCTTTAAGTGGCTTTTGCGTCATAGAATGAGCTGTTTTCTCAAAGCGTTTTTCTTGAGAGAGAACATTTTTCATCTTTTTAGCTAATAGGCGCCCAGCTGTACTGTCTTTGGTAGTACGAAGCACATTTTCTACATTTTGCTTGACTCGGCGATGCTTTTCCATGGTTTTGTCATAGGCTCTTTGGTCGTTAGCAGCTTGCTGGCTTTGTCTTGCAAAATTAGCCTTTCTCTGGTCACTGTAGCGATCATAGTCTAAATGCTCTACTAGTGTTTCCGCTTCTTTCCGGTGCTTGACCAGTCGTAAGTGGACAATAGTATCTGCCGTTTGAGAAAGAAAGTCTTCATCATGGGAAATGAAAATAACAGTTTGCCTAATCTTTCGAATCTGCCTTTTTAGCCAATCAACCGTCTCAAGGTCAAGGTCATTTGAAGGTTCATCTAAAAATAGCATCTCAAAAGGTTTTGCTAACTCGTGAATGAGCTGAATTTTCAAAGCTTCGCCCCCTGATAGACTGCCAATTTCTTGGTCGCTAGCAAAACGGTCGCTATCAAAGTGCAACTCCTCCGCCAAACGATAAAGAATGCTGTAGTCTAAATCAGCAGAATCCAAAAAGAAGTAATCGTGTAGAGTCCTATTTTTTAGCTCCTCAGGTAACTTTTGAGGAATGTAGGCCAGTGATTGAAGGTCAGACTGGATGTCGCCCCTGATAGTAAAATCAGATAATGCTTCTCCCATTAAAGCTCGTAGTAAAGTCGATTTACCATTTCCTTCTTCACCAATAATAGCAACCTTTTCCCCGTCTTGGATAGTCATGGTTAGGTCAGATACAAGATCTCGTAGATCTTTGTTTTGCGTGATGGTTAGATGATTGATTTTTATCATATTGTTGCCCTTTCTAGAATGTCGATAGTGCATAACAAAAAGCTCTACTTTATCTAGTAGAGCCCAAAGTCACTGTCAAAACTCTATTATCCTCGTTGAAAAACTCGTCAAACTAGCTTGGAGTTGCCTAACCCAACCCAAGAGGAGCATAGCTTTCTAGTTTTTCGATTTTCTATGAGGACAAGATACTAGAAAATCTAGTATAAAAAGAGCACACAAAAAGAGACAAAAACAAGATCTACTAAATAAAGTTCTTTATTTGATAGATTAGTTGTTCATGTCTCCCATACCTCCGAGTATTAGTACCTCTATCCTATACCTTTCAGGAAATTTTGTCAATAGAAAACAAGTAATTTCAAGCTCTAAAAACCAAAAACAGGCCCATAGAGAGTTAATACGTGTTTGACATGTTCATAGTGGAACTTGTCATAGTTGCGCCAAGCAGAACGAGCTTGATCGTTTAGTTTTAGGCTCCCTAGTCCAATCAGCAGACTAGTACGTTGGTAAAATTTCTCAAGGTCGATTAAGATACTGTTGTCTAGCTTTTCTGCTTTTTTTAGTTCCTTAAGAGTAGTGTTCAGCAGCTCTTGCAGTCGAAGATCATCGGCTGTTCCCTGTTTGCAACTTTGGTAGCTTTTATTTAACTCGGAAAGGAGTTGGTAAGCTTCAGTGATGAGTGCTTTGTCTTCCATGTGAGCATCCTCCTTGCTCTGATGTATTCTTGCCTATAGTATAGCACTAATAGGAAAGTTTGTCATAGTAAATATGTTAAAAAATGAGATTTTAATCTCAAAGTTTGGGAGGATGACTTATAGCCTTTTCATGGTATAATCAAGTGAGTACATCTTTATGGAGGAAATATGAAATTAAATATTCAAGAAATTCGTAAGCAACCTGAAGGCCTGCATTTTGAACAAGCTTTAGACCTGGCAGCAGAATTGTGTAAACGAAATCAAGAGATTTTAGATGTCAAAAATATCCTTGCAGTGGGGAAGGTACAGTATGAAGACCGTCTGTATTTCTTAGACTATCAGTTGTCATATACCATTGTCCTTGCTTCCAGCCGCAGTATGGAGCCGGTTGAGTTAGCTGAGTCTTATCCAGTCACAGAAGTTTTCATGGAAGGAGCGACCAACCAACTGGACCAGGAAGTTCTAGACGATGACTTAGTCTTGCCTATCGAAAATGGGGAAATTGATCTTGCTGAGAGCGTAGCAGATAATATTCTGCTCAATATTCCTATCAAAGTCTTGACGGCAGAAGAAGAGGCGGGCCAAGGTTTTGTATCAGGAAATGACTGGCAAATCATGACTGAAGACGAATATCAAGCCCAACAAGCAGTCAAGAAAGAAGAAAACAGTCCATTTGCTGGCTTGCAAGGACTGTTTGATGGAGACGAGTAGATGGTTTTATCCAAGAAACGTGCCCGTCATGTCATAGAGGAAATTATTGCCCTCTTTCCAGATGCTAAGCCTAGTCTTGATTTTTGCAATCATTTTGAACTCTTGGTTGCGGTGATGTTGTCAGCCCAAACCACAGATGCAGCGGTAAACAAGGCCACACCAGGTCTCTTTGCTGCTTTTCCAACGCCACAAGCCATGTCTGTAGCGACAGAGAGTGAAATTGCTTCACACATTTCTCGCCTGGGACTGTATCGAAATAAGGCTAAATTCCTTAAAAAATGTGCCCAACAGTTACTAGAGGATTTTGATGGTCAAGTGCCTCAGACTCGAGAGGAATTAGAAAGTCTAGCTGGTGTTGGTCGTAAAACAGCAAATGTCGTCATGAGTGTGGGGTTTGGGATTCCTGCTTTTGCAGTGGATACTCATGTGGAGCGTATCTGCAAGCATCATGATATCGTTAAAAAATCAGCTACGCCACTTGAAGTAGAAAAACGTGTTATGGATGTCTTGCCACCAGAAGAATGGTTAGCAGCTCACCAGGCCATGATTTACTTTGGACGAGCTATCTGTCATCCCAAAAATCCAGAATGCGATCACTATCCCCAACTGTATGATTTTAGCAATGTTTAAGAGGACACTGAAAAAAGTTTTTGCTTGATTTTAAGGGTGCTTTATGCTATAGTAAATGATAACTAAATAATCCTTTAAACCTGTCCCGTGAGGCAGGCAAGGAGCGCGATAAAGTAGAAGGGTGAAGTCTATACTGTTTATAGTTGGGCTCGCTTGGCCATACATTTCAAGTCTCCTTGTAGAAGGAGACTTTTCTTTTTGGAGGTTTGTCATGAAGACAAAAGAAGTTGTAGACGAATTGACTGTCAAACGAGCGATTACGCGAATTACTTATGAGATTATCGAGCGCAATAAAGATTTGAATAAGATTATCCTAGCAGGGATAAAAACGCGTGGTGTTTTCATCGCTCATCGCATCAAAGAACGCTTGGAGCAGTTGGAAAACATCACAGTTCCTGTTGTGGAATTGGACACCAAACCTTTCCGTGATGATGTTAAAAGCGGAGAAGATACTTCTTTGATTTCTGTTGATGTGACTGACCGTGAGGTTATCTTGGTGGATGATGTACTCTATACAGGCCGTACTATCCGTGCTGCTATTGATAACATTGTCGGCCATGGTCGTCCTGCGCGCGTGAGTCTTGCGGTACTAGTTGACCGTGGACATAGAGAATTGCCTATCCGTCCAGATTACGTTGGGAAAAATATCCCAACTAGCCGTTCTGAAGAAATCATCGTAGAGATGACAGAACTTGATGGCCAAGACAGAGTTCTGATTACTGAAGAAGCTTAGAAAGCTGAAGGAGTAGCCATGTCAGAAAATCAACAAGCATTGAACCATGTGGTTTCCATGGAAGACCTCACGGTTGATCAAGTGATGAAATTGATCAAACGAGGAATCGAGTTTAAAAACGGAGTCCAACTCCCCTACGAGAACAAACCTATCGTATCGAATCTCTTCTTTGAAGATTCTACACGGACACATAAGTCCTTTGAAGTGGCAGAGATTAAGCTAGGATTGGAGCGACTGGACTTTGATGTGAAGACTAGTTCGGTCAATAAGGGTGAGACACTGTATGATACCATCTTGACACTATCTGCTCTAGGAGTGGATGTCTGTGTGATTCGCCACCCAGAGGTTGACTATTACAGAGAGTTGATTGCGAGTCCGTCGATTACAACTTCTATTATCAATGGTGGTGATGGTTCGGGACAACATCCTAGCCAGAGCTTGCTTGATTTGATGACTATTTATGAGGAATTTGGCCACTTTGAGGGTCTCAAGGTTGCTATTGCAGGCGACTTGGACCACTCACGCGTTGCCAAATCCAATATGCAGATTTTGAAACGCTTGGGAGCTGAACTGTTCTTTGCAGGACCTGAGGAATGGAGAAGTCAAGAGTTTGCGGACTATGGACAGTTTGTAACTATTGATGAGATTGTTGATCAGGTGGATGTTTTGATGTTACTCCGAGTTCAACATGAACGCCACGAAAGTGGAGCCGTTTTTTCAAAAGAAGATTACCATGCTCAACACGGCTTGAACCAAGAGAGATATAATCGCTTAAAAGAAACAGCAATCATTATGCATCCTGCTCCAGTTAATCGAGATGTGGAAATTGCTGACCATTTGGTTGAAGCGCCAAAATCACGCATTGTCCAACAAATGACCAATGGTGTCTTTGTTCGAATGGCAATCTTAGAATCCGTACTGGCGAGTAGAAACGCCAATGAAAACACAAGACGTTAAAAGACGCCAGTGAGCGTCCACGAGAGGTGAAAATATGACAAAAAGACTTCTAGTATTAGAAGATGGCACAGTTTTTGAAGGCAAGGCCTTCGGAGCAGATATTGATGTAACAGGCGAAATCGTCTTTAACACAGGGATGACCGGCTACCAAGAATCCATTACAGACCAGTCTTATAATGGACAAATCTTGACTTTCACTTATCCTTTGGTGGGAAATTATGGAATAAATCGTGATGATTATGAATCCATCATTCCAACTTGTAAGGGAGTTGTCGTTTTCGAAGAGGCGCGTCGAGCTAGCAACTGGCGCAACCAAATGACGCTGGATGAGTTTTTGAAAGCCAAGAAAATTCCGGGTATTTCAGGGATTGATACGCGTGCACTTACCAAGATTATCCGTAAGCATGGTACTATGCGTGCAACCTTGACCCATGTTGGAGACAGTATGGACCATGTGACGGACCAGCTCCAAGCAACAGTCTTGCCGACAGACAATATCAAACAGGTTTCTACTAAAACTTCCTATCCAGCTCCAGGAGTTGGTTTGAGCGTGGTCTTAGTAGACTTTGGGCTCAAGCACTCAATCCTACGTGAACTTTCTAAGCGTAACTGTAATGTGACGGTTGTTCCGTATTCAACAACGGCAGAAGAAATTCTTCACCTAAATCCTGATGGAGTTATGTTGTCAAATGGTCCAGGAAACCCAGAAGATGTTCCAGAAGCACTGGACATGATTCGTGGTGTGCAAGGAAAAATTCCAATTTTTGGTATCTGTATGGGACACCAACTCTTTGCCATGGCGAATGGGGCTAAGACCTACAAGATGAAATTCGGTCACCGTGGATTTAACCACGCGGTACGTGAGATTGCTACAGGACGAGTAGACTTTACTAGCCAGAACCATGGTTATGCGGTTAGCCGTGAGGATTTGCCAGAGCACTTGATTATTACACACGAAGAAATCAATGACAAGTCAGTTGAAGGAGTTCGACACAGATACCAACCAGGTTTCTCTGTGCAATTCCACCCAGATGCAGCTCCTGGTCCACACGATGCTAGCTACCTATTTGACGAGTTTATCGAGATGATGGAAGCTTTTAAACAAGCAAACTAAGAACGAGTAAAAGCTCGTCGGAGAATTTATGTAACTGAACACGGACGGAAAGCTCGGAATTTAGAGAAACCAACTTGGATTGTCAATCCTTCCTTAGTTTCCTAAAATTCAATCGCTTTCTAATCGTCCTTTGTATCTTATTTAATGTCGCTCTGTGAGGCGACGAATAGAAAGGCAGGTCGTTTCTTTTAGTCGCTATCGGGCGAACTAAAAACTCCCTGCACTAGATTTTTTATCGAAAAATATCGTTTCTCTAAAAAATCGTCGGAGAATTTATTTAATGGCAACCCGAGAGTTGCCGAATAGAAAGGAGAAGGGTGGTCCGTATTTGCTGAACTGAATACGGGCTACGGACATTGCTAAAAAGATAGTTATTCCTAGAACTGACAGTTCTTCGTTATAACTCCTATTTTAGCTTTGTCCGCTTGACGCCCTTAATATCTTATAAATGCCTAAACGTACTGATATTCAAAAAATTATGGTGATTGGTTCTGGTCCGATTATTATTGGTCAGGCTGCTGAGTTTGACTATGCGGGGACCCAGGCCTGCTTGTCTTTGAAAGAGGAAGGTTATGAAGTTGTCTTGGTGAACTCAAATCCTGCCACCATCATGACAGATAAGGAGATTGCGGACAAGGTTTACATCGAACCGATTACACTGGAGTTTGTGACTCGTATTCTCCGTAAGGAACGTCCAGATGCTTTGCTTCCAACACTTGGAGGGCAAACAGGGCTTAATATGGCCATGGAATTATCTAAAAACGGAATCTTAGATGAGCTCGGAGTAGAACTTCTCGGGACTAAATTGTCTGCTATCGACCAAGCTGAGGACCGCGATCTCTTTAAACAATTGATGGAAGAGCTTGAGCAACCCATCCCTGAATCTGAAATTGTCAACACAGTTGAAGAAGCAGTTGCCTTTGCAGCGACAATTGGCTACCCAGTCATCGTCCGTCCAGCCTTTACCCTAGGTGGTACTGGTGGTGGTATGTGTGCCAACGAGGAAGAATTGCGTGAAATCGCTGAAAATGGTTTGAAACTGTCACCTGTTACCCAATGTTTGATTGAGCGTTCCATTGCAGGTTTCAAGGAAATCGAGTACGAAGTTATGCGTGACTCGGCTGATAATGCCCTCGTTGTTTGTAACATGGAAAACTTTGACCCAGTTGGGATTCACACAGGGGATTCCATCGTATTCGCCCCTGCACAAACCATGTCAGACTACGAAAACCAAATGCTACGTGACGCTAGCTTGAGCATCATTCGTGCCCTTAAGATTGAAGGTGGGTGTAACGTTCAGCTAGCACTTGATCCCCATAGCTTTAAGTACTATGTTATCGAAGTAAACCCTCGTGTATCGCGTTCTTCTGCCCTTGCTTCTAAGGCAACTGGTTATCCGATTGCTAAATTGGCAGCTAAGATTGCCGTCGGTTTGACCTTGGATGAGGTCATCAACCCAGTTACAGGTTCAACCTATGCCATGTTTGAGCCAGCCCTCGACTATGTGGTTGCTAAGATTCCTCGTTTCCCATTCGACAAGTTTGAAAAAGGGGAACGCCGTCTGGGCACCCAGATGAAGGCGACTGGAGAAGTCATGGCTATCGGTCGGAACATCGAGGAATCTCTTCTTAAAGCTTGCCGCTCACTTGAAATCGGAGTCCATCACAATGAAATGCCTGAGCTTGCAACGGTTTCAGATGATGCTTTGATTGAAAAAGTTGTCAAAGCCCAAGATGATCGTCTCTTCTACGTTTCAGAAGCTATTCGCCGTGGTTACACACCAGAAGAAATCGCTGAATTGACCAAGATTGATATCTTCTATCTAGATAAACTCTTGCACATCTTTGAAATTGAGCAAGAATTAGGTGCCCATCCACAAGATCTAGAAGTTTTGAAAACAGCTAAACTCAATGGATTTTCAGACCGTAAGATTGCTGAACTCTGGGAAACGACAGCTGACCAAGTTCGCCAACTTCGCTTGGAAAACAAGATTGTCCCAGTTTACAAGATGGTTGATACCTGTGCGGCAGAATTTGACTCGGAAACACCATATTTCTATTCAACCTATGGATGGGAAAATGAGTCTATCAAGTCTGATAAGGAATCCGTCCTAGTCCTAGGTTCAGGTCCAATCCGTATCGGACAAGGGGTTGAGTTTGACTATGCAACTGTTCACTCTGTTAAGGCGATCCAAGCAGCTGGTTATGAGGCCATCATCATGAACTCAAACCCAGAGACTGTTTCAACCGACTTCTCGGTATCAGACAAACTTTACTTTGAACCATTGACATTCGAAGATGTCATGAATGTTATCGACTTGGAGCAACCAAAAGGCGTTATCGTTCAGTTCGGTGGTCAAACAGCCATTAACCTTGCGGAACCTTTGGCAAAAGCAGGTGTGACCATCCTTGGTACCCAAGTAGCTGACTTGGATCGTGCCGAAGACCGTGACCTCTTCGAGCAAGCCCTTAAAGACTTGGATATTCCACAGCCACCAGGTCAAACGGCTACCAATGAAGAAGAAGCCGTACTTGCAGCTCGCAAGATTGGATTCCCAGTCCTCGTTCGTCCATCTTATGTCTTGGGTGGACGTGCTATGGAAATCGTCGAAAACGAAGAAGATCTTCGTTCTTACATGCGTACCGCTGTTAAGGCCAGTCCAGACCACCCAGTCCTTGTTGACTCTTACATCGTTGGGCAAGAGTGTGAAGTTGATGCCATCTCAGACGGGGAAAATGTCCTCATCCCTGGTATCATGGAGCATATCGAACGTGCCGGTGTCCACTCAGGTGACTCAATGGCAGTTTATCCTCCGCAAACCTTGTCGCAAAAGGTACAGGAAACCATCGCAGACTACACCAAACGCCTAGCAATCGGCCTCAACTGTCTTGGGATGATGAACATCCAGTTTGTCATCAAGGATGAAAAAGTCTACGTTATTGAGGTCAATCCACGTGCCAGCCGTACGGTGCCATTCCTTTCTAAGGTAACTAATATTCCTATGGCTCAGGTAGCGACTAAGCTCATTCTTGGGCAAAGTCTTGAAGAACTTGGCTATCAAGATGGACTTTATCCAGAAAGCACTCGCGTTCATATCAAGGCGCCAGTCTTCTCCTTTACCAAGCTAGCTAAGGTAGACAGCTTGTTAGGTCCTGAAATGAAGTCAACAGGGGAAGTCATGGGTTCTGATACAACTCTTGAAAAAGCTCTCTACAAGGCTTTTGAAGCTTCTTACCTGCACTTGCCAACCTTTGGAAATGTTGTCTTTACCATCGCAGATGATGCCAAAGATGAAGCCTTGGACTTGGCTCGTCGTTTCCAAAATATCGGCTACGGTATCCTCGCGACAGAAGGGACAGCAGCCTTCTTTGCCAGTCATGGACTTCAAGCCCAACCTGTTGGTAAGATTGGTGACGATGAACAAGATATCCCAAGCTTTGTCCGCAAAGGGAAAATTCAAGCGATCATCAATACTGTCGGAACCAAACGAACTGCTGACGAAGATGGTGAGCAAATCCGTCGTTCAGCCATTGAACACGGTGTGCCCCTCTTCACAGCCCTAGACACAGCAAATGCCATGCTCAAGGTGCTAGAAAGCCGTAGTTTTGTCACAGAAGCGATCTAGTTGAGAAAGAATTTTTACAGTTTTAAAGCCAGCGTTTTCTATCGCTGGCTTTTACAATACTGATATTGTTTATTTCAACTATCATTTGTTTTCTTAGGAATCATTCTAAATTGTGATATAATAAGGGAGAATTGGAAATGGGAAACTATTTTCATTATATTTTCAAAAATTCCATTAAAAAAGTAAAGACAGATTAGAAAGTGTAAAATTCCGATGTCTTCTTACAAAAAAGTCTCTCTTTCTGAGATCAACCAATCTATTGAAACTCCTAATAACAATCATTTTTGGCAAAATCTAAAAGCATTTTTAGGACCTGGAGCCCTTGTAGCAGTTGGTTATATGGATCCTGGAAACTGGATTACCAGTGTGGTTGGTGGTGCTTCCTACAAATATAGTCTCTTATTTGTTATTTTGATTTCCTCCATCATTGCCATGCAGTTACAACAGATGGCTGGAAAACTCGGTATCGTAACTAAGATGGACCTAGCACAGGCAACTGCACATCATGCTCCCAAATGGCTCCGCTATAGTCTTTGGGTGATTTTAGAATTAGCTTTAATGGCGACAGACTTAGCCGAGGTTTTAGGCTCAGCGATTGCCTTAAATCTTTTATTTAAAATACCGATTATGGTCGCTATCCTCTTAACCGTTTTAGATGTATTTTTGTTACTTTTATTGATGAAATTTGGCTTCAAAAAAATTGAAGCCATTGTTACGACCCTTATTTTAACCATATTAGCCATCTTTACCTATCTGGTAGCTTTATCCAATCCAAGTATCCAGGGGATTATTGGTGGTTATTTACCAACTCCAACATTATTTGAGACACCATTGCCAGGTCATGAAAGCCAATTGACCTTGGCTCTAGGAATTGTAGGAGCGACAGTCATGCCCCATAATCTCTATCTTCATTCATCCCTATCCCAGACAAGGAAAATCAATCACAAAAATAAGAAGGATGTTCGAAAAGCCGTGCGTTTTATGACCTGGGATTCAAATCTTCAGTTGTCCCTAGCCTTTATTGTCAATTCCTTACTTCTCATTTTAGGGGCATCTCTCTTTTTTGGTCATGCATCTGAAATTTCAGCTTTTTCTCAAATGTACAATGCTTTACAGGATTCGACAATAGCAGGAGCGATAGCTAGTTCAACTCTGTCAACTTTATTTGCCCTAGCCCTCTTAGCAAGTGGCCAGAATTCGACCATTACAGGTACCTTAACAGGACAGATTGTCATGGAAGGCTTCTTACATCTGAAATTGCCTCAGTGGATTATCCGTATCGGTACCCGGATTTTTGCATTGCTCCCTGTGATTATTGTAGCCGTCTTGTTTGGACATCAAGAAAAAACCTTGGATCAGTTATTGGTCTATTCACAGGTCTTTCTGTCAATCGCTCTTCCGTTTTCAATTTTCCCCTTAATCTATCTGACCTCTAAGAAGTCACTGATGGGAGAATTCACCAATGCCAAGTGGAATACAATCCTAGGTTACGCAGTTTCCATTATCTTAACCATTCTCAATGTCAAGCTTCTTTTCGATATTTTTTAACCTCGTTTGAAATCTATTATAGTGTCAGCGTGAAGGTTGACAAATAGAAAGTAGTAGTGGTTGGTTCATAAAAAGAAGTACAAAAAAAGAACAGTGGTAACTGTTCTTTTTTATCATTATTTGAGACCGTATTTTTTGTTGAAACGATCCACGCGTCCATCTGCTTGAGTGAACTTTTGACGTCCAGTGTAGAATGGGTGTGAGTCTGATGAAATTTCCACACGGATCAATGGGTAAGTTTCGCCTTCGAACTCAACAGTTTCGTTAGAGCGTTTTGTTGAACCGCTAAGGAATTTGTAACCAGTAGTTGTGTCCATGAAGACAACTGGGCGATATTCTGGATGGATATCTTTTTTCATTTTGCAATATTTCCTTTCTGCCATGGTCTCTTTGCGAGCCATAGATTGTTACCATACTAGTCTATCAGATTCTGATAAGTTTGGCAAGTCTTTTCCCTGATTTTATTAAAAATCTTGATAAAAAATCACTCCAGTGTTTACTGGAGTGACGGTAGAAGAATGATTAGTTCTCTTGATTTGGAGTTTTTTCTTCTTGTTGATTTTTTACTTCTGTTTCTTTTACTGGTTCTGTGTTTTCTGCTGCTGATTTAGCCTCTTTTTCAGTTTCAGTAGGTTCTGTTTCTGTTGATTCTGTTACAGTTTCAGCTTCAGCCTCTGTTTCAGTTGGTTCGGCTACAGGTTCAGCTTCTGTTTTTGTTTCAGCTTCTGTAGTTTCTTCTTTTACTGGTTCTGCGTTTTCTGCTACTGATTCAGCCTCCACATTAGCTGGTTCCTTAGCTTCTTCTGTTTGCTCGGTTTCCTCTTTAGCTGTCTCTGTTTTATCAGCAGTAGTTTCTTCTTTTTTACGTTCTTGAGATTCTTTTTTGATTTCTTCGACTGCAGTTTTAACGGTAGAGCTTGTTACACGTCCGACAGTTTGAGCAAAATCTTTACCAGACTCAGCTAATTCAGTAAATGACTCTTTTGTAATTTTACCACCTGACATTGCCAAGAGACCAGTTACAACAAGTGCAATGCTAGCAAGAATAGCCAAAATCAAACCAAAGCCGATTGAAATACCATATCCACCAAAGTTAGACATGTATTTATTTACATTAAAGAGACTATTTAGTGTGACAAGAGTTGCAATTGCACCTGCAACAATGACACCAATTGAGAACCCTTTAGGCATTGCTTTATTCATATTATTCAAGCAAGCAAGAACAATAGACACAATAGCTGCGATAATGACAAACCACCCATCACCTTGGTAACCATTCACGCTATAGGATCCAAAAGAACCTGCATTTAAACTAGCCCAAGGCAAGAGTGAACCAAGGATGGCTACTCCAGCAGAAATGAGAATATACAAACGATTTTTTTCCATTATTAAGTCTCCTTTTATTCAGTTTGATTTATTATACCATAAACTGAGGTACAAAGAAACCGTATATTTTAAGAATCTAGCATATAAAATGCCTAGAAAATTCTTTCTTAGCCTTGGTGAATCTGTAGAGCCTCTTTCAGTTCTTTATATATTTGTTCGTTTTCTTCTAGACTATAGGAATTGGCGCCACTGGCTAATGGATGCCCTCCCCCGTCGTGTCGTTTGGCAATCTCATTGATAGGAGTGATTTTACTGCGCATACGCACACGGAAGTGACCATCAGCTTGTTCAACAAAGATAGCCCAAGCCTTAACAGTATCAATTCGACCAGGTGCCCCAACAATTGCCGCTGTTTCAGCATCTGTAACCTTATATTTTTTCAAGATATCTTGAGTAAGTAGAACGCGTGCAGCCCCATTCTCATCAACTTCTAAGTGATCATAAACATACCCTTGCAATTTTGCAATCTTGAAGCTCATGGTATCCATTTGACGAGATAATCCAGCAAAGTCAAAATCAATTTCTCGGAGCTGGCCAGCTATTCTAAAGGTACGGGCACTAGTTGACGGGTAGAGAAAACGCCCTGTGTCCCCGACAATTCCTGCATAGAGAAGTCGTGCCGCTTCACTAGACAAAGCTAGCTGATTTTCTTGAGCAAATAATGCAATCATCTCACTGGCGCTGCTTGAACTTGTATCCACCCAAGATAGGTCACCATAGATATCATCATTTGGATGGTGATCGATTTTGATGGTGAAAGCAGCTTGTTCGTAGCGTTTATCATCGATACGAGGACGATTCGCTGTATCACAAATAATAGCAAGAGCTCCTTGGTAGTCACTGTCTTGGACAGTATCCATTTCCGCCATCCAGGTTAGAGTTGGTTCGTTATAACCGACCGCTTTGATAGTCTTTTCTGGAAAATGGTGTGTGAGAAGAGCTTTCAAACCTACCTGACTCCCTAAGGCATCAGGATCTGGTTTCA
This sequence comes from Streptococcus oralis subsp. oralis, assembly GCF_002096435.1. Taxonomy (GTDB): domain Bacteria; phylum Bacillota; class Bacilli; order Lactobacillales; family Streptococcaceae; genus Streptococcus; species Streptococcus oralis_AA. The sequence continues at coordinate 751,338 of NZ_NCUI01000025.1, forward strand.
TATGACGGTGAATGATAATGGTATCGTATTCTTTGATTTTCTCTAATATTTGCTGGCAAATTTCCATAAATAACCTCAATTCTTTCTCATTTCATTGTAGCACAAGAATTTTTATTTTTAAAATGAAAAAGATATGATATAATGGAGAAAGATAAATTGAGGAGGACGTTATGGCATTAGCAAAAATTGTATTTGCCAGTATGACCGGTAATACCGAAGAAATTGCAGATATTGTAGCAGATAAATTGCGTGACTTGGGCTTGGATGTCGATGTGGATGAATGTACGACTGTTGACGCTTCAGACTTCTTGGAGGCGGACATCGCAATCGTTGCGACTTATACTTACGGTGATGGGGAATTGCCAGATGAGATGATGGACTTCTACGAAGACCTAGCAGATCTCAACTTGAATGGCAAAATCTACGGAGTGGTCGGTTCAGGAGATACCTTCTACGACGAATTCTGTAAAGCTGTTGATGACTTTGATCGCGTTTTTGTAACGACAGGAGCAGAAAAAGGTTCAGAGTGTGTTAAAGTAGACCTTTCTGCCGAAGAAGAAGACATCGAACGTTTGGAACAATTCGCAGAAGAATTGGCTGCAAAAGTAGGATAAGAATCAAACTGCACTGACTGGAAGAAGTTAGTGCGTTTTTTTATTAGTTATTTTGGGATTTTACTAGCCTATTTGGTGGCTTTTTGATACAATAATTCAAATAAAGGAGGAGACTGTATGAACTTAGATATTATTCGGCAAGAAATTGATCAGCTTGACGATCAAATCGTCAAGCTCCTAGAAGAACGAATGCATTTGGTTGAGGGAGTAGTTGCCTATAAGAAAGCTTCAGGAAAACCTATTTTAGATAGTAAGCGAGAAGAAATCATTTTTGAAAAGGTTAGAAGTCGTGTAGAGGATAAGCGCTATCAGGAGACCATTGTTGCGACTTTTTCAGACATTCTCAAACGTTCGCGTGATTATCAGGATCAAAACATCAAATGAAAAAAGAACAATTCTATCCGCTCGGAATTTTTCTGGCTGCCATGGTGGGAGGCCTTATCCGCTATCTCATTTCCACTTGGTTACCAGCTAGCCCAGACTTTCCTTGGGGCACCCTCCTTGTCAACTATCTGGGCATTGTCTGCTTGGTCTATCTGGTGAAAGGCTATCTGGTCTATAAGGGAACTAGTAAAGGCTTGGTTTTGGCGCTGGGGACAGGATTTTGTGGTGGCCTGACAACCTTTTCTAGTCTACTCTTGGATGCAGTAAAAATGCTTGATACCGGGCGTTATCTTAGTTTAGGCATCTACCTACTTTTGAGTATTGGTGGAGGCCTGCTCTTGGCTTATGTTCTAGGGAGGAAGAAATGGTAATCGTTTATCTTGCAATCGCCTGCGGGCTTGGAGCCCTGGTGCGTTATTTCTTTTCCCGCTATAATCAAGCTTCTAAATTGCCACTGGGCACTCTCATAGTCAATCTTCTAGGATGTTTTTTGATTGGTCTACTCTACAATCATGTGGAGTCCAAGGAAGTCTATGCCATCCTAGCGACAGGTTTTTGTGGAGGGTTAACGACCTTTTCTACCTTGAATGATGAGCTGCAAAGACTGTTAAGTGACAAGAAGGTATTTTATAGCTATTTTCTCTTAACTTATATAGGCGGTTTTCTAGCGATTTTTTTAGGAATTCTGCTATAAATTTCTTTACTTTTAGGTGGAAATTTGGTAAACTGTATCTTGTGTGTAATGGACGCACAAAAATACAGTTTATCCGCTGAGGAAGGTTCCTCAAGATTGACAAAGATAGGAGAATAAAATGAATCCATTAATCCAAAGCTTGACTGAAGGTCAACTTCGTACAGATATCCCATCATTCCGTCCTGGTGACACTGTTCGTGTACACGCGAAAGTTGTCGAAGGTAACCGTGAACGTATCCAGATTTTTGAAGGTGTTGTTATCGCACGTAAAGGTGCTGGTATCTCAGAAAACTACACAGTTCGTAAAATCTCTAACGGTGTAGGTGTTGAGCGTATCTTCCCAATCCACACTCCACGTGTTGAAAAGATCGAAGTTGTTCGTTACGGTAAAGTACGTCGTGCGAAATTGTACTACTTGCGTGCTCTTCAAGGTAAAGCAGCTCGTATCAAAGAAATCCGTCGTTAATTCGACTAAAAAACTCTGCTCACCCAGCAGGGTTTTTCTCTAGCTCCCTTAGTTCAATGGATATAACAACTCCCTCCTAAGGAGTAGTTGCAGGTTCGATTCCTGCAGGGGGCAGTAATTCAATCAAAAAGCACTGAATGATCAGTGTTTTTTTGTCTTAAAATAGAAACCATTTCAGATGAAAATGGAGGTGTGGTATAATAGGAGAAAGTATCAGTGCTTATTTGAAGGGGAATTTCTCTCCTTATTATGAGTATTAGGATTTAGTTTTCTGAGAAAAATAATGATGTTTGAGTAAAGAAGGAAATGGAATGAAAATTTCTGGGACAAGTGGTAACGTTACTTTTGACTATGAAAATGGCTATGTTCTAAAAGCAGAGGGAGAGTTGTTGACTGATGGTAGCTTTATTGTATATAGGTCAAGCATACAGAATTGGGAACCACCTTACAATCACATTCTTATCACACAGAACGAGATAGATAAACTTGTCGAGGAAGTGAACTCCATGATGACGGAGCAAACAATTCAGATCGAATTTATCTGAATTAGAGTAGGAGAAGGGCGATGAAAATTGATTACAGTGAACAGATGCTCACATGGGAGTGGGATAGCAATGAAATAAAGATAGAATTACCAGAAATCATTCATGCGGAATATCATAAAGATGAGAACATGGTGATGGTTTATAGTGGGGAAAATTTCATTAACAAAATCATTTTCTACTTTAGTTTGAAAGGAAAATTGTTAGGGCAACAAAATCTACTAGAAGGAACCCTAGATTGGAATCATAATGGGAAGCATCAGGTTATTTTTCAACATTTACATCATCTTCGCTTTAGCCCTAAATATCAGCGTATCTTCAGTATATTTCGCTCATCCAGCGATTTTGACGTTCCATCAGAACTAGAAGTTTATAATTTAGAAGGTGAGAAAATCGACCAAATTGAATCTCCTGCAGGATTTACTATGCTATATATTTCTGAGATAAGTAAGAAGAAACTGAGAATTGTATGCGAAGCTCTTAAAGAGGATTGTTTTGATAAATCTGGTCGAAGTGATTTCTATTTTAATTTAGATTTAGAAACTAGAAAATGGATAAAAGATGGCTTCGCCTATTGAGGAAGAGAAAAAGAAGCCTGATTTTATGATATTCTGGTTGAGAGAATAACTTTCACTAGGAGAATACAAATGAAACCAACAAAACTACAATGGGAAGATGTTATCCAGTTTGAAGAAGTAAAAGGTTACGGAAAATCCATCTGGAGAAATGATAACAAGTATTATTTAGTTTCAGAAGAGGGAACCGTAGCTTCTTGGTTAGTTGTCTATGAATTACCACAAGAATTATTTACCTTACTAGAGAGTAGAGAGCGGACTCTACTTGAAATATCTTGGAAGGTTCAAAACGATTCTTGGCCACCAACGGAAGAAGAAAAGAAAGCTAGTGAGAAACGATTTATAGAAGAGAGTCCGACATCATTAATTGATTTACCTGAAACTAGAGAGTTATTTACTCAGGAAGAGCTTGAAAGATTAATTCCAATTGCTGAGCAAATGTGGATTGACTGGAGAGGCAAACTTCCAGATGATTATGTATCACCACTTAAGTAAGGAAAGTATAAAATGAAACCAACAAAACTACAATGGGAAGATGTTATCCAATTTGAAGAAGTAAAAGGTTACGGTCAGCATATCTGGAAAGATGAGGAAAAGTATTATTTAGTTTTAGAAGAGGGAACCGTGGTTTCTTGGTTAGTTGTCTATGAATTACCACAAGAATTATTTATCTTACTAGAGAGTGGAAAACGGACTCTACTTGAAATATCTTGCAAAGTTAAGCACGATTATTGGCCACCGAAAGTGAGATAAGAAGAAGCTAATAGAAATTTCTTGAGGCAATATCCAGAAGCTTTAAGAAGAAATCCTAAAGCGCAAGGCTTATTCACAAAGACTGAATTGGAATAAATATTACCCGAAGGGGCTGAAATTCTAGCGAGTAGCGATTAAAAAGTGGAAACTAATCTTAATAACTTCAAAATGATAAATTTTGCAGAGAACAAACTGAGCCTTTTAAAAATTAAAAATATGAAAGATTATCAAATGAAAAATTACAGAAAACTCTTGTTAGAAGCTATCCAAGCAGGCGATGTTGCTGGGATTTTGCGAGGTGAAAAAAGATATTGTATAGAGCCTCCGACCTCTGTACCAGATGTTTTTCCGACAGATATTTGCCAAGTATTAGCTGAGTATTTCTACAAGCAAAATGATATTGACAAGATTCAAGATATATTAGAAGGCAGTCTTATAGAGTTATCACAGAGTTCTGCCGTTGATTTATATATTTCAGTTTTGTTTTTTGATGCGATTCTTTTTATGCAAGAAAAAAATATAGCTAGCTTTACAATCCATACGTCGACAGTTGCACAAGCAATCTCTAAGGGAGTTAAGCTTTTTCAAAAGGAATTGAACGACAGTATCACTTTCCCAAACGGTCTTGTTAAAATAAAACCCATGAGTCAGGTAGAAAGATTCAATCAAAAATATCAAAAGAATCAACGTTTTTCTATTATTGAGTGATAGTGATGGTAGTTGTAACTCTGTATAGATGAACTGTTAGTTGGGATAAATAAGGAGGTCAAGCAAAGATGAGAGACGAAGCCCAAGAACGTTTAAAACTGCTGTCAGCCATTCATGATTTAGGATACGAGAGTTTGAGGTATTCTATCTTTAACGAATATGGTCCTAGTGAATGGGAAGTGGTAATCGAATATGACGATTCTAAGCAAGTGTACAATGTTTACGCTACCATGGATAGAGCAAGTTATAATAAAAAATTGGAATTTGATAATTTTGAAGCTGCTAAAAATAAATTTCTAGAAAAACTAGATCTTACTGTAAAAATAAATAAAACTTCCGTAGAAAATGGAGAAGTTCCTGAATACTCCTCCCCGTTATGGGATAAAATCGAAGCTGACATTGAGAACATGAAATGTATAGTCGAACAAGAGATTAAAAAACGCCATTTTGAGAGCTTACATTATGTTCTATTTGATGAAAATAAAAATCTTCCATGGGTATTTCATCTTTATCAGAAAAATGGAAAATTTTATGTTGATGGTCGAGATGATCGATCATATATAGTTGGACATAGCAAAGAGTACGATAATTTTGAAAGTGCAAAGAAAGATTTTTTTGAAAAATTAGAACTTGTTATAAAATCTAATAAACTGCATATACAGTTAGGATTATCACCAGAATATTCATCACCATTATGGGATGAAAAAGAGGATAACTAGAAGATGAGAGACGAAGCCCAAGAACGTTCTGAACTTTTATTAGCCATTCAAGATTTAGGATATGAGTCTTTAAGATATTCTATTTTTAATGAACACAGACCTTCTGAGTGGGAAACTAGGATAGATTATAATCCAGAATTGGAATTGTATGAAGTTTACTCAACAATGGATCGAGCAAGTACAGGAAGTATTTTTAAGTTTAAAACATTTGAAGAAGCAAAAGAAAAATTTATCCATAATCTAAAGTTAACAGTTTTTCAAAATAAAACTTCCGTTGAAAATGGAGAAGTTCCTGAATACTCCTCCCCGTTATGGGATAAAATCGAAGCTGACTTTGAGAATATGAAATATATAGTTGAACAAGAGATTAAAAAACGTCATTTTGAGAGCTTACATTATGTTCTATTTGACGAAACGAAGCAGCTTCCTTGGGCATTTTATCTTTATCAGAAAAATGGAAAATTTTATGTTGAAGGACGAGATGATCGATCATATGTGATGGGAAATTCGGTAGAATTTGATAATTTTGAAGATGCAAAACTAGCTTTTTTGGAACGATTAGAACATTTTGTAGAATCGACTAAGAAAGGACTTAAAGTTGGATTTTCTCCATATTACTCCTCCCCGCTTTGGGACAATGAAAAGACGGATTGATTGTTAATTGCAGGAGATAATGAATGAAAAATTTAGATAAAGAAAAGCAAGACCTGCTGTCAGCCATTCAAGATTTAGGATATGAGAGTTTGAGATATTCTATCTTTAACGAATATGGTCCTAGTGAATGGGAAGTGGTAATCGAATATGATGATTCTAAGCAAGTCTACAATGTTTACGCTACCATGGATAGAGCAAGTAAGGGGGGAATTTTCAACTATACAGACTTTTCAGAAGCAAAAGAGAAATTTTTAAAATTTTTGGGAGATACTATTTTTTTCAATCGTTATTATGTTCAGGAAGGAATGGGTAAGATGTATTCTTCTCCATTATGGGACGGTTCTGAGACTCTTTCAAGAGAGATTATTGAAAACTATAAGAGAATAATTGAAAAATCCATTAGCGAAAAGAACTACCAATCTTTAGTCTATGTTTTATTTAATGAAAAAGATACTACTCCTTTCGCGATTCATCTGTTCTTTAGGGATAACCTGTTTATGGTAAATTGTAGAGATGATAGGTCTTATATTATGGGAAAAACATTTGAATTTACTAATTTTTTGGAAGCAAAAGAGAAATTCTTCAAGCTGTTAGATTTTACAGTTCGTGAAGGACGAAGAGATGTAGCAAACAGCGGAAGTTATATGTACCCCTCTCCATTATGGGACAAGGAAGAGACTGATTAATTTCTAAGAGCTAGTGGTATAAAGATTTTAAGTAAAGAAAGAAGCTGAAAATATGACTCAGAAAGAACAAGCAATCATCTCCCCTATGCCAACTGATGCCTTATTGCATGAAAGAGAGGTAGCGTGGAGAGTTAAACTGCCTGATGATTATAAGGAATTTATAAAGAAAGAGAATGGGATCATTCCCTCAAAACGGTATTTTCATTTTGGGAATAATGAGAAAGTAATCGATCGCTTTTTAGCAATACTAGCTATTTCAGGTGAAAAGACAGAAGAGGCTTACGATATCGGAGTTGTGAGTACGCAATTGGAAGGTCGTATTGTATTTGATGAAGATAATGTCGGAATGCAACTAATCCCCATAGCAGCATTATATGGTGGAGACTTTCTATGTCTAAACTATGTGGAGGATCCTGATAATCCAAATATTTGCATCTGGTATCACGAGGAATCGTACGAGCTAGAGCCTGCTATAGAGTTTCTAGCTAACAACTTCACAGAGTTTTTAGCAATGCTATATTGATAGAAAGAACGGTTGTAAAAGACAATGGAAATAAATCATCAGACCTTTGGAAAACTAAAGTATAATTACGGTTGGACAAAAGATATTTCTCTAGATATTTTCAATAAGCGCCATGTTTTGGAAATCAATATTGATGCAGATGAAGATGCTGAATTTGAAATTAATCAGGAAAAAGCCTATATATTTTTCGAGAATCACTTAGATGAAATAGTAAAAGAGGCAAATGTTGCAATTATTTCATACTACAATCGTGAAATATCAGATATTGTTTCAAGCTACACGAATCATAAAGCAAAACAATATTTTTTAGACATCATTGGAGACAAAGAGAAGATTTATTCTTTGTTGCAACCCAAGCAAATCCTATTTCCTTTAACTTTTGACGAAAATGTTGAAGAGTTTGGTTTTTTATGTGAGTGTGATTGGGATAAAGAAAATGGCATAGGAATAAAATTTGTCAATGGCGTATTGTCTGAAATTGGTTTTCAGGATATACTCCTATAACTATATGTCTTTTAATAATTTTTTGTTGTTCTTATAGTTTAAGGACATCTTAGCTCGCAGATCTAGCTTAGAAGCAATAAGATGCAAATACAAGGAGATATAATGACACAATTTGAAGATAAATTTATGGAAGTTCAGGCTAGTATGATTTCACTAGCAATGGAATATGTTCAAAATCAAGCAGAAAAAGTATATATTTATGCGATAGCGGACAGTTTGTATAGTTTTAAACCATTTTATAAGATAAATGGTATTGTAATTGAAATGGAAAAAGTTAATGAAGTTGCGACAAAAAGAGTAGATGATTCTGATAATATGGCATTTGCTTTATTGAAATATGGAACTGAAGATGTAATGAAAATGCTTGATGTTTGCCAAGAATACAATCGCGAACATCCAACTGAAATGTGGTTGATTTATGATGCACAGAAAAACAGTCTTGATAGTCGCTATAGCAATGAAGGGCGTTATGACAAGGATGAGGAATTACTTCCACGTCTCGAGTTTGAAAAATGGTTTGAGGAAGTAAAAGGCGAGAAACTGTAGGAGAAGATGATGACCCAATTTGAAGATAAATTTATGGAAGTCCAAGCTGGCATGATTTCATTGGCTATGGAATATGTCCAAAATCAGGCAGAAAAAGTATATATTTATTGCATCTCTGAAGAAGCGTTGCTTTCTTTTGATGTTTTTTATAAAATCAATGGAGTTTATGTCAAATTACACAAGGTTAACACTGTTTTGGATACTAAAGTAGATGATTCTTATAATATGATGTTTTCAGTATTACGATACGGTAATGAAGATATACAAAAATTGATTGATGTTTGCCAAGAATATAATCGTGAACATCCAACTGAAATGTGGTTGATTTATGATGCTAAGAAAAATAGTCTTGACAGTCGTTATAGCTATGAAGGACGTTATGACAAGGATGAGGAATTACTTCCACGTCTCGAGTTTGAAAAATGGGTTGAGGAAGTGAAAGCACAGGAATTGTAGGAGTTACAGATGAAAGATTGATACAATGCTAGAATATAAAAAACATCTGTATTCAACTCAAGCTACAATTCTGGAACGATGAAAATATTTTTACAATAAATTAGATTGAGATATTAAAAATGGATGCAACAAAATTAAATAAACTATCATACATTTTATATTCTGAAAGCAATGCTGAAGCTGTGAAACTAGTTAAGTCTATTACTAGTGAAGATGAACTCTTTGTCTTGCTTGATAATTATAACTGGGGTAATGGTTTTGAAGTGCCAGAGGCAATTATTAATCATCCTAATTGTACTCTCCCAGTTGCCTTATTAGCTTTTCATAGAGCAGACGGTATACAATATTTACTTGAAGGAGAGACTATTTTTGCAAATCGCTTATCGGACTCCTGGGAAAATTTTATAAAGGAAGTTTATGATAAAATTTTGAAAAAGCAATATCCCAATGGAAGTATCTCTTTTCAGCCTGAAATAACAAAAATTCAAAAGTTCAAATTAAATAAGTTGAATCCTAATCTCGATTCATTTATTCTAGACGGAGTGTTAGGAAAAGATTTACATATTCGTCTTTAAAAATGAAGAAGAGGCTATCAGGGAAGTTTATGAGATAGTCAAATATAGAAGCTGTCTATAACCGCGTCAGTATTTTCTGGTAATGATTGTAAACATTTGTGAGGAATAAGATGATTAAACATATAAAGGATGAATTAATAGAATTATTATTAAAAATAGGGGAGACAAATCTGAATCAGTCGGATTTATTTACCGAAGAAAAACCATCTCTATTCTTACCAGAAGGACGTACTATTTATTTAGAAGGCGATCATTACTATATCGTCGGTGTCGAACGTGGCAAAATAAATTCTGAGAAAAAATTTGAAAATAAAGAAGATATTCTTTATTATCTTTTACAATCATATGTTACTAGAATAGCATCAAAGAATGCATGGGCTAATGCTAATGGAGATTTTGAACGGTATGGTAATCTTTTTGATGAAGAACAAATTCGCTTATTTAGTATCATTGATCCTAAATATGGAGAAAGAAGAAGGAAACAACCTAAATTCACCCTTATTTAAAAATCGATAATCCTAACGGAGAAATAATAATGTTTGATAATGAATATATTGTAAGTTTGAAAAGGTTTATCAGCGATGTCGAAATTGTTTCAATAAATAACAAGTTGCAGGCATATGATAATGTGGATATGATTTATACTCTAGAAAAAAGAGAAGATGAATTTTTTATTTCACTAAATGAAAGAGGTGTTATTTTAGAATTCTGTAAAATTAGTAACAAGGAGTTAGCGCAGATCTATTTTGCTATCTTTGTTAAAAGAGGAGTTACAGATTTTGAATTCCCACTGATGACTTTAATAAATGGTATAGAGGATATCGTAATATTGAAAGAATACTTGACTAGAGAAAAACTTGATAGTTTTTATTCGGTTGATTCTAGGATCAAAGGAAAAATAAATTTTTCTTCAGAATTAAACAAGATTTATTACGTAGATGCAAGTGACAATGAATACAGTCTGTTTTACCTGCCAAACAGAATATTTCAAACCTTCTATGCATCGATTGTAAAATTAAAAGCTATGAAGGAGTGGTTGATTCAACTGAATGATACTAATGGACTAGGAGATCAATATGAGGCTACTTTGTTAGGGTATAGTTCAGAGGGAGTAGAGAAGTTTTAAATTGGATTATCTTGTTGTAAAGAATGAGATATAAGAAAAACTCAACAACTACATCTACTTTCTCGAAAGTAAGCAGTATGTGGCACGATATGGCGATAACTTTGACAAAAAGTCATCCATATTACCTTCCAATATTCTCCATCTGATAATGGGCTAGCCTTTCTCGCTGCGGTTCAGAAGGTATTACAACCGACGGATATGAGTTTGAAGGTAGAATTACCGGAATAATAAAGAGAGCGGAAACGATGCTAGCTATTTATATAGATTCTATAGGTGACAAGTCAGGAACCTATAAGTTGTTAAGAAATTATTCATCCTTGCCTTTCTCTTTAATCCAATCCAGAATAAAAGATCATGACACGGTAATAGAGGTAGACATGTTAGATTTGGACGAATTGAAAAAGGTTAGAGCCCTCATAAATGAGTTGAGTGCCATTGGGACTATGGTTACGATGAGAGATTCGACTGGTATTATCACCTTAGAATTTTTAAATAATATTATTTCTACCTTCGAAGAGATTGCGGCTGAAAGAGAAGAATTAGATGCTCTGATGTTTGAGGAGGAAGAGTGATTGTCACCTTTTCCAGTGAATTATACATTCCCAAGTTAATTTTTAGTAATAAAAGGAAAATCAATGAAAGATAATAAAAATTTGTTGCTCTTCCTACAGGAGTTGATATACGGTCTTGTAGATTTTATCAGTGAGAAAGAATATAAGGAATTTGTCTTTGACTCCTTAAAACTTTCAAAACAGGAGCTTGATAAAGAGAGTGGGTTTTGTCCATATGATTTATACAATCGATTGGAAAATATGGATGAGCAGGATATCTTGTCATTTCAGATGCTAGATAAGAAAACCAATCCACTAGTATGGAACTGTATCGCTAATTTCTTTGTCCTGGTTTGTCATTATTCTTATATGGCTTCGGGGGAAGTCTACCTGCCACAAACGATTGAAAGTGTTGACGAGGACATACTTGAGGTTCTTTCTTTAAATTACAAACAAATCCTAGCTGAAAATAGGGAACTTATTTCACAAATATCTGGGCCAGAAATAGATGGATATTTAAAGGATGAGCTCGTTAAAAACTACTTTGGACCACTATTTTTATCTGATGAGAACGAATAGGCCATTCGTTCAAGCATAGATCAGGAGAGGATATGTTTACGAGTTATTTTATGTTGATTTTTGCTGAGGCAATTGCGAATCGTATGGAAACACAATATACTTCACATATTCGAACCGCCTTCGATGCATGTTGGAGTTTTTTGGAGAATAGAGATAAAAGGGGAGAGGAACTTTATCGCCTTTTAGATGATGGGACAGACTTCGGTGGAATATTTATCTACATGCAGTTAGATGAAAATGAAGCGAATGGTCTCTTGTGGGACAACATTAGTTATGCAATAGGTGTGACTGCTAAAGAAGCTTTTGAGTTTAAAAATAAGAAAGAGCTTCCTTCTCCCTTAGAGAACATTGAACCAGAACTGCTCGATGTCTTTATTGGAAATTTAAAAGAAATTAGCATGGATCTTTATCATCACGTCGAAGCTGTAAAACGTTTCATCAATAGAAATCCATACCCATCAAGAGAAACTGCCCTAAAAGAACTAGATAAGATGGGCTTACTATGATAGCCAGATTGGAAGATTTGGCGAAAATTCAAAAAGAACACCCCGGAAGTTAGAGTGTCATCTCTACCTTTTGGGGTGTCGTTTATTTTTAATAGTTAAGCATTTTAAAGTACCCAAGTACGGATGGCATGGGCAACGCCAGATTCATCATTTGTTTTGGTGATGTATTTGGCGATTTTTTTGAGTTCAGAATTTCCATTTTCCATAACAACGGGGTTTCCAACGACTTCCAGCATGGCACGGTCATTCTCTTCGTCCCCGATCGCCATGGTTTCATCTGTGGTCAATCCGAGTTTTTCAGCTAGGTGAGTGATGGCTGAACCCTTGTCTACATTCTTTTTAAGGAGTTCGAGGTAGAAAGGAGCAGATTTGTTGATGGAGTAGCGCTCGTAAAATTCTGCTGGTATCTTTTCAATCGCAGCATCGAGAATCTCTGGTTCATCGATAAACATACACTTGACGATTTCCTTGCCAGCCATTTCTTCAGGGGTGCGGTAGAAGATGGGCATGCTGACGAGGGTTGATTCGTGCACCGTGTATTTTCCGATATTGCGATTGGCAGTATAGATACCGTCCTTGGTAATGGCGTGCATATGGACACCGAGCTTGCGACTGAGGAATTCCATATCCAGATAATCCTCATAGGTCAAGGATTCGCTAATAATCTCATGGCCAGTAGCAGTTTCTTGGACAAGGGCACCGTTGAAGGTCACGACATAGTCACCTTGGTCTCTTAACTGCAAGTCGTCCAGAAGTTTGGCAACACCTGCGATAGGACGGCCTGTTGCAATCACGACTTTGACACCAGCTTCTTTGGCATCTTGGATGGCAGAAAAGACTTCCGGAGTGATTTCCTTTTTACTGTTAACCAGGGTACCGTCGATATCGACGGCGATTAGTTTAGTACTCATAAATTTCCTCTTCTAGTTTTTATTTGGGGTAAAATGATCGTTCTCAATCAAGTGTAAAAATTGCTGGGTAATGCTTGCGAAGATACTGTTTTGGTCCAACATTTCTTTCGGGAAATAGAAACGATTGTCTCCGTGGCGGCTGCCAGCAAGGGATTGGACGATAGGGGACAGGCTAGATAGTTCTGCCAGTTCACCATTTTTTTGTAAAATCTCAATCTGTGTCCTTGGATTTTCAGATTCGGGTCGATAGATATCATAAGGGAGGTCAAAGTTCTTATGAATAGCAGTATAGTAGTCTGGATCAAAACCGATATCTTCAACCAGTTGTCTCATGGTTGCGAGTTGGTCTTGGTCTTTTTCTGAAAAAGTAATGGATTTAAAGACCTTGCGGTTGACAAAACGTTGCGACAAGTCGGCTAGTATCTTGTCAAGACTGGTCATCCAGAGTTGGAAGTAGGTATTCATCACGCCATCATCCAGAGCTAGATAGTCAGACAAGGTCACATTTTTTTCAAAGAAAGGAAGGAGATGTGGAGAAGTTCGTGCAAAGAAGTCCTTGTCTTTAGGATAGAGTTCCTTAGCGCGTTTGAGGAGATTCTGTAGGAGAACTTCCATGGCGCGTGTTGCTGGGTGGAAATAAACCTGCATATACATCTGATAGCGACTGAGGACATAGTCTTCGATGGCATGCATACCGTTGCGCTGAAAGGCGATACCATTTTCGACTGGACGAATCACTCGTAGGATCCGTGTCAGGTCAAATTCCCCATAAGATGCTCCTGTAAAATAGGAGTCGCGCAATAGATAGTCCATGCGGTCTGCATCAATCTGACTGGAAATGAGCTGTACGACCTGCTTGTTAGGATAGGTATGGTCAATGACACTAGCCCCCTTTTTAGGAAAGTCTGGAGCTACTTGTAGCAGGACTTGGTGAATCTCTGTCTCAGGATTTTGGATGATTTCCTGAGTGATGGCTTCATGATCTGTATCAAAGAGATGTTCAAAAGTATGTGAGTAGGCACCATGCCCGAGGTCATGAAGGAGCGCAGCGGTCATGGTCAAGAGAGACTCAGCAGGATCCCATTCTTCAGGATATTTTTCTTCAAAAATCTCTGTGATGCGTCGTGCAATTTCATAGACCCCCAAACAGTGGGAAAAGCGACTGTGCTCCCCACCGTGGAAGGTATAACTGGAAGTTCCTAGTTGCTTGATACGGCGCAGACGTTGAAATTCCTTTGTATTGATCAAGTCATAGATGACCTGGTTGTTTACATGGATATAGTTGTGAACTGGGTCACGGAATACTTTTTCGTTCATATGACCATTATAGCAAAATCCTGCTCTTTTTGGTAAAATAGTAGAACAAGAGACAGAAAGAGGACTTGATGTGAAAATTCGGATGCGAAATACGATTCAGTTTGATGAACAGTTGGAAGTCATCGACCAACTCTATGACGTGGAAGTACGTGAAAAAGGAGATTATAGCTATTTACTCTTTTATAATGAGGAAAAGGAAAAAGTGGTTCTCAAGTTTCATCAAGAAGAACTGGTGATGACCCGTTTCTCGAGTCCCAAGACCATCCTGCGTTTTCTAAAGGATAGTGATAGTTTGGCCTATATTCCTACACCCATGGGGATGCAGGAGTTTATCATTCAAACGAGTCACTACAAACTGGATGGGCAAAAGATTGAATTAGCCTATCAACTGCAAAACCAAGAGGGACACCCCTTTGCCAGCTATCAATTAGAAATTACTTGGGGATAAGAAAAAGGTTGGCGAATGCCAACCTTATTTGATATAGAGTTCTTGATTTTTTAGGACAATTTCACCTACACTTGCGAATCTCTTAAGTTTTTTAAGTTCTTCAGGATGGGTTACGAGAGTGATAACATAGCCTTCTTTACCCATGCGACCTGTACGACCAGCACGATGGGTATAGGTTTCCATATCTCTAGGGACGTCGAAGTTGACAACACATTCCAAGCTATCAATGTCGATACCACGAGCCAGAAGGTCTGTTGCAAGAAGAAGAGTTAGTTGCTTGTCCTTAAACTTTTCCAAGATAACTTTTCTAAACTTGACATTGACATCGCTAGCGAGGGAAACAGCCAAGATATCCCGATACTGTAGTTTTTCCTCTGCGCTTCCAAGGTCTGAGAGACTGTTAAAGAAGACCAGACCACGAAAATCCTCTACATGAGCCAGCTTTCGTAGCATATCCACTCGGTGACGTTGGTCTACCTGCATGTAGAAGTGTTGAATGTTGTCTAACTTTTGGTCAGAAAGATCAATGGTGCGCGTGTTTGGAGCAATCTTTTCTTGGTCAAACTTGGTCGTCGCACTCATGTAGATGAGTTGATGATCACGAGGTGCGTAGTGAGTAATTTTCTCTACAAAGTGAATCTGAGATTCATCGAGCAATTGGTCAAATTCATCCAGAATGATGGTTTCCACATTCATCATCTTGATTTTTTTCAATTTAATCAATTCAAAGATACGGCCAGGAGTTCCAATCAGAATTTCTGGCCCTTTTTTTAGGCGTTCAATCTGGCGTTTCTGACTCGAACCTGATAAGAAGAGCTGAGCAGTCAAGCCGATAGCCTCTGCCCACGTTTTACATACATCAAAAATCTGTCCAGCAAGTTCTGTATTCGGTGCTAGAATCAAGAGTTGCTGGGCTTTTTTCTTTTGTAGTCTGAGTATACTTGGGAGTAAGTAAGCGAGGGTCTTACCAGTTCCTGTTGGGCTTACTCCTAGGAGGTTTTCTCCAGCTAGAATGGGCTCAAATAGTTGAGTTTGAATGGGTGTGAATTCTTGGAAACCGAGTTGGTCACTTAGTTCTTGCCATTCAGTAGGTAGTTTGGTTTTCATTTTTCTGCCTCAAATCTAATGCCAGCAGTCTGGCGCATGGTATATAATAGGTCATGAACAGAACCTGCATCATCCAGCCAGTTCTGGTAAAGTGTCTGGTCTGGTTGATGAATCATGTGTGCAAATGCAGTGACTTCCTCAGTCATCGTATGAGGAGCTTGTTGGATAGGGAGCTGGACTTGATTTCCTTGGTGATCGGTAAAAATAGCTGAGCGGACATGCTCGATCGTGTTGAGTGTCAATGTTCCATCTGTTGTGTAGATCTCGCAAGGAAGATTGGAAGTGATGTTTTTTCCAGCCTTGATATGAACTTGAAAGCCAGGGTAGAAGAGGGTACCATCGCCATTTAGGTCAATGCTATTGTCAAGCTGTTGAGCTTGGTAGGTCGCGTCCTGAGCCTTTCCAAAAAGGCGAACGACAGCATAGAGAGGATAAATCCCCAAGTCCATAAGAGCTCCACCAGCAAAACGGTCTGAAAAGACATTGGGAGTCTGTCCCGCCAACAAGTCAGGCATCTTGGAAGAATACTTGGCATAGTTGAAATCTGCTCCCCAAATTTGCTTGTCTGCCAAAAAATTCTTGATAGTAGTAAAAGCTTTCTCGTGGTAATTACGAGCTGCCTCAAAGATAAAACAGTGATTTTTCTCAGCTGTCTGTCTCAAATCCAGCCACTCTTGTGGCTGAGTGACAGCTGGCTTTTCAAGAATGACGTGCTTACCAGCAGACAAGGCAGCCTTGGCTTGAACAAAATGCAAGGAGTTTGGACTGGCGATATAGACCACATCAAAGGAAGACTTAAAGAAGTCTTCTAATTGATCAAAGAGTTGGATATTTTCATAGCGAGAAGCAAAGGTTGCGGCAGTTTCTCGTTTTCTAGAATAGACTGCAACCAGCTGGTATTCTCCGCTAGCATGGGCTGCTTCTATGAAATGATGGCTGATAGCCCCTGTTCCGATGACACCTAATTTAAGCATAAATACTCCTTTTCCGACTTCAAATCCTTCCTTCATTATAACATAGAAAAGAAGGACTATCCAACAGATGGTAAAAATTTTCAAATGGGCTACGTTTTTCTCAAAGAAAGTGGTACAATATTTAGATAAGTAGATGAAATGAAAAGGGGGAGAAATGAGATTATTACCAATAAGAAAAATATCACGTCAGTCTAAGAGACTAGCGCTTTTTTTGACTTTTTGTGCAGGGTATGTCGATGCTTATACTTTTATCGTGCGAGGGAATACCCTTGTCGCTGGACAGACTGGGAATGTCGTTTTTCTTTCTGTAGGACT
This sequence comes from Streptococcus oralis subsp. oralis, assembly GCF_002096435.1. Lineage (GTDB taxonomy): Bacteria > Bacillota > Bacilli > Lactobacillales > Streptococcaceae > Streptococcus > Streptococcus oralis_AA. Next base: position 768,571 of record NZ_NCUI01000025.1, read on the forward strand.
CATTCAGCAGAATGTCTCGGATGCTAGTGCTAAAGTAATGACCTTGCTTTTCTTTATGATGGGTGTCTTTTTTCTGACATTGTATAAGGAAAAACTACGAATTGTTAAAAAGCCGATTTTGTCCTTGATTCCACTTGCAGTCCTGTCTCTAATTATTGGCTTTGTGCCGCAAACGGTTGATAATATCTATCTCGTACCGCCCTTGGCCTTTTGTATGGGACTGGTGACAACTGCTTTTGGAGAAGTGTCAGGGATTGCCTATAATAATGCTTTTATGACAGGGAATATTAAACGTACCATGTTGGCTTTTGGAGATTATTTCCGGACCAAGCATACGCCTTTCCTACGAGAGGGCTTGATTTTTGTTAGCCTACTGACCAGCTTTGTTCTTGGAGTTGTTTTTTCAGCCTATTTGACGATTTTCTATCATGAAAAGACGATTCTAGGTGTTCCAGTGATGATGGGCATCTTTTACCTCAGTATGCTTTTTGCTTCTTGGAGGAAAAAAGGGAAAGAAAAAGCTTAATTTTGATTGATTTCGCTTGTAAGAAAAAAGAAGATATGCTATACTTGAAGAGTTGACTATGCACAATCCTGTGCAACCGCACGAACATCGTTGCTCACTCTGTGAGATAAAAGTGGTTCGTCCCACGATGCTAGGCGAGTCTTCACAAAATACGGGGAAACCCAAAAAATCATAGGAGGTGCATAATGAGCACATACGCAATTATCAAAACTGGCGGAAAACAAGTTAAAGTTGAAGTTGGTCAAGCAGTTTACGTTGAAAAATTGAACGTTGAAGCTGGTCAAGAAGTTACTTTTAACGAAGTTGTTCTTGTTGGTGGTGAAAACACTGTTGTCGGAACTCCACTTGTTGCTGGAGCTACTGTAGTTGGAACTGTTGAAAAACAAGGAAAACAAAAGAAAGTTGTTACTTACAAGTACAAACCTAAAAAAGGTAGCCACCGTAAACAAGGTCACCGTCAACCATATACAAAAGTTGTCATCAACGCGATCAACGCTTAATTTTAAGGAGAACACATGATACAAGCAGTCTTTGAGAGAGCCGAAGATGGCGAGCTGAGGAGTGCGGAAATTACTGGACACGCCGAAAGTGGCGAATACGGCTTAGATGTCGTGTGTGCATCGGTTTCTACGCTTGCCATTAACTTTATCAATTCCATTGAGAAATTTGCAGGCTATGAACCAATCTTAGAATTAAATGAAGATGAAGGTGGCTATCTAAAGGTTGAAATACCAGCGGATCTTCCTTCGCACCAGAGAGAAATGACCCAGTTATTCTTTGAATCATTTTTCTTAGGTATGGCAAACTTATCGGAGAACTCTTCTGAGTTCGTCCAAACCAGAGTTATCACAGAAAACTAACACGGAGGAAAACATTATGTTAAAAATGACTCTTAACAACTTGCAACTTTTCGCCCACAAAAAAGGTGGAGGTTCTACATCAAACGGACGCGATTCACAAGCAAAACGTCTTGGAGCTAAAGCAGCTGACGGACAAACTGTAACAGGTGGATCAATCCTTTACCGTCAACGTGGTACACACATCTATCCAGGTGTAAACGTTGGACGTGGTGGAGACGATACTTTGTTCGCTAAAGTTGAAGGCGTAGTACGCTTTGAACGTAAAGGTCGCGATAAGAAACAAGTTTCTGTTTACCCAATCGCAAAATAAAAAGGTCCAGTAAACCTTTTTATCCTGAGCCTTGGTATTTTAAGGCGAGGAAGCTAGAAGTAGCATAAAATGAGGTTTTCCGAGTTTTCGGAGAGCCTATTTTTTTGTTTTGATACCCATTTTGAATTTAATAGAGAATAGTTAGATTTAAACTTGCGATGGACACTTTTTTCTTTTTTGGAAAACTTCTGAATTATGGTATAATGAACAGATAGAGAAGTTGGGGGTAGAAAATGAATATTCAACAATTACGCTATGTTGTTGCTATTGCCAATAGTGGTACTTTCCGAGAAGCTGCTGAAAAGATGTATGTCAGCCAGCCTAGTCTGTCTATTTCTGTACGTGATTTGGAAAAAGAGTTGGGTTTTAAAATTTTCCGTCGGACGAGTTCGGGAACGTTTTTGACCCGTCGTGGTATGGAATTTTATGAAAAAGCGCAGGAGTTGGTCAAAGGCTTTGATGTTTTTCAAAATCAGTATGCCAATCCTGAGGAAGAAAAGGATGAATTTTCCATTGCCAGTCAGCACTATGACTTCTTGCCACCAACCATTACTGCCTTCTCAGAACGTTATCCTGACTACAAAAACTTCCGTATTTTTGAATCAACTACTGTTCAAATCTTAGACGAAGTAGCCCAAGGACACAGTGAGATTGGGATTATCTACCTCAACAATCAAAATCAAAAAGGAATTATGCAACGGGTTGAAAAGCTTGGTTTAGAAGTTATTGAACTAATTCCTTTCCAGACTCACATTTATCTTCGTGAAGGGCATCCTTTAGCACAGAAAGAGGAATTGGTCATGGAGGACCTAGCGGATCTGCCAACGGTTCGGTTTACTCAGGAAAAGGATGAGTATCTATACTATTCAGAGAACTTTGTCGACACCAGCGCGAGCTCCCAGATGTTCAATGTGACCGACCGTGCTACTTTGAATGGTATTTTGGAGCGGACAGATGCCTATGCGACTGGATCTGGATTTTTAGATAGTGACAGTGTTAATGGCATCACAGTCATTCGTCTCAAGGACAATCTAGATAACCGCATGGTCTATGTCAAACGGGAAGAAGTGGAGCTTAGCCAAGCTGGTACTCTTTTCGTAGAAGTCATGCAAGAATATTTTGATCAGAAGAGGAAATCATGAAAAAAAGAGGAATAGTAGCAGTCATTGTACTGCTTTTGATTGGGCTGGATCAGTTGGTCAAAAATTATGTTGTCCAGCAGATTCCACTGGGTGAAGTTCGTTCGTGGATACCTAATCTCGTTAGCTTGACCTATCTGCAAAATAGAGGAGCAGCCTTCTCCATGCTGCAAGATCAGCAGTGGTTTTTTGCTGTCATTACACTGGTCGTCATGGTAGGAGCCATTTGGTATCTACATAAACATATGGAGGATTCTCTCTGGTTAATTTTTGGACTGACCCTGATAATAGCGGGAGGTCTGGGCAACTTTATCGACAGAATGAGTCAAGGTTTTGTGGTGGATATGTTTCACCTAGACTTTATCAACTTTGCGATTTTCAATGTTGCTGACAGCTATTTGACAGTTGGTGTGATTATTCTATTGATTGCAATGCTTAAAGAGGAAGTAAATGGAAATAAAAATTGAAACTGGTGGGCAACGTCTAGACAAGGCTCTGTCGGACCTGACAGAATTGTCACGCAGTCTCGCGAATGAACAAATCAAGGCTGGACAAGTTTTGGTTAATGGGCAAGCTAAGAAAGCCAAATACACTGTCCAAGAGGGGGATGTCGTCACTTATCGCGTGCCAGAACCAGAGGTTTTAGAATATGTGGCTGAGAATCTGCCGCTCGAGATTATCTACCAAGATGAGGATGTAGCCGTTGTTAACAAACCTCAAGGCATGGTGGTCCATCCGAGCGCTGGTCATACAAGTGGAACCTTGGTCAATGCCCTCATGTACCATATCAAGGACTTGTCAGGTATCAATGGGGTTCTCCGCCCAGGTATCGTTCACCGCATTGACAAGGACACGTCTGGTCTGCTTATGATTGCAAAAAATGATGAGGCCCACTTGGCACTTGCCCAAGAACTCAAGGATAAGAAGTCTCTACGTAAATACTGGGCGATTGTTCATGGCAATCTGCCAAATGATCGTGGTGTGATTGAAGCGCCGATTGGCCGCAGTGAAAAAGACCGTAAGAAACAGGCTGTGACTGCTAAAGGGAAGCCCGCAGTGACTCGTTTTCAAGTCTTGGAACGCTTTGGAGATTATAGCTTAGTGGAGTTGCAACTGGAAACAGGACGTACCCACCAAATCCGTGTCCACATGGCTTATATTGGCCATCCAGTCGCTGGTGATGAGGTCTATGGTCCTCGTAAGACTTTGAAAGGACATGGACAGTTTCTCCATGCCAAGACTCTAGGTTTTACTCATCCGAGAACAGGTGAAACCTTGGAGTTCACAGCAGATATTCCAGAGATTTTTAAAGAAACGCTGGAAAGATTGCGAAAAAATGAGAATAGATAAAAGAGTTGAGATGCCTTGTCTCAACCTTTTTATTTCAAGTCTTTTCTATTTTAAAGTATTCATGTTATAATGGATAAATATGAAGAATCGGAGTGAGAATATGAAGTACAAACGAATCGTCTTTAAGGTGGGGACCTCCTCCTTGACAAATGAAGACGGGAGTTTATCAAGAAGTAAAGTAAAGGCAATTACCCAGCAATTGGCTATGCTGCATGAGGCTGGACATGAGTTGATTTTAGTGTCATCTGGTGCAGTAGCCGCTGGATTTGGAGCTTTGGGTTTTAAAAAACGTCCGACCAAGATTGCAGATAAACAAGCTTCGGCTGCAGTTGGTCAGGGACTTTTGTTGGAGGAATATACAACCAACCTCCTCATGCGCCAGATCGTTTCTGCACAAATCTTGCTGACACAGGATGATTTTGTAGATAAACGTCGCTATAAGAATGCCCACCAGGCCTTGTCTGTATTGCTTCATCGTGGTGCAATTCCCATTATCAACGAGAATGACAGTGTCGTCATTGACGAACTCAAGGTGGGTGATAATGACACCCTGAGTGCTCAGGTAGCGGCGATGGTTCAGGCAGACCTTTTAGTTCTCTTGACGGATGTGGACGGCCTCTATACTGGAAATCCCAACTCAGATCCAACAGCCAAACGTTTGGAGAAAATCGAGACTATCAATCGTGAGATTATTGATATGGCTGGTGGAGCAGGTTCGTCTAATGGTACTGGGGGGATGCTGACAAAAATCAAAGCTGCAACTATTGCGACGGAGTCAGGTGTGCCAGTCTATATTTGCTCCTCCTTGAAATCAGATGCCCTGATTGAGGCAGCTGAGGAGACCAAGGATGGTTCCTTCTTTGTTGCGCAAGAGAAGGGACTTCGTACCCAGAAACAATGGCTGGCCTTCTATGCTCAAAGTCAGGGAACGATTTGGGTAGATGGTGGAGCTGCAGAGGCACTTTCAAAAAACGGGAAAAGTCTCCTTTTATCAGGCGTTGTAGAAGTGGAAGGAAGCTTCTCTTACCACGATATTGTAACAGTGGCTGATAAAGAAACAGGTCAATCTCTTGGAAAGGGACATGTCCAATTTGGCGTCTCAGCTCTAGAAGATATGCTCCGTTCTCAAAAAGCTAAGGGAGTCTTGATTCACCGTGATGACTGGATTTCCATCACTCCTGAAATCCAGCTACTCTTTACAGAATTTTAGAGGTGAACGATGGTAAGTACACAAGAACAATTTGAACAGGTACAGGCTGTTAAGAAATCAATCAATACTGCTAGTGAAGCAGTGAAAAACCAAGCCTTGCTAGCCATGGCTGATTATTTATTGGCAGCTACTGAGGAGATCTTAGCGGCTAATGCTCTGGATATGGAAGCGGCCAAGGGGAAAATCTCAGATGTCATGCTGGATCGTCTTTATTTGGATGCAGGGCGAATCCAAGCGATGGCAAGAGGGATTCGTGAAGTGGTTGCTTTACCAGATCCTATCGGTGAGGTCCTAGAAACAAGTCAGCTTGAAAATGGTTTGGTTATTACCAAGAAGCGTGTGGCCATGGGAGTTATTGGTATTATCTATGAAAGTCGTCCAAATGTGACGTCTGATGCGGCTGCCTTGGCTCTCAAGAGTGGAAATGCGGTCGTTCTTCGTAGTGGGAAGGACGCCTATCAAACAGCTCATGCTATTGTCACAGCCTTGAAGAAGGGCTTGGAGACGACTACCATTCATCCAGAGGTGATTCAACTGGTGGAAGATACTAGCCGTGAAAGTAGCTATGCCATGATGAAGGCCAAGGGTTATCTAGACCTTCTCATACCTCGTGGAGGCGCTGGTTTGATCAATGCTGTGGTTGAAAATGCTATCGTGCCTGTTATCGAGACAGGAACTGGGATTGTCCATGTCTATGTGGATAAGGATGCAGATGAAGACAAGGCTCTATCGATCATCAACAATGCTAAAACCAGTCGTCCTTCTGTCTGCAATGCTATGGAAGTTTTACTGGTTCATGAAGACAAGGCAGCGGATTTCCTTCCTCGCTTGGAACAAGTTCTGGTTACAAGTCGGAAAGAAGCTGGCCTGGAGTCAATTCAATTCCGCTTGGATGAGAAAGCAAGTCAGTTTCTTTCAGGTCGATTAGCTGAGGCCCAAGACTTTGACACTGAGTTTTTAGATTATATCCTAGCGGTTAAGGTTGTGAGCAGTTTAGAAGAAGCAGTTGAGCATATTGAAGCTCACAGTACCCATCATTCAGATGCCATTGTGACGGAAAATGCTGAAGCTGCAGCTTACTTTACAGATCAAGTGGACTCTGCAGCGGTGTATGTCAATGCCTCAACGCGTTTCACTGACGGGGGCCAGTTTGGACTTGGATGTGAGATGGGAATTTCTACTCAGAAACTGCATGCGCGTGGGCCTATGGGCTTGAAAGAGTTGACCAGCTACAAGTATGTGGTTACTGGTAACGGACAGATAAGGGAGTAAGAGATGAAGATTGGATTTATCGGTTTGGGGAATATGGGAGCTAGCTTGGCTAAGGCTGTTGTGCAGGCCAAGACGGGTGCACAGATTCTCCTTGCCAATCGTAGTCAAGCAAAAGTAGATGCTTTCATTGCCAACTTTGGTGGTCAGGCTTCCAGCAATGACGAAATCTTCGCAGAAGCAGATGTGATTTTTCTAGGTGTTAAGCCTGCTCAGTTTTCTGAACTGCTTTCTCAATACCAGACCATTCTTGAAAAGAGAGAGAGCCTTCTTTTGATTTCCATGGCAGCTGGATTGACTTTGGAAAAACTGGCTAGACTACTTCCAAGTCACCACCGAATTATTCGCATCATGCCTAATACTCCAGTGGCTATCGGTCAAGGGGTGATTAGTTATGCCATGTCAGCAAACTGTCTTGCTGAGGACGGTGAACTCTTTTGTCAGCTTTTAGCCAATGCGGGTCTATTGGTTGAGCTGGGGGATGACTTAATTGACGCGGCGACAGGTCTTGCAGGTTGTGGACCAGCTTTTGTCTATCTCTTTATCGAGGCTTTGGCAGATGCGGGTGTACAGACAGGATTGCCACGAGAAATAGCTTTGAAAATGGCAGCCCAAACAGTAGTCGGCGCTGGACAAATGGTCCTCGAAAGTCAACAACATCCTGGAGTATTGAAAGATCAAGTTTGCAGCCCAGGAGGTTCGACTATCGCGGGTGTAGCAAGTCTGGAAGAACATGCCTTTAGAGGTACCGTCATGGACGCAGTTCATCAAGCCTACAAACGAACACAAGAATTAGGTAAATAAGAGGTTGGATGACTCCCAGCCTCTTTTATGGTCGATTGAATGGAGAAGACACAAAAAGATTGTCACAAAAATCTATTTTTTTGATAGAATAGAAGGTAGAAAAAAAGAAATGAGTTAGACATGTCAAAAGGATTTTTAGTCTCTCTTGAGGGACCGGAGGGAGCAGGAAAGACCAGCGTTTTAGAGGCTCTACTCCCAATTTTAGAGGAAAAAGGAGTAGAGGTGTTGACGACCCGTGAGCCAGGTGGAGTCTTGATTGGAGAGAAGATTCGGGAAGTGATTTTGGACCCAAGTCATACTCAGATGGATCCTAAAACAGAACTCCTTCTCTATATTGCCAGTCGTAGACAGCACTTAGTGGAAAAAGTTCTCCCAGCACTTGAAGCTGGCAAGTTGGTCATTATGGACCGCTTCATCGATAGTTCCGTTGCTTATCAGGGATTTGGTCGTGGCTTGGATATTGATGCCATTAATTGGCTCAATCACTTTGTGACAGATGGCCTCAAACCCGATTTGACTCTCTATTTTGACATCGAGGTGGAAGAGGGGCTGGCTCGCATTGCTGCCAATAGTGATCGCGAAGTCAATCGTTTGGACTTGGAAGGCTTGGACTTGCACAAGAAAGTCCGTCAAGGCTACCTTTCTCTTCTGGACAAAGAAGGAAATCGCATTGTCAAGATTGATTCGAGTCTTCCTTTGGAGCAAGTTGTGGAAACAACCAAGGCTGTCTTATTTGACAGAATGGGCTTGGCTAAATGAAACAAGATCAACTAAAGGCTTGGCAGCCAGACCAGTTTGACCGCTTTGTCCGTATCCTAGAACAAGACCAGCTCAATCACGCCTATCTCTTTTCAGGTTTCTTTGGAAGCTTGGAAATGGCGCAGTTTTTGGCTAAGAGCCTCTTTTGTACGGATAAAGTAGGCGTTCTACCATGTGAGAAATGCCGAAACTGTAAGCTGATTGAACAGGAAGAATTCCCCGATGTTACCTTGATTAAGCCAGTCAATCAGGTCATCAAGACAGAACGCATTCGGGAATTGGTGGGTCAGTTTTCTCAAGCAGGGATTGAAAGTCAGCAGCAGGTCTTTATTATTGAGCAGGCGGAGAAAATGCATCCTAACGCGGCTAATTCTCTGCTCAAGGTCATCGAAGAACCCCAGAGTGAAGTTTACATTTTCTTCTTGACCAGCGATGAGGAAAAAATCTTGCCAACAATCCGTAGTCGGACCCAGATTTTCCATTTTAAAAAGCAAGAAGAAAAGCTCATCCATCAATTAGAACAAGCAGGTCTGGTCAAGAAAAAAGCAACTCTCTTAGCCCAGTTTTGTCAATCACGTGCTGAAGCTGAAAAGTTGGTCAATCAGGCTAGTTTTTGGACCTTGGTGGATGAGAGCGAACGCCTGCTGACCTGGTTATTAGCCAAGAAAAAAGAGAGTTATTTGCAAGTTGCGAAATTAGCCAGCTTGGTAGATGACAAGGAAAAACAAGATCAGGTCTTGCGAATCCTCGAAGTCCTCTGTGGGCAGGATCTCTTGCAAGCAAGGATTCGACAGATTCTACAAGATTTACTAGAAGCTAGAAAAATGTGGCAGGCTAATGTCAGCTTTCAAAATGCCATGGAATATCTGGTCTTGAAAGAAATATAAACTCAATGAAGGATATAGAAAGGAAAGGGCTGGTTTATGGACAAAAAAGAATTATTTGACGCGCTGGATGATTTTTCCCAACAATTACTGGTGACCTTGGCCGATGTGGAAGCCATCAAGAAAAATCTCAAGAGTCTGGTAGAGGAAAATACAGCTCTTCGCTTGGAAAATAGTAAGTTGCGCGAACGCTTGGGCGAGGTGGAAGCAGATACTCCCGTCAAGGCCAAGCATGTTCGTGAAAGCGTCCGTCGAATCTATAAGGACGGTTTTCACGTATGTAATGATTTTTATGGACAACGCCGAGAGCAGGACGAGGAATGTATGTTCTGTGATGAGTTGTTATATAGGGAGTAAGCATGCAGATTCAAAAAAGTTTTAAGGGACAATCTCCCTATGGCAAACTTTACCTAGTAGCAACACCGATTGGCAATCTAGATGATATGACTTTTCGTGCCATCCAGACCTTGAAAGAGGTGGATTGGATTGCTGCTGAGGACACGCGCAATACAGGACTTTTGCTCAAACATTTTGACATTTCGACCAAGCAGATCAGTTTTCACGAGCACAATGCCAAGGAAAAAATTCCTGATTTGATTGGTTTTCTGAAAGCAGGGCAAAGTATTGCTCAGGTTTCTGATGCGGGTCTGCCAAGCATCTCGGATCCTGGTCACGATTTAGTCAAGGCAGCCATCGAAGAAGAGATTGCAGTTGTCACAGTTCCGGGTGCCTCTGCAGGGATTTCTGCCTTGATTGCCAGTGGTTTAGCGCCACAACCACATATTTTTTACGGCTTTTTACCAAGAAAATCAGGCCAGCAAAAGCAATTTTTTGACTTAAAAAAAGATTATCCAGAAACTCAGATTTTCTATGAATCGCCCCACCGTGTAGCGGATACGCTAGAAAATATGCTAGAAGTCTACGGTGACCGCTCGGTAGTCTTGGTCAGGGAATTGACTAAAATCTATGAAGAATACCAACGAGGTACCATTTCTGAGTTATTAGAAAGTATTGCTGAAACGCCACTCAAGGGTGAATGCCTTCTCATCGTTGAAGGTGCCAGTCAGGATGTGGAAGAAAAGGACGAGGAGGACTTGTTTTCAGATATCCAAGCACGCATCCAAGAAGGCAGGAAGAAAAATCAAGCCATTAAGGAAGTTGCGAAACTCTACCAGTGGAATAAAAGCCAGCTCTACGCTGCTTACCACGATTGGGAAGAAAATCAAGAAAATGACTAAACAGGGAAGTTTGCCTTCTTCCCTTTTTTTGTTATACTAGTAAAAGAAAAATTAGAAAGATTTGTGGGTGTCAAACAGTCTAGTAGCTTGTTTTGATATGAACTTAGGTTCCACCCAAAGAGGTATTAGTGTCATGTCTCAATCTTATATCAATGTTATCGGAGGAGGTTTGGCAGGTTCTGAAGCAGCTTACCAAATCGCAGAACGTGGTATTCCAGTTAAACTCTATGAAATGCGTGGTGTTAAGTCAACTCCTCAGCACAAAACAGACAATTTTGCAGAGTTGGTTTGTTCCAATTCCTTACGTGGGGATGCTTTGACCAATGCAGTTGGGCTTCTCAAGGAAGAAATGCGTCGCTTGGGTTCTGTTATCTTGGAATCAGCAGAAGCTACACGTGTTCCTGCGGGCGGTGCCCTTGCGGTGGACCGCAATGGTTTCTCCCAAATGGTGACCGAAAAAGTGGCCAATCATCCCTTGATTGAAGTGGTTCGTGATGAAATTACAGAATTGCCGACTGATGTTATTACAGTTGTCGCTACTGGTCCTTTGACCAGCGACGCCCTAGCTGAAAAGATTCATGCCCTCAATGACGGTGATGGTTTCTATTTCTACGACGCTGCAGCGCCGATTATCGATGTCAACACCATCGATATGAGCAAGGTCTATCTCAAGTCTCGTTATGACAAGGGAGAAGCGGCCTACCTCAACGCTCCAATGACCAAACAAGAATTTATGGATTTCCATGAAGCCTTGATCAATGCGGAAGAAGCACCGCTCAATTCGTTTGAAAAAGAAAAGTACTTTGAAGGTTGTATGCCTATTGAAGTCATGGCCAAACGTGGCATTAAAACCATGCTTTATGGTCCTATGAAACCAGTCGGTCTGGAGTATCCAGACGATTACACAGGCCCTCGTGACGGGGAGTTCAAAACACCGTATGCTGTTGTCCAGCTTCGTCAGGATAATGCGGCTGGTAGCCTCTACAATATCGTCGGTTTCCAGACCCACCTCAAATGGGGAGAACAAAAACGTGTCTTCCAAATGATTCCAGGTCTTGAAAATGCGGAGTTTGTTCGCTATGGGGTCATGCATCGCAATTCTTATATGGATTCACCAAATCTTCTTGAGCAAACCTACCGTTCTAAGAAACAACCAAACCTCTTCTTTGCTGGTCAGATGACGGGTGTGGAAGGCTATGTTGAGTCAGCAGCTTCAGGCTTAGTTGCTGGAATAAATGCCGCTCGTCTCTTCAAGGGAGAAAGTGAGGCTATTTTCCCAGAGACAACAGCGATTGGCAGTCTGTCTCATTACATCACCCATGCGGACAGCAAACACTTCCAACCCATGAATGTCAATTTCGGTATTATCAAGGAGTTAGAAGGCGAGCGTATCCGTGATAAGAAGGCTCGTTATGAAAAAATTGCAGAGCGTGCTCTTACTGATTTAGAGGAATTTTTAATGGTCTAATTTTTTTGAAAGAATTGCTCATGATACTATAAAAATCTTAGAAATTGTGATAAAATAGGTAGGATAAAAAAAGGAGAGTAAAAATGGCGAACCCCAAGTATAAACGTATTTTAATCAAGTTATCAGGTGAAGCCCTTGCCGGTGAACGTGGCGTAGGGATTGATATCCAAACAGTTCAAACAATCGCAAAAGAGATTCAAGAAGTTCATAGCTTAGGTATCGAAATTGCCCTTGTTATTGGTGGAGGAAATCTCTGGCGTGGTGAACCTGCTGCAGAAGCAGGAATGGACCGTGTTCAGGCAGATTACACTGGAATGCTTGGGACTGTTATGAATGCTCTTGTGATGGCAGATTCATTGCAACAAGTTGGTGTCGATACGCGAGTGCAAACAGCCATTGCTATGCAACAAGTTGCAGAACCTTACGTACGTGGACGTGCCCTTCGCCACCTTGAAAAAGGTCGTATCGTTATCTTTGGTGCCGGAATTGGTTCACCTTACTTCTCAACAGATACAACAGCGGCTCTTCGTGCAGCTGAAATCGAAGCAGATGCCATTCTGATGGCTAAAAATGGTGTCGATGGTGTTTACAATGCCGATCCCAAGAAAGACAAGACAGCCGTTAAGTTTGAAGAATTGACCCACCGTGATGTTATCAATAAAGGTCTTCGTATCATGGACTCAACTGCCTCAACCCTCTCTATGGACAACGACATTGACTTGGTTGTCTTCAACATGAACCAACCAGGCAACATCAAACGTGTCGTATTTGGTGAAAATATCGGAACAACAGTTTCAAACAATATCGAAGAAAAGGAATAAGAAAATTATGGCTAATGCAATTGTAGAAAAAGCAAAAGAGAGAATGACCCAGTCTCACCAGTCACTTGCTCGTGAATTTGGTGGTATCCGTGCCGGTCGTGCCAACGCAAGCTTGCTAGACCGTATCCATGTAGAATACTATGGAGTCGAAACTCCTCTTAACCAAATCGCTTCTATTACTATTCCAGAGGCTCGTGTCTTGTTGGTAACACCATTTGACAAGTCTTCATTGAAAGACATCGAACGTGCCTTGAACGCTTCTGACCTTGGTATCACACCAGCTAATGATGGTTCTGTGATCCGCTTGGTTATCCCTGCTCTTACAGAAGAGACTCGTCGTGACCTTGCCAAAGAAGTGAAGAAGGTCGGTGAGAATGCTAAAGTGGCTGTCCGCAATATCCGTCGCGACGCTATGGACGAAGCTAAAAAGCAAGAAAAAGCAAAAGAAATCACTGAAGACGAATTGAAGACTCTTGAAAAAGATATTCAAAAAGTAACAGACGATGCTGTGAAACACATCGACGACATGACTGCCAATAAAGAAAAAGAAATCTTGGAAGTCTAAAAATAAACAGAAAAACTCAGTTGGCATTGCTGGCTGAGTTTTATTCGAAAGAAGGAAATATGAATACAAATCTTGCAAGTTTTATCGTTGGACTTATCATCGATGAAAATGACCGTTTTTACTTTGTGCAAAAGGATGGTCAGACCTATGCTCTTGCTAAGGAAGAAGGTCAACACACAGTAGGGGATACGGTCAAAGGTTTTGCCTACTCGGATATGAAGCAAAAACTCCGCTTGACCACTCTAGAAGTGACTGCCACACAGGACCAATTTGGTTGGGGAACCGTAACGGAAGTTCGTAAAGACTTGGGTGTCTTTGTCGATACCGGTCTACCTGATAAGGAAATCGTTGTGTCACTCGATATCCTCCCTGAGCTCAAGGAACTCTGGCCTAAGAAGGGGGATAAACTCTACATCCGTCTTGAAGTGGACAAGAAAGACCGAATCTGGGGACTCTTGGCTTATCAAGAAGACTTCCAACGTCTGGCTCGTCCTGCCTACAACAACATGCAGAACCAAAACTGGCCAGCCATTGTTTACCGCCTCAAGCTATCAGGAACTTTTGTATACCTACCAGAGAATAACATGCTTGGTTTCATTCACCCAAGTGAGCGCTACGCAGAGCCACGTTTGGGGCAAGTGTTAGATGCGCGTGTCATTGGTTTCCGTGAAGTGGACCGTACCTTGAACCTATCCCTCAAACCACGTTCCTTTGAAATGTTGGAAAATGATGCCCAGATGATTTTGACCTACTTGGAAAGCAATGGCGGTTTCATGACCTTGAATGATAAGTCATCTCCTGATGACATCAAGGCAACCTTTGGCATCTCAAAAGGCCAGTTCAAGAAAGCACTCGGAGGCTTGATGAAGGCTGGTAAAATCAAGCAAGACCAGTTTGGGACAGAGTTGATTTAAACCTTATAGACATGATAAAGAAACTTGAAGAAATGAGTTTAGAGGAACTCTGGCAACTTTTTCCAATTTTTCTAGTAGAGCACAAGTCAGAGTGGAAAGACTGGTATGAATCGGAAAAAACAAGTCTGAAAAAAATATTGGGTGCAAATGTTATTAAAAGAATAGAACATATCGGTAGCACTGCTATCCCTAATATTTGGGCTAAAAATATCGTTGATATTCTGTTAGAAGTAGGTAGAAAAGAGGATTTAGCAAGAGTTAGGGATTTATTAGTGAAGAATGGTTGGCTAGTGATGTCGGAAAGTCCTAACAGGATTTCGCTAAATAAAGGCTATACAGAGCAGGGATTTTCTGAGAAAGTTTTTCATTTACATTTGCGAATGACGGGAGATCATGACGAGATTTATTTTAGAGATTATCTCTGCCAGCATCCAGATATTGCCCAAGCGTATCAGGAATTAAAACTAAGTTTGTGGAAAAAATTTGAACACAATCGAGACGCCTATACTGATGCGAAAACGGATTTTATAAACCACTACGTTTCAGAGGCTAAGTCCAGTAATTTTCAAGAATCAGAAAAGTGTCATCAAAAAACTCTTGATAGGAGAAAGAATTGAGAAAATCATTTTACACTTGGCTCATGACCGAGCGCAATCCTAAAAGTAACAGTCCTAAAGCTATCTTGGCAGACCTCGCTTTTGAGGAGTCAGCTTTTCCAAAACACACGGATGATTTTGATGAGGTGAGTCGCTTTTTGGAGGAGCATGCCAGCTTCTCTTTTAACCTAGGAGACTTTGACGCCATCTGGCAAGAATACTTAGAACACTAGAGACAATGAGATGAGGCTAGTATTTTATTGTTCTCTTTGCTATAATAAAAAGAAATAAACGGATTAGAGAGGTTCTTTATTTGAAGGAACATTCAATAGACATTCAACTAAGTCATCCAGATGACTTGTTCCATCTTTTTGGTTCTAATGAGCGCCATCTTCGTTTGATGGAAGAAGAGCTCGATGTGGTGATTCATGCCCGTACGGAAATTGTCCAGGTTTTGGGAGAAGAAGCTGCATGTGAGGAAGCCCGTCAGGTTATCCAAGCCTTGATGGTCTTGGTAAATCGAGGAATGACCGTTGGCACGCCAGATGTGGTGACTGCGATTAGCATGGTCAAGAACGATGAAATCGACAAGTTTGTCGCCCTTTATGAAGAAGAAATCATCAAGGACAATACTGGGAAACCGATCCGTGTCAAAACCTTGGGTCAAAAGCTTTATGTGGACAGTGTCAAACAGCATGATGTGACCTTTGGAATCGGACCTGCAGGGACAGGGAAGACCTTTCTTGCAGTGACCTTGGCAGTAACTGCCCTTAAACGTGGGCAGGTCAAGCGGATTATCCTTACTCGTCCAGCAGTGGAAGCAGGTGAGAGTCTAGGATTTCTTCCAGGTGATCTCAAGGAGAAGGTGGATCCTTATCTTCGACCAGTTTACGATGCCTTGTATCAGATTCTCGGGAAAGACCAAACGACCCGTCTCATGGAGCGTGAAATTATCGAAATCGCGCCCCTTGCCTACATGCGTGGGCGGACCTTGGACGATGCTTTTGTCATTCTCGATGAGGCACAAAATACGACCATCATGCAGATGAAGATGTTCCTGACTCGTTTAGGCTTTAATTCGAAGATGATTGTCAATGGAGATATCAGCCAGATTGACCTACCACGCAATGTTAAGTCCGGTTTGATTGATGCTCAAGAAAAGCTCAAGAATATTCACCAAATCGACTTTGTTCATTTTTCAGCCAAGGATGTGGTTCGTCATCCAGTTGTCGCTCAAATCATACGAGCTTATGAACCAGCTCCAGTTAAGGTTGAAGAAAAGAACCAAGAGACAGAATAGCAAAAAAGAGCAGTTCAGATGCGAACTGCTTTTAAGTTGCCCTGTATAAAAAGTTGTATGGCTAATTTATTATAGACAGAATAATGATGATTTTAATCTGAAGTTGGTAAAAATCTAGAAATATTAGTGCTGAAACCTCCACATTTAAGTTAACTTATTATAAATTTTATTTTTTCTTAATTTTCTTAGCAATTAATAGGAAAAATTACGATAAAATTTATTGAAATAAAGATTTCAAAATGATAAAATGATATTCGGGTTAGAGTGGGCTTATGTCCAAAATTTGAAAGTACCTAACTCGCTTTCACATCTTAATAGAAAGGAGATATTATGAAAAAAGACAAGTGGTGGCTTCCATTTTTAGCAGTAGGAGTCATCATAGCTTTAGCGGTGGGTTTAATTTATTTCACTAGACCCACTAAGGATGGAGATATAGGAACGTCTTCAGTTTCGCAATCGACTTCAAGTGATGAGAACAATTCAGCTTTGAGTTTAAAAGGTCAACAACTTCCAGAATTTAAAATGACCTCTCAAGATGGAAAATTGATTGCTATCTCGGAACTGTATGATAAACCTATATTAGTTGTCGAATGGGCTAGTTGGTGTCCGCATTGCCAGAAACAACTACCCATTGTTCAGCAGATGTATGAAAAGTATGGAGATCAAATTCATTTTGTTCTTCTGAATATGAACGAACCAGGAAAAGAAACAAAGGAAACTGCTGATCAGTATATCAAAGAAAAAGGATATACTTTCCCGTATTATTATGACGAAGATCAGTCCGCAGCCGATCTTTTACAGGTTCAAACCATACCAAGTATGTATCTTGTGACAAAACAGCAACAGGTAAAGAATGTATTAGTAAATCATACCACTGCTGAAAATTTCTCGAAAGAGTTACAAGAACTGCTAAACTAACATACATTCATTTCGGAAAAAAGGAGGAAGAAGAAATCGCAATAGGATTTCAGAGAAAATTATGAGAGATTTCATTAAAAAGGTCTCCATTCTGTTTACGATTCTGTTTCTCTCTGTGCCATTAGGATTAGCTAGTTTACGTTTCGGTCGTGGTGCGGCTGATGAAACTGAGGTAATTCGAGTAGGAGATAATACGGAAATTATCCAGAATGGATGTTATCGTAAGATAAAGAAATCGGACAAAACAAAGTGGACAGTTCCACGTAAACCGGTCGACTTAGTTATTCTTCAGGATGCGAGTGGATCGTTCAAGAACACCATTCCTAATGTCCAAAATGCCTTAAAAACATTGACAACATTTGTCAGTGAAGAAAATTATGATGAGAATAATCCACGTTTGGTTAAGACTGATAACCCGGATACATCAGACCGAGTTATGATGGCAACCTTCCAAGGTGCGGATGGATACAACTATTACTACAATAATGATTTTACAGGTCGTAAAGATACTTATGGTAGTTGGGGACCTGATTATGATTACAAATACAAGTCTAGCAACTTGTCTTCAGATCAAAATGATATCCATCAATTCATTAATAATATTAAGGTAGCAGGAGGAACCCCTACAGTTCCAGCTATTGACGATGTCATTGCTCAATATAATCAAAGAAAAGGGAATATGGCTAACGGTCGTAAGACCATCTTCCTTTTGATTACGGATGGAGTTGCCAACGGGAAACGTGACCCGGATGGTAAGGTTCGTCTAGAGTACAGCGACTATCGCAACAATATTCTTACACGTGCTTGGAATTTTGATGAGCTAACTGAAGCATCTCAAAACGTTTTAGGGCGAGTGAAAGAGGTTAAGGAAGCATCTACAAGACTTCAAAATGTTGTTGGTTCCGAAGGGACTGTAGTAGTAGGTTTCTGGGAAGACGTATCAATCTTTGCAAACTCTAAAGCTCAGTATTATGACACATATAAAGAAGGTTATTCAAAATACTTTGATATCGGTGACAACCGTTCAGTTCAAGATATCTTCCATGAAGCATTAGAGGGGATGGCTTCTCCAGCTAAAAATATTAATGGTAAGAATGTTTCTTTCTATGTTAATGAACAAAGCGATATCAATAAGTTCTCAAGTCGAGTTCTAGAATCTGTTGGAGCTGCGTTGATTAAGGAAGACATCAAGGGTGAGTTTACTGTTACACCTGGATATAAGGTGGATGCTGTTCGAATCAATGGCAAGACTGTTGTTGAAAAAGTCACAGATCCATCAAAACAAATTCGTGGTCGAATCAATCAAGAAGGTGACAATGTCACAATCTATGTACCCGATAGTGTCTTCAATCCAGGTAATAACAATTTCGACTATGATTTGAGTAAGGAAGCTCGTGCTCCTGAAACGAATGAAGAGGATGAAGTTGATCCGCCAGCTGATTATAAACCTGTAAAAGAAGAAGTTACAGTTCCTGAGTTGACTGGTGTCTTCAAGACGGGTGAATTTACAACTCAAAAAATCGGTGGCCGTAATGAAAAAGTTGAAGTTCAAAAACTCGAGTACTGTTACCCAAGTGTCACTAAGAGAATTACCGACGCAGATAAGAGTAATGACTTAGGAGAAATTGATGACCCGCTTGGTTTGACAAAGAAAAAAGCCTATTCTGCACAATTGTCAGACAAGGCAGAGGAGTTCACCTATACTCTTGATTACAACTTCAATAACGTAGCCTACGAATTTGAAAAGAATGTCATGTTGACAGACCCACTTGACTACCGTTTGGAAGTGGTTGAAAGTTCAGCTACTGGACCAAATGGAGAAAAATGGACCACTCGTGTAGTTAGTCAAGATGATTCAGAAGGCAACCCTCAAAGTGTCGTGGTTGCGGATGTTCCTGCTAAAGGATCCAACTACAATTACTTGGTATTGAAGAAAGCTCAAATGACCATTAAGGTTCGTTTGAAAGAACAATACCGCAATAATCAATCAAGTAAAGAATTCATGGCTCTCCTTCAGGAAAGTAATGGATTTGGTCTCCTAAACCAAGGGAACATCATGTGGAATGGTGATGACAATCAACCAAACCAAGATGCGCATGCCAAGACAGATACCAAACCAAGTACCATTCGCCGTTCAAATCCAGTTTATGTGAAACCTCCAGTTGTAACCGAAATTACGAAGAAGGTTAATGACAAAGAACATGAAGATTTGAAGGCAGAAGAGGAACTCTTTGAGTACAAGGTGACTGCTCCATGGCCAGGTATTGCGGACAACTTTACGCTGACAGATACAGTTGTTCCAGAGTTAGAAGTTCAAGCAGATAGTTTGAATGTAAAACTCGGTGGAAAAGATAACGCTGATTTGAAAGGTGCGACAACTGTTTCAGGTCAAACCGTTTCGTTGACACTAGACAAAACTAATCTTGAAAAAATCACTCGTAAAGTGAATCGCCGTAAGGTGAAAGACATTCAATATGTAGAATTAACCTTTAAGGCGAAAATCCGTAAAGGTGCTGATCTTTCTAAATACAAGAAAGATGGTCAAGTAAAAGTACCAAATACAGCGGATGTGATCTTGAACGATGTGAAACAAACATCTAACGAAGTAACGGTTACCCCACCAAAACCAAAAGAACCAACGATTGATAAGAAAATCAATGAAAACTTGGATAGCTTCCAAACGTTTGATGGGCAACCATACAACTACAACATTACAACAGCAGTACCAAGTGATGTTGCTAATTACAAGAAATTTGTGATTCGTGATACACTGGATGCTAATTTGGAACTTGCAGGAGACGTAAGTATTAAAGGTTCTGCAGCGGCCCTCTTTGATATCCACACCAATGGCCAAGAGATTACGGCAACGGTGAAGGATGGTCAGTTTGGTGAACTTGCAAAATACTCAACTGTTGAACTAGTCATTCCTGCAAAAGTTAAAAATGGTGTGACAGGTACAACCATTGAAAACAAGGCCTCTATTTCCTTTACAAATGAGAATAATGTAGAGAAAGAAGTTGAATCGAAACCGGTCACCGTAACGCCACCTCCTGTAACGAAGAAGATCAATGAAACTCTTGATCACTTAGATATCGCGACAGGTCAAGCGTATAACTACAACATTAAGACAAAACTTCCAACCGATATTACAGATTACAAGAAATTTGTGATTACAGATACACTTGAAGGAGATTTGTCAGTTATCAATGAAACTTCAAGCAAACCAGTTATCAAAGGAGCAGCTGCAGCCTTCTTCGATGTAACAGTTGAGGGTCAAACCGTGACTGCAACGATGAAGGACTTTGCGAACGCTACAGACCTTGCTGGTCAAGAAGTGGAATTGATTATTCCAGCTAAGATCAATGATGGAGTGACTCGTATCAACATTCCAAATACTGCGAAGTTCAGCTTCACAGATAAGAACGATCATAGCGGAGAAAAAGAAACGAAACCTGTCACCGTAACTCCTCCATCAGAACCAGGTGTTGATAAGAAAATCAACGAAACACTGACAGAGGCAACAATCGGTGCGGAAACCGACTTTACTTATAATATCAAAGCGAAATTGCCAAATGATATTACAACGTACAAGTCCTTCGTTGTAACGGATACCTTGGATGAGAACTTGACTCCAGGTCAAGCTGAAATCAAGGGAGCTGCAGCGAAATTCTTCGATGTAACAGTTCAAGGTCAAACCGTGACTGCAACGATGAAAGATTTTGCGAATGCGGGTGACTACGGTAACCAAGAAGTAGAGCTCGTGATTCATGCCAAAGTGAAGAAAGGCTCAACTGTTCCATCTATTGAGAACAAAGCTAAGATTACTTATACCAACAAGAATGACCAACAAGGTGAGAAAGAAACCAAGCCGGTCACTGTTACACCACCACCAATCACGAAGAAGGTGAATGGTCAGGAACACGCAGATCTTGGTAAGTTATCAGAAATCTTCACGTATACGATTGACTCAACGGTTCCACATGTGGCAGATAGCTTCACCATTTCAGATGATATCGTCAAAGAATTGGCATTTGAAGGAGAAGCAACGGTCACTGTTGATGGCCAAGCTGTTCAAGACCTCACTGTAACAACAGAAGGTCAACGTTTGACGGTTACATTTGGTAAAGAGCAGGTGAAACAATATGCTGGTAAAGCTGTACAAGTTTCATTTAAGGCTAAGGTGAAGGAAGGCATTACCTTTGATGCACTTTTAGCGGCTTATCCAAATGAATCAAAAGACAAGCCGGTAGTACCAAATACTGCTAGCTACATCATTAATGATAATCCTGATTCTAAGAAAGAATCAAAACCAGTTACCGTTACACCACCACCAACCACTACTCCAGAGCTTAAGAAGGAAGTAAACGGAGCAGAACGTTATGATCTTGCAAAACGTAATGAAGAATTTACTTATACTTTGAAAACAACAATGCCTGCCAGCGCAACTGTGTTTGAGATGACAGACGAGTTGAAAGAAGTTCTAGAATTTGTTGGTGAGAATGCTTCAGCCACTGTTAAACTTGATGGTGAGGATGCAGGATCGAAGGCGACAGTGACACTTTCTGGTCAAGTCATCAAAGTTGCCTTTACAGAAGCTTCTGTCAAAGCAGATGCAGGTAAGTCAATTGAAGTGAATTTCAAGGCTAAGATTAGAGATAATGCCAACTTATCAGCTTATGTGAATAAAGATGGTAAGACAGAGATTCCGAATAAGGCTTCTTATGATATTGATCATAATCCAAAATACCACAAGGACTCTAACGAAGTCCCAGTAACGCCACCGACTCCAGAAGAGCCAGAGATCAAGAAAGATGTGAACGGCAAGGCAGAAGAAACCCTCGCAAAACGTGATGAAGTCTTCACTTATAATGTGAAAACAACAGTAGCGCAAGATGCGACAGCCTTCAGCGTAACCGATAAGATCGAAGATGTTCTTGAGTTCGCAGGAACTTCAAGTGCTAAATTGAATGGTCAAGCTCTTGATGCAAGTCAAATCAAGGTAGAAGGACAAACCATTACCTTGACGCTTACAGAAGACCAAGTGAAAGCCAATGGCGGTCAAGCCGTTGAATTAACATTCGACGCGAAAATCAAAGCCGGCGCTAACTTGTCCGCATATGTGAAGGAAGACGGCCGTACACAGATTCCGAATAAGGCTTCTTATGACGCAAGCTTCCCACACAAACCAGGT